>NZ_KV840184.1:97380-283350 GCF_001839145.1 Staphylococcus sp. HMSC62D11 | reverse complement strand
CCAACAAAGAGAAATGCGAAAAGCATTTCGCCAAACAAAGCAAGTTGGGGTGGGGCCCCCAACAGATAGGCTTTCGAAAAGAAAGCCATCGGACAAAGCTAGTTGGGGTGGCTGAGACGGCACCCTAGGAAAGCGAAGCCATTCAATACGAAGTATTGTGAAAATAGAGAACAGCAGCAAGATATTTTCTAATTGAAAATGATCTTACTGCTGTTTTTCTGAGATGTATGTCCCAGACCCTTTTTATATAAATTAAATTCAAATGCTAAGAAGTTATTGTGCAAATTGGCTACTTCTTGATGACTCTGAAGTATGAGATGCTTTTTGACTTTTTAATGTTACGTCGATTTCTTTTGTATTTCCGTCTCTAATAATAGTTAAAGTTATCTTTTCACCAGGTTTTTTATGTTGATATAAGTACGTTCTTAAATCGGTATCTTCTTTAACTGTTGTATTATCTATCTTTGTAATAATATCACCTTTCTTGATCGTACTTCCATGTTCAACCTTAGCCACATATACGCCTTCTTTTCGATTTGTATGCAATTCTTCACGATACGAGTCTGGAATTTCACTTAAATTTAGTAATCCAATACCAATTGAAGGACGTTCGATTTTGCCGTTTTTTACAAGTTGTTCAATCGTAACTTTAACTTCATTACTAGGAATAGCAAAGCCGATACCTTCAACTTGTTCAGCGGCAATTTTCATTGAATTTATGCCCACAAGATTACCGTTTATATCAACAAGTGCACCTCCAGAATTACCTGGATTAATCGCAGCATCAGTTTGTAAGACAGTCACTTTCGTACCGCCAGACGATGTATTTGCATCGATGGTACGTTCGTTGGCTGAAATGATACCTGAAGTAACTGAATTAGCGAATTCAAGTCCTAAAGGATTACCCATTGCAAATACAGAGTCACCTGTCTGCACTTTGCTAGAATTAGCAAATTTAATGGCTTTAACTCCATTTATTTGTTTGATTTTCAAAACTGCAATATCTGAAACCGCGTCTTTACCAACGAGTTTAGCATCAACTTGTTTACCATTATGTAATTGTACCTTAACTTCATTCGCGCCATCAATAACATGATTATTCGTTACAATATAAGATGAATCATTATTAACTTGATATATTACACCAGAACCAACACCTGCTTCTTGTGATTTTGTGGATTTACCACGCAGCAAGTCATCAATACTTGAAGCTTTTTGCATATTAATAACACCCACAATTGAAGGTGATACATCTTTAATCATTTGGTTGACAGAATTGTATTTTTCACTTTTACCATCCAGCCGATTGCCACCTTTAGAGTTTGTTGCCTCTTGCACTTGCGAACCATTTTGATTCAAGCTGGTATGATTTAGCGCTTTTCCAATACCTAAGACGATTAATGCACCTATGATTCCTGCAACAATAGCAATGACTATTGTTTTAAACAAAGGAAAACGAGGTTTTGGATTTCTATAATGTTGATTGAATATTGACATTGTCTACCTCCTATTTCATACATAATATTATTATGTATGGTTTTCAACAATAATTCTAGTAAATTACTATCAGACTTTAGAAGTATCTTTGACGCTGCTTGTTAAGGCAAGAATATAATGATAAAATTCAATTTGTTGAAATAAAAGCAAAGAAGGTGCCATTATGTATCAAATCATCAGTAAATTATTAAATGTCTTGTTAGTAAAAGGGGCTAAATCTTTATATGTATTAGGGAAAGAAAATGTACCGAAGGATAGTAAATATATTGTGACATGTACACATGAAAGCTATAACGAAGTCATTATGTTAGCGCTAGCGCTTGTGCCAAATGAAATTAATTATATGGCTAAAAAAGAATTATTTAAAAATAAATGGATAGGTAAATTTTTAACTTCTTTAAACGCATTTCCAGTAGACAGAGAAAATCCAGGTCCTAGTACATTAAAACGTCCTATTAATTTATTAAAGCAAAATAAAACGGTAGGTATCTTTCCAACAGGACATCGAACATCTACAGAAGGCGCACCATTAAAAAGAGGTGCCTCTACAATTGCTTTGTTAAGTAAGTCGCCGATTTTACCAGCTGCTTACGTTGGACCAAAGCATATTTTAGGATTGTTGACTGGTCGTGCCACAATTAAATTTGGAAAACCTATTTATCTTAGTGATATTCCAAAAGAATTAAAACGTAATGAAAAGATTGAATATCTTACCAAAGAAATTGAAAAAAGAACAGGGGAATTACAGAAAGAGTTAAATATCTTATATTATGAAAAATAATTAAATTGTTATATTATCAACAAATTTAAGTTTGAAGATAAAATATATAGTGAAATAAAGCGGATTTTTATTAAAGTTTAATAGAAGTTCGCTTTTACTTTTTACACATTAAAGATGAAACGATGATTAATTAAACTGCTATGTAATATTGCTAAAGGTAAATTCATAACTAAAATAGAAGCGTGCAAGCTATGAAGATTATGTAATATATACTTTGTATTAGAAGTTTCGTAATATTAAATATTTTGTTAACATTTTCAAATAAATCTATAAAAATACAAAATGCATATGGTTATTTATTTGTTTGGCAATTATAATAAATAAGTAATAAAAATAAATACGTATTAAGGATTGATAATATGGGTAAGTTTTTTCAAAATTTAGGTCGCTCGCTAATGTTACCAGTAGCAATATTACCTGCTGCTGCGATTATTACTGGAATAGGTAATGCATTAAATGCGTTGCATATCTGGGCACAAGTTGCTTTGTTCTTTACTACTGTTGGTTCAACCATACTGGAACAATTAGGTATTTTATTCGCAATTGGTGTAGCGATTGGTATGGCGAAAAAGAATGATGGGGCAGTTGCGCTTGCAGCAGTGACAGGTTATTTGCTAGTAACTGTTGTTTTGTCACCAGCCAAGATAGCTCCAGTTTTACATGTTAAAGAAAATAGTCTAGATTTAGCTTTTTCACAAATGAATAATTCAAATGTTTTTATTGGTATTGTTATCGGTTTAATAGCAGCGTATACATATAATAAATTTAGTGAAACAGAATTACCAGTTGCGCTATCTTTCTTCAGTGGACGTAGATTAGTGCCGATATTAACTGCATTTTTCTGTACGTTTTTGGTGTTGGTGCTTCTTGTAGCTTGGCCAGTTGTTTATAATGCTATAGTTACTTTTGGAAAAACAATCACAGGGTTTGGACCATTTGGCGCATTTTTATATGGATTCTTTAATCGGTTATTAATACCAACTGGATTACATCATGCATTAAATAGTGTATTCTGGTTCGATACTATTGGCATCAATGATATTGGTAAATTCCAAAGTGGTAAAGATGCCGTAAAAGGCATTACAGGACGTTATCAAGCAGGTTTCTTCCCAGTAATGATGTTCGGTATGCCAGCTGCTGCTTTAGCGATTTATCATACGGCTCAAAGCAAACAGCAAAAGCAAGTGTATGCTTGGTTTTTAGCTAGCTCAATTGGTGCATTCTTTGTTGGTGTAACTGAACCTATCGAATTTGCTTTCATGTTTGTAGCACCCGTTTTATTTATTATTCATGCATTATTAACTGGGTTATCACTATTTATTGCAGCATTGTTTCATTGGACTGCAGGGTTTGCATTTAGTGCAGGATTGATAGACTATTCCCTATCATTAATTAATCCTGTTGCAAATCATCCGTTGATGTTATTAGTACAAGGCGTGTGTTTCTTTGTATTATATTATGTTATTTTTAGAGTTGTTATACAGGTCTTTAACTTAAATACAATTGGTAGAGGGGATAATTTGCTTGCTGATCCTACTGAAACTGATAACAATCATCACGCAGTTCCAGATAATGGTGAGGGTCAAAGTAAATATTACAATACTGCTAAACAGATTTTAGAAGGGCTTGGCGGTAAGGATAATATTGTATCATTAACGAATTGTGCGACACGTCTTAGAATGGAACTGAAGGATAATGTAGTGATAGACGAACAGAAAATAAAAAATGCTGGGGCAGTAGGTGTTACTAAGAGTGGCAACCATTCAGCGCAGGTAATTGTAGGAACGCATGTTCAACAAGTTGCTGATGAAATTGAAAAGCAATTGTAGAATTTAAATAGCATTAAAATGCGGTTAAGCAAATGTCTACATTGACGTACTGTTTAACCGCATTTTGCATTTGCACCAAACATATCAATTAGGTATGATTAAGAAAAGTAATAGAGAGGATGTGGTGTGAGTGAAATCTATATTATTTGATGTTGATGGCGTTTTTTTAAGTGAAGAACGTTGTTTTGATGTTTCAGCACTCACAGTTGATGAATTATTACATAGTGAAAATTATTTAGGTCTTCAACCTATTAAACAATATAGTGATTTAACAGATGATCAAATTCAACAAATTAGAAATGAGATATTTCAGAATGATAAGATTTTAAATCATTTTAAATCACTGGGTCTTAATTCGAATTGGGATATGTTATTTATTGTTTTTAGCATTCATTTTATACATATTTTGAAGGAGCTTTCTAAAGGAGATAGAGAGGCTGTGCTGTCAAGTCAGCATTTTACTGTAGACAGTATTGCATTTATTAAGCAACATTTAAATCAACAACCGAGCCTTTCACCACTAAATGTTAAGCATTTTTTATCAACGACAACACATGGGAAAACTCAAATATATGAATCATTAAAGCAATATGCACAACAGGAGCTAGAGATTGTTCAAGATGATATGTTTAATTTAAAAAGTACGCTGTGGCATTTTACGCAAGAGGTTTATCAAGAATGGTATTTAGGACAAAGTTTATATGAAGAGATTGAACAGAAAAAACCAAGAAGCACCTTTAAAAAAGGCTTTATTTTTCAAGAAATTTTATTACGGCCTGAAGCGGAAATTCAACAATTATTACATGATTTAAATGCAGCAGGCTATCAATTGGCTGTTGCAACAGGCAGACCTAGAACAGAAACAATTGTGCCGTTTAAATCATTTAGTTTATTACAATGGTTTGATCAGTCACATATTGTGACCGCATCAGAGGTATTAACTGCTGAATCACAATATCCATCTTCTGCACCTTTAGGTAAGCCGAATCCATTTAGTTATATAGCAACATTAAATGGAAATCATCGTGAGCATTACAGTGAATATATCAAAAATCAAAATCATATCGTTTGTGGTACAGATGTTTATATTGTGGGAGACTCACTAGCAGATTTATTGTGTGCGAAAAAAATTGGAGCAACGTTTATTGGAACATTAACTGGATTGAGCGGCAAATCAGCTCGTCTTGAATTAGAACAGCATGGGGCAGACTTTATTATCAACCATGTTGGTGAAATTAGAAGCATTCTACTATAAATAAAGATTGGTAAGTTATATATAATAGATTATTTACGGATTATTTTGAACAGTCTGGGACATAAATGTAATGGATTGAAAATGACTAAATTTTTCTTAGGGCTTGGTTTCCACAATATCATGAATATGGTAGGTGATATCATTTGAAGATATTAAAACTGAAGTTTCTATTGGTAGTGTAGGTTGGGGTGGCTGAAGCTGTCCCCTAAGAAAGCGAGCCAACAATACGAAGTATTCAATAAAAAAGAAGCAGTCAGATGAGTTGAATTCAATTCATCTGACTGCTATTTTTCTGAGATTTATGTCCCAGCCTCATAATTTTGAGATTGATGGTCCATTCTGTATATATAGTTTATGATATTATTCTAAGTTCTTGGAGAAAACTTTATGCCTTAGACTCTGTGTTAGGAATCGATAGAATTGTTCCATGAATCTTTGTGAATTGCTGGGTTTGTTTGAGATGTTGAATAACTTTGTCTGTGATTGGTTGATCGACAGCAATAATCATCATGGCTTGTCCGCCTTCAGTATTTCTACCTAACGACATACTTGCAATATTGATTTGTTCTCGACCAAGCAACGCTCCTGTTCGACCGACAATTCCAGGCACATCGTTGTGATAAGTTATTAATTGATAAGCATTAGGCTGA
Source organism: Staphylococcus sp. HMSC62D11 (assembly GCF_001839145.1). Taxonomy (NCBI): domain Bacteria; kingdom Bacillati; phylum Bacillota; class Bacilli; order Caryophanales; family Staphylococcaceae; genus Staphylococcus; species Staphylococcus sp. HMSC62D11. The sequence continues at coordinate 277,338 of NZ_KV840184.1, read as the reverse complement.
AAATCGACTGAGAAATCATTAATTCTTATAATTCTTGGACCAAACCCTTCAATAACGGTTGCACCAATAGTTAGAGAATATGATTGATGTTGCAAACGTATTTCAACATAATTCTTAAAAGCTGAGCCAGCTGATGTTCTTGTTTCAACTTGATAATTAATTTCTTGTTCTTTTAATAATACTAAAGCATTGATTAAATTTGCACGATGGCCAAAATGTGGTTTTAGTAACTGTGTAATGGATGAACGCAAGATTAAATCTGCGTGCGGTTCAACAATTTCTCCGCTTACTGTGATTTTAATGTCTTCTGGTGCGTGATCAAATAATTGCACAGCAAGTTCAGCTGCAATTTCACTAACTTTAATGAATTCTCGAGCAGTGTTGCTAATATTAGAAAAATCTAATGTTGGCGCGTTAATCGCATGCTTAATTAATCCTTGCTCAAAATAGTCTACAAGTTCTTCCGAAACTGAAATGGCTACTTTGGTTTGGGCTTCAATAGTTGAGGCACCTAAATGAGGCGTTACAATAATATCGTCGTGATTAATTAAAGGTGAATTAGTTGGAGGTTCTTCTTCAAAGACATCGATGGCAGCTTTGGCAATTTGTTTTTTATCTATTGCTTCAAATAAAGCTGCTTCATCTATAATGCCACCACGTGCAACGTTAATCACTTGTAATGTTGATTTTGCTTTATTAAAGAAGTCCTTTCCAATCATACCTTTTGTCTTCTCAGTTAAAGGTGTATGCACAGTTAAAAAATCTGCTTTTTTAGCTATCTCATCTAGTGAGGCTATAACGATATTTAATTCTTTGGCTTTTTCTTTAGTTAAAAATGGATCATATGCTAAAACAGTCATACCAAAGCTTTGCAAACGTTTAATTACCCCAAGACCAATTCTCCCAGTGCCAATTACTCCCAGAGTTTTTTGATAAAGTTCTACACCACGAAATGCTTTACGATTCCATGCTCCTTGTTGTAATGAAGCATGTGCATTTGGAATATTGCGTGCCATTGCTAAGAGCATAGCAACTGAATGTTCAGTTGCTGAAATCGTATTTCCATCAGGTGCATTAATCACGATTATACCGTTTAATGTAGCAGCATTTATGTCAATGTTGTCAACGCCAACTCCAGCACGTGCAACAACTTTGAGGTGTGAGGCAGATTCTAATACTTTAGCAGTGACTTGTGTTTGGCTACGAACAATTAGAGCTTCATAACTATCAATCATTTCACACAATTCATTTTCTGATAAATTAGTTTGAATATCTAATTGAAAGTTGGGATTATTTATTAATGCCGTAAGACCTTCTTTAGATATAGGGTCTGCTACTAATATCTTATGCTTCATGATGAATTACCTCCATATATGCTTTCATGCCTTTACCAATATAATTCATTTTGCGATAGTCAGATAAAATCGTTTCTAACGCTGCAACAACAGAAAGAATATCAAATGGTGAAACCTTTCCCATATGACCAATGCGCAGAATCTGACCTTTAAGTTTGCCTTGGCCACCAGCAATTGTAATACGATAGTTTGCTTTTAATGAATCTTTAATGTATTTGAGCTCAGCACTATCTTTTGGTATAAAAGCAGTGACGGTAGGTGAGGCGTCTTGTGATTGTACTAATAAGTCTAAATCTAAAGCCTTTAGTGCTGTTCTTAAAGCTTGTTTAATGATATTATGTCGTTTAATAACATGTTCAAATCCTTCATTTTCGATTAACGCGCTATAGCGGTTAAGTGCTCTAAAGAGTGCTACATTTGGTGTGAAAGGTGTGCTATGTTGTATTAATGATGAATGATATTTAGTTAAATCTAAATAAAATCTGGGCGTCTTTACTTCTTGAAATCTTTCGAGTGCTCGATCATTGTATGCGACAAAAGCAAGTCCTGGTGGCAGCATAATAGCTTTTTGACTACCTGATATTAGCACGTCGATATTGTCCCGCTCCATATTTGCGTCAACAGCACCAATGCAACTGACACCATCAACGACAAAATAAATGTCAGGATCAAAAGATTTAATTGCATATCCTATTTGTCCAACGGGATGCAAGACACCAGTTGATGTCTCACAATACTGACAAAATACAGCTGTAATCGTTTCATTTAGATTAGATAAGTAATTTTTAAATGCATCAATGTTAACAGCTTCTCCCCATGCTACATTAAAAACATGTACATTTTGATAATATGTTTCTGCAATTTGTTTAAAACGATTACCAAAAGCTCCTGAGACAATAACGACAAAATGGTCATCTGGATTAACGATATTTAACATACTTGCTTCTAATACGCTTGTTCCACTTGAAGTTAATACCATAACATCATTTGTACTGCCAAAAATCTTTTTCAGAGATGTAAATGCCGTCTTAGCTATGTTTTCAAAGTCGGCCGAGCGATGACCTACCATAGGCAATTGAATGGCTTCATTGATTTCTTTCGGTACTGGGGTAGGACCAGGTGTTAATAATAAAGTTTCGTAATAGTGCATAATAAAACTTCCTCCAATATGATGATTTTTCAATTTTACCAAATATTCTGAAAATTTTAAAGGCAATTTCATATATTATATATTTAAAAATAGAGATAGTTGTACCTAATTTCAATTTGAATGCTGAAACAGGTTAAGACATAAATACCAAAAGACACAAAGAGGATTTCAACTTAAAAATCTTCTTCGTGTCTTTTTTCTCCGCATTGCAGGACTTTTGTTCATAGAATGCTGTACTTAGTCACTTGATATAAAATAATACGCATTGTTAATTCTCTGCTATTGTTGGTTCAATAATAATCTCTATATTTCCTCTGATAGAATTTGAAATCATACAATGTTCATCAGCAATTTGAGTTAGCTTTGAAATACGTTGTTGTAAACGATTGCTTTGCAATTTATCAATAAATATTGTTGGTTTATGAACAATTCTTATCATTGAAAATTTACCTTGATTAAATTGAGCAGTTCCTATAGATTCATTTTTAATAGTAATGTTATCAAACCTTGCACGTTCTAAAGCGGCTGCGAGTGATATGATATAACAAGATGAGGCAGCTGAAACTAACATTTCATCTGGGTTTGTCCCGGTGCCATTACCACCCAGAGATGAGGGAATGGAAATACGTTCATTCAAAATATCGCCTTCTACGGTACCAATACTTTCTCGTCCTCCTGTCCAATGTGTTTTTACTTTAAAATCATGCTTAACCATATAACTTTGACCTCCATGTTTGATATGTTAACTTTAGTTTAGATAATTTAAAATAGAAAGCAAGGAAGGGGACTTTTAATGACTATTTCAAGACCTAATTCAACGTTTAGCATCGTTGCACATCGTGGTTTATCAAAACGTTATCCTGAAAATTCATATATAGGCTTAAAAGCGGCTTTAGAATTACCAATAGATATGTTAGAAATTGATGTCCATTACACTAAAGATAAGCAACTTGTGGTCATACATGATGATACAATTGATCGCACTTCTAATGGGCGAGGAAAAGTCATAGATTATACATATGAACAATTACAACAATTTGATTTTGGAATCAAATGGGGAGATGCCTTTAAGGGAACCCGAATCTCTAAATTAGAAGACATATTACAATTAGCACGACAATATTCAAAAATATTATTGATAGAGTTGAAAGTTCCTCAACAATATCCTGGTATTGAAGATATGTTACTCGACGTTTTGGATCGCTATCATATGCCGAAAAGGCAAGTGATTTTACAATCGTTTGACGAAGAAAGTGTGCGATCTATAGCATCAAAAACGACAGAATACAAACTTGGTGTATTGATAAGTAAGAAGAAATATTGGCATCGTTTACCAAATTTTGAAGATATTTCACAATATGCGGACTATATTAATCCCAATTACTCTATAGTAACTAAAAAATTTATCGATGGCGCACATCAAGTTAATCTCAAAGTTATGCCGTACACTGTAAATGAAGCCAAAGCTGCACAGTCACTTATTAAACTAGGTGTCGATGGCATTATTACAGATATACCAGATGAACTTTTTCAACTATAAAGAAAGCGTTAATAATTTTAAATTGTGACCTGTAAGTAAAAATACGATAATACAGGGAATATGAAGCCATACAGTCATCCGTAACGTAAAAAAGCCAGTAAATGCATTTACAAAATGCGCATTTACTGGCTAATTTTTTAGGAATGATGTCCTAAAGTCTAACACTTATTATCTTGAGTAGTACTCAACGATTAATTGTTCATTGATTTCTGCTGGTAATTCGCTACGTTCAGGGAAACGTACGAAAGTACCTTTTAAGTTATCTGCATCAAAATCTAAGTATTCAGGAACGAAATTATTGATTTCAACAGATTCTTTAATAATATCTAAGTTTTGTGATTTTTCACGTACAGTAATCACTTGACCAGGCTTTAATGAATATGATGGGATATCGACACGACGACCATCTACTTCAATATGACCATGACCAACTAATTGACGAGCTTGACGACGTGTGCGGGCTAAACCTAATGCATAAACAACTGCGTCTAAACGACTAGCTAATAAAATCATGAAGTTTTCACCATGTACACCATATTGCTTAGCAGCAATATCAAATGTATTACGGAATTGTCTTTCAGTCATACCATATAAATAACGTAATTTTTGTTTTTCACGCAATTGCATACCATATTCTGATAATTTTTTACGTTGGTTTGGACCATGTTGTCCTGGTGCGTAAGGACGTTTTTCTAATTCTTTACCAGTACCGCTTAATGAGATACCTAAACGACGAGATTTTTTCCAGTTTGAACCTCTGAATCGAGCCATAAATTGACTCCTCCTTTTCTTTTTTGTTGTTATGAATAAACAAAAAAGAGTGCTATATGCTCATCAAGATATGTTGTTTTATGTGTCTTCGCCTTATAGCTACAGTTACACGACACGTCCGCTTTGGGAACAACATAGCGCTTAATAATATATAGCTGCTACTTTCGTAAATTCACACAAATATTATTGTAACATTTTATGGTAAAGTGTCAATACTTAAATATAACTACAGAGAAAGTTGTTGTTCGATAATTGATACTAAGTTTTCTAATTGTCGCTGATCTTCCTCTGTAAAACGACTGTTAATAGGAGAATCAATATCTAATACACCAATAATTTCATTGTTTTGATGTAAAGGTATGACTATTTCAGATTTACTTTGTGCATCACAAGCGATATGTCCCGGAAATTGATGGACGTCCGCAATGCACTGTGTTTGGTTTTGTGCAACAGCAGTGCCGCACACACCTTTTCCAATAGCGATGTGAACACACGCTGGATGACCTTGAAATGGTCCTAATATTAGTTCTTGATTGTCTATTAAATAAAAACCAACCCAATTTATTTGGTCGAGATTATCATTTAATAAAGCAGATGTGTTACTTAATATAGCGATTAAATTAGTTTCATCTTCTATTAAACTCTGAAGTTGTTTTGAAAGTAAATTATAATTTGTAGATGTTGTACCAGTCATTAAATTACCTCGCTCATTTTTCTTCATATTATAATAGGTAAAAATAAATTCGGCAATTCATCTATTTTTCACTTAAATCACAAGGCAAATTACGTTATAATAAAATGTGATAAATTAGGAGGAGAATGAGATGGTCTTATACATTATTTTAGCAATTTTCATCATTTTATTGATTGCTATAGGAATTATGTTCTTTTTGCGCTCAAACAAGCGAACTTTAATTTCTAATGCTGAAGAACGTAAAGTTGAAATTCAACAGTTACCTTATGAAAGCAATCTAGAAAAATTAACAAAGCTAAACTTGAAAGGTGAAACAAAAACGAAATATGATGCATTGAAAAAAGCTACAATGGATAACACAACTAATTATTTAGCACCAGTAGAAGAAAAACTACAAAGTGCTGAAGAACAGCTTGATAAATTTAAATTTTCAGCAGCTCAGAATGATATCGATGATGCCAATGAATTAATGGATCATTATGAAGAAGGGTATCAGTCACAATTAAAAGAAGTTGATGAAATTGTAGCTTTACATAAAGATAGTGATAGTATTTATCAACAATGTAAAACAAATTACCGTGAAATGAAACGTGATGTGTTGGCTAATAGACATCAATATGGTGAAGCAGCTGCACCTTTAGAACAACAAATTGAACAATTCGAACCGCAACTTGATCAATTTGAAACACTTAAAGCAGAAGGTAATTATGTTCAAGCACATAATCACATTGCTGGCTTAAATGAAACAATGACACAACTTAAAACATATATGGAAGAAATTCCGGAATTAATTCGTGAAGCCCAAAAGGAATTACCAGGACAATTCCAAGATTTAAAATATGGCTGTCGCGACTTAAAAGTTGATGGTTTTGATTTAGACCATGTCAAAATTGATGGCACGCTACAAAGTTTGAAAACGGAATTAAGTTTTGTTGAGCCAATGATTAGTCGATTAGAATTAGAAGCTGCAAATGAAAAATTAGACGCCATTAATGATAAATTAGATGAAATGTATGATTTAATTGAATATGAAGTTAAAGCCAAAAATGAAGTTGAAGAGTCTAAAGAGGACATTACTGACGCATTATTTAGAGCGAAAGAAATGAATTATACACTTAAAACTGAAATAGATTATGTTAAAGAAAATTATTTCATTAATGAGAGCGATGTTCATAGCGTGAGACAGCATGAAAATGAAATTCAAAATCTAATTGCAGTTTACGATGAAATATTACAAGAAATGTCTAAGTCAGCGGTCCGTTATAGTGAAGTTAAAGACAACTTAGAGTATTTAGACGATCATGTTGCAGAAATAAACGAGGATCAAGAAAAATTACAAAATCATTTAATTCAATTACGAGAAGATGAAGCAGATGCTGAAGATAATCTTTTACGTGTACAGTCTAAAAAAGAAGAAGTATATCGTCGATTGCTTGCATCTAATCTAACAAGTGTACCAGAACGATTTATCATTATGAAAAATGAGATTGATCACGAAGTTAGAGCTGTAAATGAACAGTTTAGTACCAAACCTATTCATGTCAAGCAATTAAAGGATAAAGTTGCTAAAATTGTAATTCAAATGAATACGTTTGAAGACGAGGCTAATGATGTATTAGTAAATGCAGTTTATGCAGAACGATTAATACAATACGGTAATCGCTATCGTAAAGATGATAATAGTTTAGATAAGAGTCTAAACGAAGCAGAACGCCTATTTAAAAACAATCGTTATAAACGATCAATTGAGCTTGCTGAACAAGCACTTGAGAAAGTTGAACCAGGTATAACAAAATATATAGAAGAACAAATGACAAAAGAATAATTGCACTATACAATAGAAATGCATAAAATAGGCTGGGACATTTGATTATGTTCCAGCCTACTTATACTATATTGACTCCGTAATAAAATTAAATTGCACTCTGCTCTACGAATTCAATTGGGCAGTAGAATCTTAAAAGAGACAAATGAAGAAATTTACTTTTAATTTTTCAAAAAAATAGTATAATGCTTGAGTATTAATTTTTATAAAAATAGCAGATAATGGTTTTAATAGAATACAGTTAAATGAAAGAGAGTGTTGGTTTTGATTTATCTTGATAATGCGGCAACAACGAAAGCCAATCTAGACGTAATAGATTCTTTTGTAAAGGTGAATCAGTCATTATATTATAATCCGAATAGCCCACATTATGCTGGGTTACAAGCAGCGCAAATATTGCAACAAGCGAAAAAGCAAGTAACACAAATCATGAATTGTCCGCAATTTGATGTTCTATTCACTAGTGGCGCAACTGAATCAAACAATATCGCATTAAAAGGTATCGCTTATAGAAAAAGAGATACAGCTAATGTCATTATAACATCCGTTTTAGAACATCCTTCAGTGTTAGAAGTAATGCGTAGTTTAGAACAAGAAGGTTTTACATTAAAATATGTAAATGTTACTTCGCAAGGAATAATAGATGTGGAACATTTAAAACAATTAATGTCCGAAGATGTTGGTCTTGTAACGTGTATGCATGTTAATAATATTATGGGACAAATTCAACCTATACAAGCTATTGTAGATTTATTAAAGCACTATCCTAAAGCGCATTTTCATGTAGATGCTGTACAGGCATTTGGTAAAATACCTCTGTTAATAGAAGGAATCAATAGCATGAGTCTGAGTGGTCATAAATTTAATGGCTTAAAGGGACAAGGTTTACTTCTCATAGATAATGTGAGAAAGCTCACACCGATTATTCAAGGTGGCGGTCAAGAGTATGGTGTACGTAGTGGAACTGTTAACTTGCCTATGGATGTATCTTTGGTCAAAGCGTTAAAATTAGCTAATGAACACTTGTTATCACGGTATGAAAAATTTGCATCATTTAAACAGCAAATTGTAGATATGTTAAAAAATTATCCAGGTGTATACTTAAACTCGCCAGAAAATGCTGCACCACACATTGTTAATATCGCATTTCCAGGCGTTAAAGGAGAAGTACTTGTCAATGCATTTTCTAAACTGGATGTTATGGTTTCAACAACGAGTGCTTGCTCTTCTAAAAGAGAAAAACTTAATGAAGTATTGTTAGCTATGGGATTGTCAGATAAACGCATTGAAGGAAGCATTAGAATATCCTTTGGTGATACTACAAGCCAAGAAGATATAGATACATTCAAAAAAGCATTTAATGAAATATATGGAGAAGTGAAGGAGTTATTAAAGTAATGAATTATGATCATATTTTAGTTAGGTATGGTGAGCTCACTTTAAAAGGGGCTAACCGTAAAAAGTTTGTCAACTGCTTAAAGGACAATGTGAATAAAGCATTAAAATCAATCAATGGCACGCATGTCATGGGAAAAAGAGATCGCATGTACATAGATTTAGAAGAAGAAACGGATTGTAATGAAGTCATCCAGCGCTTAACTCAAATTTACGGTATTAAATCAGTAAGTCCAGTATTAAAAACTGGCAAAACTGTTGATGAAATCAATCAACTTTGTATCAAATTAGCATTAAATTTTAACACAAATGCTTCTTTTAAAATTGATGTTAAACGCTCAGATAAAACTTTTCCATTAGATACTTATGAATTACAACGTATAGTGGGTGGCGCTGTTATTGAAAATGTTCCTGGACTTACAGTGAACGTAAAACAACCAGACTATGAACTACGTGTTGAAGTTAGAAAAGACGCGATTTATGTATATCATGAAATCTTTGAAGGCGCTGGTGGGTTGCCAGTTGGTACAGGTGGCAAAACATTATTAATGTTATCAGGAGGTATTGACTCACCGGTTGCAGGAATTGAAGTAATGCGTCGTGGTGTAACTATTGAAGCCATACATTTCCATAGCCCACCATTTACAAGTGAAAAAGCCAAAGAAAAAGTCATTGAACTTACACGCATTATGTCTCAACGTGTAGGTCCAATTAAATTGCATATTGTTCCATTTACAAATTTACAAAAACAAATCAACAAAGTTGTTCACCCAAGATACACAATGACATCTACGCGTCGTATGATGATGCGTATTGCTGACAAAGTTGTTCATGAAATAGGTGCACATGCGATTGTTAATGGAGAAAATCTAGGACAAGTAGCAAGTCAAACGTTGAAAAGTATGTATGCTATTAATCATGTTACTTCTACACCTGTATTACGTCCTCTATTGACACTTGATAAAGAAGAAATTGTTAAAATGGCACGCAAGATTGGTACATATGACGTATCAATTCAACCGTTTGAAGATTGTTGTACTATTTTTACACCAAAAAATCCTGTAACAGAACCAGATTTTGATAAGGTTGAAAAATATGAGCGTGTGTTTGATTTTGATAGTTTGATACAACAAGCGGTAGAACAGATTGAAACATTAACAATAGATAAAAATTATAAAAGCAAAAAAGATGAAGACACAGCTGCTTTAATAAATGAATTATTTTAGTATCTTTGATAGTTATTAAGTGTAAGGGGATGCTGTGATGGATATAAATATTTACATTGTTTTAATTATCATTTTATTTGGCTTTTTAGCTGCATTCATTGATGCTGTTGTAGGTGGGGGTGGCTTAATATCAACGCCCGCTTTGTTGGCAATTGGTTTACCACCTGCATTAGCATTAGGTACAAATAAACTTGCAAGCAGTTTTGGATCCTTGACGAGTACGATTAAATTTATTCGGTCCGGACATGTGGATTTGAACATCGTTCTCAAGCTCTTTCCATTTGTATTCATATTTGCAGCTGGAGGGGCTAGTTTAGCTATCTTTCTGCCGGCAGAAGTACTTAAACCATTAATTATTATCATATTGACATTAGTAATGGTATATACACTAGTGAAAAAAGATTGGGGAAGTGTACGTACTTTTACTAAATTAACGCCTGTAAAAGCAATAATTTTTGTAACACTCATGCTTATTATTGGTTTTTATGATGGTTTTTTGGGTGGAGGTACGGGTTCATTTATGCTGTTTGTATTATTGCTATTTGGTTTTGATTTTTTAAGTGCAGCTGGAAATGCTAAAGTTTTGAATTTTGCGTCAAATATAGGTGCACTTATCTTGTTTATGATTTTGGGGCATGTTGATTATATGATTGGTTTCATTATGGCTATAAGCATGATTGTTGGATCATATGTTGGTGCGCGCTTTGCGATTGCCAAGGGTGTAGGATATATAAAATTATTATTTGTCACTGTCACTTCAATGTTAATATTAAAAAATATTTTTGATTATGTCAGAGATTGGTTATAAGAAAAAATAGTACTTTCTTTATAGATTAAATGATTGATTTTGTAATTATGTATGGCGTATGATGACATATATGAAGTATATAACATTATTAGGAGGTCATCGATTATGGCTGAAGTCACATTCAATAACCAACCTATTCATTTATTAGGTTCAGAAGTACAACAAGGAGATCAAGCGCCGAATTTCACAGTATTGGCTAATGATTTAAGTGAGGTAACATTAGATACTTATCAAGGACAAAAGAAATTAATTAGTGTGGTTCCTTCTATAGATACTGGTGTTTGCGATCAACAAACGCGTAAATTTAATGAAGAAGCAGCGAAAGAAGACGGTGTTGTATTAACGATTTCTGTAGATTTACCTTTTGCACAAAAGAGATGGTGTGCAGCGAATGGTTTAGATAATGTCATTACGTTAAGTGACCATAAAGAACTTTCATTCGGTAAAAATTTTGGTGTAGTTATCGAAGAAATGCGATTATTAAATCGAGCAGTATTCGTCTTAGATAAAAATAATAAAGTTGTATATAAAGAAATTGTAAGTGAAAACACTGATTTTCCAAACTTTGATGCTGCATTAGAAGCATATCAACAAATATAATCTGTTAATAATATTAAATTGATGTGTCCACAGTTATTTCAATCGATGAGAACATAAAGATATTGACTTCTCAAGAAATAATGTGGACATTTTTTATGAGAAAGGAAGTCTCGTTATCATGCAAGAACAAGAAACCATCATGGAAACGTTATTTAAAACGCTTGATGAAAAGGCTAAGAGCTTGAATAAAGAAAATGGACAAAGCTTTATCGAAAATCTAGGATTAGCGATGGAATATGTGTATCAACAGCGTCGAGATTTACTTGAACAAGCTACATTACAAGATCGTCGTAAAGCCTTTCAATTTGCCTATTTAAGTTTATTACAGGAAGAAACAATACAGGCCAATCATCAAATCACCCCTGACTCAATAGGATTGATTTTGGGATTTTTAGTTCAAAAGTTTATGGCAAAATCGCAAGAATTACATGTTGTTGATATGGCAAGTGGTGCTGGCCATTTAAGCGCAACAGTAAATGAAGTATTGAAAGAATCGACGCTCATGCATCATCTTATTGAAGTTGATCCCGTGTTATCAAGAGTAAGTGTCCATTTAGCGAACTTTTTAGAAATACCTTTTGATGTATATCCTCAAGATGCTATCATGCCACTACCTTTAGAAGAAGCCGACGTTGTGATTGGAGATTTTCCTATTGGATATTATCCTGTTGACGAACGGAGTAAAGATATGGTTTTAGGATTTAAAGAAGGACATAGTTTTTCACATCATTTATTGATTGAACAGAGTGTAACAGCTTTACGTCAAGGTGGTTATGCATTTTTAGTAGTACCTAGCTCTATATTTGAAGGGGATAGGGTACAACAGCTGCAGAATTTTATTGCTACAGAAACAGAAATGCAAGCATTTTTAAACTTACCTAAAACACTGTTTAAAAGTGAACATGCGCGCAAATCTATTTTAATTTTACAAAAGAAAAAACCACATGTGACTAAATCGGTTGAAGTTTTATTGGCTAATATACCTGATTTTAAGAATCCACATCAATTTCAATCATTTATTGCTGAATTGAATGATTGGTTAGTAACAAATCATCCAGAAAATTAAACTGTATTACTCTTGAATTACTACTGTATTAATGGTTAAATAGTATAGGATACTATTATAAAAAATGGAGGCCAAGGACAAATGTCGAAATTAATTTTGGCGATTAACGCTGGTAGTTCTTCTTTGAAATTTCAATTGATTAGAATGCCTGAAGAAAAATTAGTAACAAAAGGTTTAATTGAACGTATTGGATTAAAGGATTCAATTTTTACTGTAGAAGTAAATGATGAAAAAGTAAAAGAAGTAAGAGATATTAAAGATCATGAAGAAGCAGTTAATATCATGTTAGATAGTTTTGAAAAACATGGCTTCATCGAAAATATCAATGATATTGAAGGAACTGGTCACCGTGTTGTTCATGGTGGTGAATTGTTCCCAACATCAGCTCTTGTAACTGATGAAGTAGAGAAACAAATTGAATCATTATCTGAATTAGCACCGCTTCACAACCCAGCTAATTTGATGGGAATTAGAGCATTTAAAAAATTATTACCTAATATTCCACATGTGGCAGTATTTGATACTTCATTCCATCAAACAATGCCAGAACAAGCTTATTTATATAGCTTACCTTATCAATATTACGAAGATTATGGCATTCGTAAATATGGTTTCCATGGTACGAGTCATAAGTATGTCTCACAACGTGCTGCAGAGTTATTAGGTAAACCAATTGAAGAATTACGTATTATTACATGTCATATTGGTAATGGTGCCTCAATTGCAGCTATTGATGGTGGAGAATCTATTGATACTTCTATGGGCTTCACACCTTTAGCTGGTGTGACTATGGGTACACGTTCAGGAAATATTGACCCAGCACTTATTCCTTTTATTATGGAAAAAACAAATAAATCAGCTGAAGAAGTTCTAAATGTATTGAATAAAGAATCTGGTTTATTAGGTATTTCTGGTACTTCAAGTGACTTGCGTGACCTTGAAGGAGATGCTCAAGAAGGTAATAAACGTGCACAAATTGCTTTAGATGTCTTTGCAGAGAGAATTCATAAATACATTGGTTCGTACGCTACAAGAATGCATGGGGTTGATGTCATTGTATTCACAGCTGGTGTTGGAGAAAACTCTGATGTTGTTCGTGCAAAAGTTCTTGAGGGCTTAGAATTTATGGGCGTATATTGGGATCCTAAGAAGAATGAAGGATTACGTGGTAAAGAAGCCTTTATCAATTACCCACATTCACCAGTAAAAGTCTTAGTTATTCCAACAAATGAAGAAGTTATGATTGCAAGAGACACAGTTAAATTTGGCGATTTATAATAATTTAAAGTTAAAAAGGAGACGTTTCTGAAATAGGGACGTCTCCTTTAATTATAAGGGTGTATTACAGGTTTGACATAAATTAGCTTTGTGTTTCTTTTATACTCAATATTGTGAATTGTTGTTTCTCATACATAGGTGAGAACTTCAGCTACCCAACTTGCTTTGCTAAAAAAGGTTTAACCAGCTTTACTGTGCTTTGGACTCCTTGTTCTGTTTTCTCATGTGACTGTGTCGCCTATGGAATTCGAACTTAAAAGCACTTAGCTATGTCTTAGTATCGTTTAATATAGTAACAAAAAAGGGCAAAGACATTTATGTCTTTGCCTCGTCAATATAATATAAATAAAAGTGATTTAATTACGCTTGATATTGCTTACGAAGTTCTGCTGTAGCCACTTGTGGTTGGAAATCTTCTGGGATTTCTTCAGTACGAACCACTAATACGTCACATGGTGCATGACGTACAATAGCTTCTGAAACAGAGCCAACGATAAATCGTTCAACTGCATTAAGACCTGATGTACCGCACATAATTAAATCTGCATGTAATTCAGATGCTAGTTTTTTTGGAATAATAGCTTTTGGTGAACCGAATTCCAAACGCGTTTCAACTGTTGGAACACCTGCTTTTGTAGCAACTTCTTTATAGCCTCTCAGTAAATCCTCTGAGAAGTTTTTAGATTTCTCAGTAAACTGAGCATCATACACTTCATATGAAGAATACGTTCTTGAATCAATGATGTTAACAATCGTTAATTTAGCCTCATTACGTTTTGCAACATCTACAGCTTTGTTAAAAGCCCATTCAGCTTCATGTGATCCATCTACTGCGATTAGAATATTTTTATAAGTTAACATTGCGGTTGCCCCTTTCGCTTTTCTTAATTTTATTTTACCACAATTTACAGAATATTAAATTAATATAGTTTTACAATTTTGTGTATATTTTGATTGCGCTTTCATAGTGATAGCGTTACGATATGGATGGAGGTGGAAGGAATGAAAATAGGGATTCCAAAAGAAATAAAAAACAATGAAAACAGAGTGGGCTTATCACCCAGCGGTGTGCATGCTTTAGTTGAGCAAGGGCATGAAGTTCTTGTTGAAACTAACGCTGGTATGGGCTCATTTTTTGAAGATATTGATTATGAACAAGCAGGTGCCAAAATTATAAATGATGCATCTGATGTTTGGGATGTTGAAATGGTTATCAAAGTAAAAGAACCATTGGAATCAGAATATCAATATTTTAAAGAAGGTCTTATTTTATTTACTTACTTACATCTGGCTAATGAAGAAAAATTAACACAGGCACTTATCGATAAAAAAGTTGTTGGGATAGCATATGAAACAGTGCAATTACCAGATCGTTCATTACCATTGCTTACACCAATGAGTGAAGTTGCAGGTCGAATGTCAGCTCAAATTGGTGCAGAATTTTTACAAAAAGTTAAAGGCGGAATGGGCATCTTGCTAGGTGGTGTTCCAGGGGTACCTAAAGCACGTGTATCAATCATTGGTGGAGGACAAGCTGGTACAAATGCTGCTAAGATTGCACTTGGTTTAGGTGCAGATGTAACAATTTTAGATGTAAATCCTAAGCGATTACAGGAACTTGATGATTTATTTGATGGTCGTATTCATACTATTATGTCAAACCCACTTAATATTGAAAATGCAGTGAAAGAAAGTGACTTAGTTATTGGTGCAGTACTTATTCCAGGAGCTAAAGCACCAAATCTTGTTACAGAAGATATGATTAAACAAATGAAAGATGGCGCGGTCGTAGTTGATATTGCCATAGACCAAGGTGGTATCTTCGAAACGACAGATAAAATTACGACACATGATGATCCTACGTATATTAAACATGGCGTGGTGCACTATGCAGTTGCGAATATGCCTGGAGCAGTACCACGCACATCAACGATTGCATTGAATAATGCAACACTACCATACGCACAATTACTAGCTAATAAGGGGTATAAAGAAGCATTTAAAGCTAACCATCCATTGTCTCAAGGTTTAAATACGTATAAAGGTCATGTTACAAATAAAGGTGTTGCTGAAGCATTTAATTTAGAATACCTTTCAGTTGAAGATGCGCTTAAAGAAAAATAATTGAGGTAAAAAACGTCCGGATTAAAGTTATCCGGACGTTTTAGTATAGCAATATTTTATTTATCATAACGCGTAAGTATTTCATAACCATTTTCAGTAACTAGAATATCGTCTTCAATTCTCACTCCTGCTACGTTAGGTACATAAATGCCAGGCTCAATTGTTATGACCATTCCAGCTTCTAATACGTTTTCATTTGTACTAGAAACATCTTGATATTCATGCTCTTCTAATCCAAGTCCATGTCCCAAACGATGTGGGAAATATTCTCCATAACCTGCCTCAGAAATAATATCTCGTGCTATTTTATCAATTGCTTTAAGCTTTACACCTGGCTTAATAGCTTTAATTGCAGTTGTTTCCGCTTTTAATACAATATCATATATTTCCTGTGCTTGGTTTTCAGGTGTACCGAATTTCACAGTTCGAGTCATATCACTGCAATAGTGGTTAACGATTACACCTAAATCAAAGAGGACATATTCATTGTCTTGTAACTCACGATCTCCTGGTGTGCCATGAGGTGATGCAGCATGGTCGCCAAATAATACCATGGTATCAAAACTCATTTCAGAAACACCATATTTTTTAATTTCATTTTCAATATGATTTACAACATCGCGTTCTTTTACACCAACTCTTAAGAAAGAAACACCAATTTCTATACATTTATCAGCGAGTTGGGCCGCTTTTTTGATGTTTTCAATTTCAGAAGCTGATTTAATATTTCTTAACTGTTTAATAGTAAAATCAATGTCATCAAATGATTTTACGTTAAAGCCTTGTGCCAATTCACGTTGTCGTTTAACAGTTAAATGCTCACTTTCTATCAACATTTTATTAAATGTTTGTGTCATTAAATTAAATGGATTTTCAGTATCTAGATAGCCAATGATTTTACCTTCAAAGGGAGATGCTTTTACTTCTTCAACTTCCATTTTAGGACAGTATAATATTTGTTCTCCATTTTTTTTAATTAGCAGAGCAAATAATCGTTCATGTGGTTCACTGCGATAACCAGTAAAATAAAAGATATTAAGTGGTGTTGTAATCCATGCAGCGTCAGCTTGCTGATCCTTTAACGTTTCAATGATTGTATCTGTGTTTGTCATGTGTTTACCTCCTAAATCATCTTAAATCCATAATACGGCTATTTAGGTTATTTTTCAAAATATACTCATTAATGAATCCTATCTTTAACTTATAATTTATTGTTAAAATTGTAATATGTAGGGTATAACTAAATTACAGACGTTTTAAGGAGGAAATATGATGAAACTTTCATTTCACGGACAATCAACAGTTTATTTTGAGAGCAACGGTAAAAAAGTTATTATCGATCCTTTTATTTCAGGTAATGACAAGTGTGACTTAGATGAACAAACGTTAGAGGTTGATTATATTATATTAACTCATGCACACGAAGATCATTTTGGTGATACGGTTGAATTAGCAAATCGTAATCATGCTACGGTGATTGGTTCAGCAGAATTAGAGGGTTATTTAACTACAAACAAAGGTGTAGAAAATGTTCGCGGTATGAATATTGGAGGAAAGGCAGAATTCGAATTTGGAACTGTGAAATATGTCCAAGCCTTCCATAGTTCAAGCCTAACAAATGAGGACGGAATTCCAATCTACTTGGGTATGCCGATGGGTGTAATTATTGAAACAGAAGGTAAGACAATTTATCATACAGGAGATACAGGTCTATTCAGCGATATGAAGTTGATTGCTCAACGTCATCCTGTAGATGTTTGCTTCATTCCAATAGGTGATAATTACACAATGGGGATTGATGATGCAAGCTATGCGATTAATGAATTTATTCAACCCAAAATTTCTGTACCAATACACTACAATACATTCCCATTAATTGAACAAAATCCACAAGAATTTAAAGAAGCTGTAACATATGGTGATGTACAAATACTTGAACCAGGTGAAGCGGTTAAGTTTTAAGATAGAATTAGTGTAAAAGTTTAAGGACTCAGAAACCTTAGTGATAACTGAGTCCTTTTTAATATTCATACAGAATTGAAACTATTTAACGATTAATACAGGGATGTGTGCGCGCTTAGCTACCTTATGACTGACACTACCGAGAACAAATTTCTTTTGTTCTTCAGCTTTGCGGTTACTTAAAACAACGATATCGTATTTGCCACTATTTGCGTGCTTAAGTAATTCTTCTTTTGCACTGCCACGCACAATAATTTGGTCATATTTAATACCGTAGTCATCGAGTATTTTTCTTGTTTTTGCAAGACCTTTGTCACGATCTTCGCATAGCTTATCAAGATGAACACCAGCTCTTATAGATGCTTGAGCATCTTGTTCTCCAATAGCGTTTAAAATAGTAACCACAGTATCTTTACCAGCTAATTTGGACACTTCTTTTAATGCTTTTTCGTTTTTAAGTTGAATATCTACACCCAATAAAATATTTTTATACATAGATACATCCCTCCTCACCCTTATTGTAGTAGAATTATGCTTGTTTTCCAATAATAATTGTGTGAAAAATAAACTTTATTCAAAATAAAATAACTTTATAAGTAATGAATAATATGTAATTAAAGAATAAGGTGAGCATTTTAATTAAAAGGCTTTATTTTTTGTGATATTAAATCGATTTTTTAGCTTTAAAAAGTTATAATACATATAACAATGTCCAAAAATAGTAGAGGTATTAAAATGACTAAACATGAACAAATTTTAGCTTATATCGAAGCCTTATCAGTAGGTCAAAGAATTTCGGTCAGAAAAATTGCTAAAGTGTTAGAAGTATCAGAAGGCACGGCTTATCGAGCGATTAAGGATGCTGGACAACTTGGCTTAGTGACGACGATAGATCGTGTAGGCACAGTTCGAGTTGAAAAGAAGAAACGTGATGAAATTGAAAACTTAACTTTCAGCGAAATCGTTAAGATGATTGACGGCGAAGTTATAGGTGGTAGACAAGGACTGCACAAAACAGTGTCAAAATTTGCGATTGGTGCAATGGAAATTAGAGATTTGATAAAATATATTAGTAAACAGACACTACTTATTGTTGGAAACAGAGAAGATGCACAATTTGAAGCGTTGAAAAGAGGATGTGCTGTTTTAATTACCGGTGGCTTTAAGACGTCAAAAAGAATAATAAATTACGCTAATGAGCATCAATTACCTATTTTATCGTCAAACTATGATACATTTTTAGTTGCAAATATTATTAACAGGGCCATGTTTAATCAAATTATTCGTAAAGAAATTTTGATTGTTGAAGATATTGTTAAACCAGTTAATGAAACGACCGTAATTTTTTCGCACATGGGTCTAAAAGAGTATAAAGAAAAAGCAAAGACTACTGGCCATAGTCGTTTTCCTGTTGTGGATCAAAATTGGAAACTAGTAGGCATTATTACGAGCAAAGAAACCATCGATATGGACCATGATGATGTCATACAAAGTGTGATGACAAAACCACCTATAAATGTTGAATTATCAACGACTGTGGCGAGCTGTGCACATATGATGATTTGGGAAGGAATTGAAATACTTCCAGTAACTACAACTAACAAGAAAATATTAGGTGTTATCACAAGAGAAGATGTTTTGAAATCCATGCAATTATTAGGACGGCAACCACAAATTGGTGAGACAATCAACGACCAAATTGCTAAACATATTGCAGTTACTCCAGAGTCAATTGCTGTTGAAGTATCACCATTACTAACTAATCAATATGGTACATTAAGCAAAGCGGTCTTTGTAGCAATTATAGAAGAAACAGTGCAATATAAAATGAGAAAATATAAAAAAGTCGATGTGATGATTGAAAGTTTAAATATTATATATATTAAAACTGTTACAATCGAATCTTCAATTGAAGTTAAATACGATATATTAGATGTTGGACGGAATTTTGCAAAACTTGAAGTAGCGATGAATTGTAATAATCAAAAAGTTGCTAAAGGTATGATAATGTGTCAAATGTTTGAAGATATTATCTAATTAGGGGAGTTGGATTATGGAAAAAATATGGAATCAAATTATGGATGAAATAGAACGTGCGAAGACAATCATTATACACCGTCATGTAAGGCCAGATCCAGATGCTTATGGTTCACAACTAGGCTTAAAGTATTATTTGCAAGCTAAGTTTCCTGATAAGCGCATTTTTGCTACTGGAGAAGCTGAGCCATCATTGTCATTTATAGGGGATTTAGATTCAATCTCAGATAGAGATTATCAAGATGCACTTGTCATTATTTGCGATACAGCAAATGCACCAAGAATTGATGATTTACGATATAATTTAGGTAAGTCTTTGATTAAAATAGATCACCATCCACCAGTAGATCAATATGGGGACATCAACTATGTAAACGACAAAGCTTCGTCTACAAGTGAGATTATTTATGATATGATTGCACATTTTAATGACAATTATTTAATGTCTTCTAAAATAGCGCGGGTATTGTATTTAGGTATTGTTGGTGATACGGGTCGTTTCTTATTTAATAATACAACGCCTCATACAATGAAAGTAGCTAGTTTTTTATTAACTTTCCCATTTAATCATAATGCAGAGTTGAATAAATTATCTGAGAAAGATCCGAAATTAATGCCGTTTCAAGGTTATGTTTTACAAAATTTCCAACTTAAAGATGATGATGCATTTTGCCAGATCAAGATTACAAATGATGTACTTGAGCAATATCATATTAAACCGAATGAAGCATCACAGTTTGTAAATACAGTAGCTGATATTAAAGGATTGAAAATTTGGGTATTTGCAGTCGATGAGGGTGAACAGATTCGTTGTCGAATACGGTCAAAAGGTATCACAATTAATGATGTAGCCGCTCAATTTGATGGTGGTGGACATCCCAATGCATCAGGTGCCTCTGTATATTCTTGGGAAGAATTTGAACAACTTGCGCGATTGTTACGTCAAAAGCTTACTGTTTAAAAAGAAAGGAGTGTTAATATTGGTTGTACATCTTAATATTCATACGTCATATGATTTGTTGAATTCAAGTTTAAAAATTGAAGATGTTGTGGCTAAAGCTTCAAAGCAAGGTTATACAGCGTTAGCTATTACTGATACCAATGTGTTATATGGCTATCCAAAATTTTATGACGCATGTGTGTCTGCCAATATTAAACCTATCTTCGGGATGACTGTCTATATTACTGATGGATTATCTTCTGTAGAAACTGTACTTTATGCGTTAAATAATGAAGGATTAACAGCGATGTACCAGTTATCTTCAGCTATCAAAATGAAAGATAAATCATTGGTGCCATTTGAATGGATTACTAAATACCAAAGCAACATTGCTATTGTTTTTAAACAAGTAGAACAAAAGCACGAACATATATTAGAAAAATTTTTAAATGATGAGTTTATATATGTAAATAGTGATAGCAAAAATGATTTTGGATTGCCACGAGTCTGGTTACGAACTGCACGTTATTTAAATGATAATGATGCAGATACCATTGCCGCCCTTCAGGCTATTAAATTGAATGAAAAGTTAGATTTAGTTAATGAGATGGATAATTTAAATGAACATTTCCTTGAAGCTAGTGAGCTAGACGAATTGACAGTTTCACAAGAGGAGTGGGCACAAACGCAAGCATTAGCTGAAAAGTGTAATGCAGAAATACAATATCATCAATCATTGTTGCCACAATTTAAAACACCAGATAATAGTAGTTCTAAAGCATACCTATGGAAACAGCTTGTGCAGCGTTTAAAAACATTACAATTAAATCAAAAAAATTATATAGACAGACTAAATCATGAATTTAAAATCATTACAAATATGGGATTTGAAGACTATTTTCTGATTGTTAGTGACTTAATTCATTATGCCAAAACCCATGATGTAATGGTAGGACCGGGCCGTGGGTCTTCTGCAGGATCATTAGTTAGCTATTTATTGGGAATAACAACGATTGATCCTATAAAATATAATTTGCTGTTTGAGCGATTTTTAAATCCTGAACGTGTTACGATGCCAGATATTGATATTGATTTTGAAGACACGAGACGTGAGCGCGTCATTGAGTATGTGCAACAAAAATATGGCGAATATCATGTGTCAGGAATTGTTACCTTTGGACATCTATTGGCAAGGGCTGTTGCAAGAGATGTAGGTCGAATTATGGGATTTGATGAAATTACACTTGCTGAAATATCAAAACTTATTCCTCATCAATTAGGTATTACGTTAAACCAAGCCTATGACAATGATAAATTCAAAGACTTTGTTCATCGCAATTATCGACATGAAAAATGGTTTGAACTATGTAAGAAATTAGAAGGATTACCGCGTCATACATCTACACATGCTGCAGGAATTATTATTAACGACCAACCTTTATTTAATTTCGTTCCTTTAACAATAGGTGATACAGGATTATTGACTCAATGGACAATGACAGAAGCAGAACGTTTAGGATTATTAAAAATTGACTTTTTAGGATTGCGTAATCTATCTATTATCCATCAAATAGTGACACAAGTTAAATATGATTTAAATGTTGAGATCGATATTGAAGCAATACCTTTCGATGATCCTAAAGTATTTGCACTGTTATCACAAGGTGAAACAACAGGTATTTTCCAACTAGAATCAGAAGGCGTCCGTCACGTGTTACAGCGCTTGAAACCGCAACACTTTGAAGATATTGTTGCAGTAACTTCTTTATATCGTCCGGGTCCAATGGAAGAAATACCCACATATATTACACGACGTCACGAACTATCAAAGGTAGCATACTTACATCCAGATTTAGAGCCCATTTTAAAAAGTACATATGGTGTTATCATTTATCAAGAGCAGATTATGCAAATTGCTAGTCGATTTGCTGGCTTCAGTTATGGAGAAGCGGATATATTAAGACGTGCAATGAGCAAGAAAAATCGTGCTGTATTAGAAAATGAACGACAACATTTTGTTGAAGGCGCCCAAAGAAATGGCTATGAAGAACAAATAAGTAAACAAATCTTTGATTTAATTTTAAAATTTGCTGATTATGGTTTCCCTAGAGCGCATGCAGTTAGTTATTCTAAAATAGCTTATATCATGTCGTATTTAAAAGTACACTATCCACATTACTTTTACGCTAATATTTTAAGTAATGTTGTGGGAAATGAGCAAAAAACAGCGGCAATTATTGAAGAAGCAAAGATACAGGGGATTGCAATTTTACCACCACATATTAATCATAGTCATTGGTTTTATAAAGCAACACCACAAGGTATTTACCTATCTTTAGGTGCAATTAAAGGTGTAGGCTATCAAAGCGTGAAAACAATCGTAAATAATAGAAAAGAACAAGGAAATTTTAAAAGTTTTAAAGATTTTTCTAAACGCATACCCAAACGTATAAAAACACGTAAACTTTTAGAGTCTTTAATTTTAGTTGGGGCATTTGATTCGCTGGGGCACAATCGCGCAACATCACTTCAAATGATAGATGAAGCAGTCGATGATATTACACATGTTGGTTTAGATATTTTTGACATTGCGGGTATGACCCCTAAAGATGAGATTGAGGAACGAGAAGAATTGAATGATTTACAGTTAAGCACGTATGAAAAAGAATATCTTGGGTTTTATATTTCAAAACATCCAGTTGAAAAAATGTTTCATCGCAAACAGTTCTTAGGAATTTATACATTGGCTAATGCTGCTAATCATCAACCTATTCTTGTGCAGTTCGATCAAATCAAACAGATAAGGACGAAGAAAGGCCAACAAATGGCTTTTGTTGTTGTAAATGATGGTATTAAAGTTATTGATGGTGTGATTTTTCCAGAGCAATACCGTCAATATGGTAATCAGATACAAGAAAATGAAATGTATATTGTCAGTGGGAAGTTTGAACAACGTAATCAGAAGCAGCAATTAGTTATTCAGCAAATTACTTACTTAGAAGACTATCAGCAGCACAAGATTAGCCATGCGAAGCAAATTGTATTGCGCCATATCAATGATAAACAACGATTAAAACAACAGTTACAAACTGAGAAATCTTTTAAAAGTATTGATGTGAACTATTTTGATGAAACTACGAAACAAATGCAAAATGTTGGCTACATTGAGCGTGAACAAGGTAAAATCGAACAGCTTATAGATAACTATAAGCCAGAAGACATAAGAATTATATAACTTTTAACAAACATTAAATTATGATATAGTAAACTGATGATTAAATGTAAACAATCATGAGTTTACTATTTTTATATACATAAAATGATGGTTAGAATTATGATTTGTTTCTAAACGTAAGAAGAGGTCGAGTGTTTGATTAATCGTGGTTTTGTCTCAACATCTTCATTATAAGTATCCAAAAAATGAATAGGGGTTGATGTAATGTCTTTAAGAGATGACGCTTTACAGATGCATAAAGAAAATCAAGGTAAATTGCAAGTTACACCCAACGTTAAAGTAACGAATAAAAAAGAATTAAGCTTAGCTTATTCTCCAGGTGTTGCTGAACCTTGTAAAGAAATACACGAAGATCCTAGAACGGTTTATGATTATACTATTAAGAGAAATACTGTAGCAGTGGTTACAGATGGTACAGCTGTATTAGGACTAGGTAATATAGGAGCAGCTGCGAGCATTCCTGTTATGGAAGGCAAAGCGGTACTATTTAAAAGTTTTGCAGGTATTAATGGTGTACCAATTGCTTTAGATACTACTGACACTGAAGAAATAATCCAAACAGTCAAATTAATCTCACCGAACTATGGAGGCATTAATTTAGAAGATATATCAGCTCCACGTTGTTTTGAAATTGAAGAGCGCTTAAAGAAAGAAACCAATATACCTGTATTCCATGATGATCAACACGGTACTGCTATCGTTACTCTGGCTGGACTTATAAATGCATTAAGAATTGTAGACAAGCCACTATCTGATATTAAAATAGTATTAAATGGTGCTGGCGCAGCTGGCATTGCTATTTGTAAATTATTGGATGCATATGGCGTACGTCATATGATTATGTGTGATTCTAAAGGTGCAATATATGAAGATCGACCTTATGGAATGAATGAAACAAAATCATTTGTTGCTAAATTTACAAATAAAGATAAAATAGAAGGAAGCTTACAAGATGTTATTAAAGAGGCAGATGTTTTTATAGGTGTATCAATTGCCGATTTATTAACTAAGGAAATGGTACAATCAATGTCTAAAGATGCTATAATTTTTGCTATGGCTAATCCCAATCCTGAGATTAAACCGGAAGATGCCAAAGAAGCAGGAGCAAAGGTTATTGGTACAGGTCGGTCGGATTTTCCAAATCAAATCAATAATGTACTTGCTTTTCCTGGAATATTCCGTGGCGCATTAGAAGTTGAAGCAACGCATATAAATGAAGAAATGAAAAAAGCTGCAGTAGAAGCAATTGCGAATCTTATTCAACCGGATGAATTAAGACCTGATTATTGTATTCCTGATCCATTTGATAAGCGTGTAGCACCATCTGTTGCTAGAGAAGTTGCAAGAGCTGCAATGGAAACTGGTGTAGCTCGAATTGAAGTTGAACCACAAGCAATTTATGATAAAACGATGAAACTAACAGATATACAATAAGCAAGTAAACATAAGATATTAAAGATATATCAGATAACTTTAAATATAATATAGTGCTTTAGATGTTTAGTGACGTGGAGGTTTATGCATGTTTAAAGATTTTTTTAACAGAAGTAGTAAGAAAAAGAAATATTTAACAGTACAGGATTCCAAGCAAAATGATGTGCCAGCGGGTATTATGACCAAGTGTCCTAAATGTAAAAAGATTATGTATACAAAAGAACTAGCGGAAAATTTAAATGTCTGTTTCAATTGTGACCATCACATTGCTTTGACAGCTTATAAACGTATTGAAGCTGTCTCTGATGAAGGTAGTTTTCAAGAATTTGATAAAGGCATGACATCAGCAAATCCTTTAGATTTTCCAGGTTACGAAGAAAAAATTGAAAAAGATCAACAAAAGACAGATTTACAGGAAGCAGTTGTCACTGGCATTGCAACATTAGAAAATCTACCATTTGGTATTGCTGTAATGGATTCAAGGTTTCGTATGGGGAGTATGGGATCGGTAGTAGGTGAAAAAATATGTCGCATTATTGATTATTGTACTGAACATCGATTACCTTTTATCTTATTCTCTGCAAGTGGTGGAGCAAGGATGCAAGAGGGTATTATTTCTTTAATGCAAATGGGTAAAACAAGCGTATCATTAAAACGTCATTCTGACGCAGGTTTACTCTATATTTCATATTTAACTCATCCCACAACAGGTGGGGTTTCCGCAAGTTTTGCTTCGGTTGGTGATATCAACTTGAGTGAGCCAAAAGCATTAATCGGATTTGCAGGACGACGTGTTATCGAACAAACAATTAATGAAAAATTACCTGAAGATTTTCAAACGGCTGAGTTTTTATTAGAACATGGACAACTTGATAAAGTCGTTCATCGTAAAGACATGAAAGAAACATTAGCCCAAATCTTAAAAATGCATCAAGAGGTGAATTAGGATGCTTGACTTTGAAAAACCGCTATATGATATAAAGAACAAAATTGAATCATTAAAAGAATCTCAACAAAAAAATGATGTGGATTTACAAGATGAAATTGATTTATTAGAGGCTTCATTAAAAAGAGAAACTAAAAAGATTTATACAAATTTGAAACCTTGGGATCGAGTTCAAATTGCTCGTTTACAAGAGAGACCTACTTTATTGGATTATATTCCACATATCTTTGATGCATTTATAGAATTTCACGGTGATCGAAACTTTCGTGATGATCCTGCTATGGTAGGAGGCATTGCGTACTTAAATGAAATGCCAGTAACTGTGATTGGTCAACAACGCGGTAAAGATACGAAAGATAATATTTATCGTAATTTTGGAATGGCTCACCCAGAAGGTTATCGCAAAGCGTTACGATTAATGAAACAGGCTGAGAAATTTAATCGTCCTATCTTTACATTTATTGATACGAAAGGTGCTTATCCAGGAAAGGCAGCAGAAGAACGTGGGCAAAGTGAATCTATAGCGAAAAATTTAATCGAAATGGCATCATTAACAGTCCCTGTCATTGCTATTGTTATAGGTGAAGGTGGTAGCGGTGGTGCATTAGGAATTGGTGTTGCCAATCGCATTTTAATGCTGGAAAATAGTACATATTCTGTAATATCACCAGAAGGCGCTGCAGCATTACTTTGGAAAGATAGTAGTTTAGCTAAGATGGCAGCTGAAACGATGAAAATTACCGCTAATGATTTATTACAATTAAAGATTATTGATAATGTTATTGAAGAACCTTTAGGTGGTGCACATAGAGATATTGAGATTCAAGCACAACATATTAAAGCGGCATTTGAAAACGAACTTGCTGAATTGTCAAAATTAAATAAAAAACAATTAGCAGAAGACCGATATAATAAATTCAGACATATTGGTTCATTTGTTGATTAATTAAGTGTAAAAGAGTGAAATGGTTACCATTTCACTCTTTTAATATAAACTTAACAATTAAAACGTTTACATCAATAAACCTTAATAATATTGATGGAATGACCCCAAAAAGTGTGGTAATTTAGAGTTAAAGAGAAATCTAGTTAAGAAAGGTATGTCGTCATGAAAAAAATTGCAGTATTAACTAGCGGTGGTGACTCACCAGGTATGAACGCTGCAGTAAGAGCAGTTGTTCGTACAGCGATTTACAACAACATCGAGGTTTATGGCATTTATCAAGGTTACCAAGGTTTACTAGATGATAATATCCATAAATTAGAACTTGGCTCTGTAGGGGATACCATACAACGTGGAGGTACATTTTTATACTCAGCGAGATGTCCTCAATTTAAAGAAGCAGAGCATCGTAAAGTTGGGATAGATAATCTTCGAAAGAGAGGGATTGAAGGTCTGGTTGTCGTTGGTGGCGATGGTAGTTATCGAGGCGCACAACGTATTAGCGAAGAATGTCCTGAAATTCAAACTATAGGTGTTCCAGGTACGATTGATAACGATATTAATGGTACTGATTTTACAATCGGTTTTGACACAGCATTAAATACAATCATTGAATGTGTCGATAAAATAAGGGATACAGCTTCTAGCCATGCTCGAACATTTATTGTAGAAGTAATGGGACGTGATTGTGGAGATCTAGCTTTGTGGGCTGGTCTATCAGTAGGTGCCGAAACGATTATGGTGCCAGAAGTTAAAACAGAAATTAAAGACGTTGCCGAAAAAATAGAGAGTGGTATTAAACGTGGTAAGAAACATTCAATTGTAATGGTTGCTGAAGGTTGTATGAGTGGCCAAGAATGTGCGGATGAATTAATGAAATATATAAACGTTGACACACGTGTTTCAGTATTAGGTCACATTCAACGCGGTGGAAGCCCTTCAGGCACTGACCGTGTACTCGCATCAAGGTTAGGCGGTCATGCAGTTGATTTGTTAATTCAAGGTAAATCTGGTCTTGGCGTAGGTATTACGCATAACCAACTTACAGCTACGCCATTCGATGAGATTTTCAAAATTTCAGATCATAAATTTAACAATGATATTTATGAACTAGCTAAAAAGCTATCTATTTAATTTAGGAGGCAATTAGAATGAGAAAGACTAAAATAGTATGTACAATAGGACCTGCATCTGAATCAGAAGAAATGTTAGAAAAATTAATGAAAGCTGGCATGAATGTTGCCCGTTTGAATTTTTCTCATGGCAGTCATGAAGAACATAAAGCACGAATTGATACGATTCGAAAAGTAGCGAAAAAACTTGGGAAAACAATTGGAATCTTACTTGATACTAAGGGTCCTGAAATTCGTACTCATGACATGAAAGATGGCCTAATTATGTTAGAAAAAGGCAAAGAAGTTATTGTGAGTATGACTCAAGTAGAAGGAACACCAGAAAAATTTTCAGTAACTTATGAAAATTTAATTAATGATGTTCAAGTAGGTTCATACATTTTATTAGACGATGGCTTAGTTGAACTTGAAGTTAAGGAAATAGATAAAGCTAACGGCGAAGTTAGATGTGAAATTTTAAATACAGGTGAATTAAAAAATAAAAAAGGTGTCAATCTCCCTGGTGTCAGAGTAAACTTACCTGGTATTACAGATAAAGATGCAGATGATATTTTATTTGGAATTAAAGAAGATGTCGATTATATCGCTGCAAGTTTTGTTCGACGTCCAAGCGATGTTTTAGATATTCGTGAAATTTTAGAAAGAGAAAACAATCATAATATTACCATCTTCCCTAAAATTGAAAACCAAGAAGGTATTGACAATATTGAAGAAATATTAGAAGTATCTGACGGATTAATGGTAGCACGTGGAGACATGGGTGTTGAAATTCCACCAGAATCTGTACCAATTGTTCAAAAAGATTTAATTAGAAAATGTAATAAATTAGGAAAACCTGTTATTACTGCTACGCAAATGTTAGACTCTATGCAACGTAATCCACGTGCAACTCGTGCTGAAGCAAGTGACGTAGCTAATGCCATTTATGATGGGACGGATGCCGTAATGTTATCAGGTGAAACAGCTGCTGGTTTATACCCAGAAGAAGCAGTGAAAACAATGAGAAATATTGCTGTATCTGCTGAAGCTGCGCAAGACTACAAAAAATTATTATCAGATCGTACAAAACTAGTTGAAACATCATTTGTTAACGCGATTGGGGTTTCTGTAGCACATACAGCTCTTAATTTAAACGTTAAAGCTATCGTTGCAGCTACTGAAAGTGGTTCGACTGCAGTAACAATTTCTAAATATCGACCACATTCAGATATCATTGCTGTTACACCAAGTGCACATACAGCTCGCCAATTAGCACTTGTTTGGGGTGCATATCCAGTTATTAAAAAAGGTCGTAAAACCACTGATGATTTATTAAATAACTCTGTCGCAACTGCTGTTGAAACAGGACGCGTAACAAATGGGGATTTAATCATTATTACTGCTGGTGTTCCAACTGGTGAAAAAGGTACAACTAATATGATGAAGTTACATCTTGTTGGTGATGAAATTGCAAAAGGTCAAGGTGTTGGCCGTGAATCAGTTGTAGGTCAATCTGTTGTTGCAGATGATGCCAGCGATTTAGAAGGAAAAGACTTAAGCAATTCAATTATTATTACTACTTCAGTTGACGAAACTTTAGTACCATACATTGAAAAAGCAGCTGGCTTAATCACTGAAGAAAACGGTATTACTTCTCCAAGTGCTATTGTTGGTTTAGAAAAAGGCATTCCAACGATTGTTGGCGTAGAACATGCTACTAAAGAAATTAAAGATGGTATATTAATTACAGTTGATGCTGCACAAGGAAAAATCTTTGAAGGCTATGCAAACGTACTTTAATAACTTAAACATTAAATCGTAATAGAGTCTGGGTCTGGGATATAATTATATTTTAGACTATGGACTATATATTGGCAGTAATTGACTGGGTTGAAAATACGCTTATACCAAGCTTTTTTCAATCCTAGCAACCTTGCCGGGGCGGGACGATGAATTCAGTCCCGCTCCTTTTTTACAATAAATAGAGCATGATAGAGATAAATAGTATAAGAAATAACGGGCTGAGATATAAATGTCTTTAACAAGCTGAAGACGGGGTGCCAATAAAGAGAAATGCAAAAAACATTTTATCAAGCAAAGCAAGGTGGGGTGGTCCCCAACAAAGAAAAATACGAAAAAATTTCACCAAGCAAAATAATAATATGAAATATTGAATATTAAAAAAGCATAAAGATGATTTTTAATTTCCAATCATCTTTATGCTTTTATTTTGGGATTTACATCCCAATCTGTCCATAATTGAGATTTAAATAACCGAATCCTAGCTGCAAATTAACATTTAAGTTGTTT
Source organism: Staphylococcus sp. HMSC62D11 (assembly GCF_001839145.1). Lineage (NCBI taxonomy): Bacteria > Bacillati > Bacillota > Bacilli > Caryophanales > Staphylococcaceae > Staphylococcus > Staphylococcus sp. HMSC62D11. The sequence continues at coordinate 246,587 of NZ_KV840184.1, read as the reverse complement.
TTAAATGTTAAATAACTTATTTACAAATCTTTATATTTGGTTATTATTTAGTTTTCTTCGCCATTTGTTTATATCTATAATACATAAGTCCTAAAATAATAAACCAAACGGGCGTAAAGTAAATCGCTCTTCTTGTTTCAACATTTACAAATAGCAATGCAAAAACAAAAACAAAGAACAATAGAATGATATATCCCATGTATTTGCCGCCTGGTAATTTATATGTCGACTGTTTATGTAGCTCTGGATTTCTTCTACTATAATTAATATATGCCCAGAGAATAAGTCCCCAAACTACAAGAAATAATACAGTTGAAATAGTCGTAACATACGTGAATACTAAAGTTGCATCTGGGAAAATATAGTTCAATAGTGCTGCAACTAATAAAAATACAGATGAACCAATAATAGCAATATGTGGCACACCTTGTTTATTAGTACTTCTAAAAATAGGTGGTGCTTGTTGTTGATCGGCAAGTCCAAATAACATACGACTATTTGAGAAAATACCACTATTACAAGATGACGCAGCAGCTGTTAGAACAACAAAATTAATGAGTCCTGCAGCGAATGGTATACCGATTAACGCGAATAGTCTAACAAATGGACTATCGTCAGGACTAACTTTATCCCAAGGTATAATTGACATAATAACTGCTAATGCACCGACGTAAAAGACTAAAATACGTAATGGTACAGAGTTGATTGCTTTAGGTATAGTTTTTTGTGGATCTTTTGTTTCACCGGCTGTAACACCAATCATTTCGATACCTACGAAAGAGAACAATGCCATTTGGAATGACATAAAGAATCCAGATGCACCTTTCGGAAAAATACCGTTTTGATATAAGTTAGCAAAACTAGCAGATCCAAATTGCGTTTTGTAAGCCATAAGTATCATCACTAGACCAACGACAATTAACCCGACAATTGTTGCAATTTTAATAATGGCAAACCAAAATTCTAATTCACCAAATAATCTTGCACTCAAAAGATTGAACGTCATTAATATGAGTACACAGAAAAGTGCACTGACCCAGTTTGGAATTTGCGGAAACCAAAAACTTACGTATTTTGCTACCGCAGTTACTTCAGCCATCCCCGTAATAATCCAACAGAACCAATAAGTCCAACCAGTCACGAAACCAGCGAAAGGTCCAATATATTTATTAGTTACATCAGCAAAAGACTTAAATTCAGTATTTTGAATAATAATTTCCCCTAAGCCTCTCATAAACATGAATAACATAAATCCAATGAGGATGTACGTTAATAAGATGGATGGACCTGTCATTGCAATCGTTTGTCCGGCACCTAAGAATAATCCAGTACCAATTGCACCACCAATGGCGATTAATTGCACGTGACGGTTACTCAATTCTCTTTGTAATTTATCCTCCATAAGACAACTCCCTTACATTTAGATATTATTATTATGCACTTATAAACTTCATTCGACAATTATTTTTCATAAATTTTATAAAATTTTCCTTAAAATCGTGTTAACAAATTGTTATCAAATATAATAAAAAATTGAAATATTCAATAAAATCAGACTAATGAACAACATAAATTTGTATAGAATTGTTATAACAGCGCTGATTTTGGGGTATAAGAGTATTAATAGTTTGTTAACTATTATCTTTACACGTTTACATGTATAAAGAATAAGCGTTCACAAATGAAAATTGATTAGCTATAATATTAGTTGAAAGCCATTATAAAAGAAAAGAAAAGGGGAATTTCATATGGCAGAATTAAAAAAGGGTTTAGAAGGGGTTATTGCAGCTGAAACAAAAATCAGCTCAATTATTGGAAGTCAATTAACTTATGCAGGATACGATATTGATGATTTAGCAGAAAATGCTGAATTTGAAGAAATCGTCTTTTTATTAAAAAATTATCGTTTACCAACTGAAGAGGAATTGGCAGATTTAAAGAAGAAATTAAACTATTATATGACATTAAATCCTCGAGTTTATAAACATTTTGAGGAATATGTAACTGATAATGTTCATCCTATGACAGCTTTACGTACATCAGTTTCATACATTGCACATTTTGATCCGAATGCTGAAGGAGAAAGTGAAGAAAAAATTCTTGAAAGATCTATACGTATTCAAGCAAAAGTAGCATCATTAGTGACAGCATTCGCTCGAGTAAGAGACGGTAAAGAACCGCTTAAACCGAAAGCAGAATTAAATTATGCGGGGAATTTTTTATATATGCTACGAGGAGAGTTACCTACAGATATTGAAGTTGAGGCGTTTAATAAAGCTTTAGTTTTACATGCGGATCACGAATTAAATGCATCTGCATTTACAGCTCGCTGTGCAGTTTCTTCTTTATCAGATATGTACTCTGGTATTGTAGCAGCCGTTGGTTCTTTAAAAGGGCCTTTGCATGGTGGAGCGAACGAACGAGTAATGAACATGTTATCTGAAGTAAAGTCTGTAGACCAGGTTGACGATTATTTAGATGAAAAATTTGCAAATAAGGAAAAAATAATGGGATTTGGTCATCGTGTATATAAAGAAGGCGACCCACGTGCGAAATATCTCAGAGAAATGAGCCGAAAAATCACTTCAGAAACTGGAAGAAGTGAATTATATGATATTTCAATTGCTATTGAAAAACGAATGAAGGAAGAAAAAGGGCTTATTCCTAATGTCGATTTCTTTAGTGCTACTGTTTATCATAGTATGGATATCCCACATGATTTATTTACGCCAATATTTGCTGTCAGCCGTACAGCTGGATGGACAGCTCATATTTTAGAACAATATAGAGATAATCGTATTATGAGACCGCGAGCTAAATATATTGGTGAGAAAGATCGAAAATATATCCCTATTGAAGAAAGATAGCAGTTAATTAATTACTAATGTGAATTTTTATAATGGAGGTTCAAATTATGTCAGCAGAAAAAATTGTTAAAACACAAGATGGGTTACAAGTTCCAAATGAACCTATTATTCCATTTATTATTGGGGATGGTATTGGACCAGATATATGGAAAGCAGCTAGCCGCGTGATTGATGCCGCAGTTGAGAAAGCTTATAACGGTGAAAAACAAATTGTGTGGAAAGAAGTATTAGCTGGGCAAAAGGCTTATGACGAAACAGGAGAATGGCTACCTAGCGAAACTTTAAAAACGATAGAAGAATATTTAATAGCTGTTAAAGGACCATTAACAACACCAATTGGTGGAGGTATTCGTTCACTTAATGTAGCTTTACGTCAACAACTTGATTTATTTACATGTCTCCGCCCAGTTCGTTGGTTTAAAGGAGTACCATCTCCAGTAAAACGACCACAAGATGTAGATATGGTGATTTTTAGAGAAAACACAGAAGATATATACGCTGGAATCGAATTTAAAGAAGGTACTGAAGAAGTTAAGAAAGTGATTGATTTCTTACAAAATGAAATGGGTGCATCGAACATTAGATTTCCTGAAACATCTGGAATTGGTATTAAACCTGTATCAAAAGAAGGTACTGAGCGTTTGGTCAGAGCCGCTATACAATATGCCATTGATAATGGTCGTAAATCTGTCACATTAGTTCATAAAGGTAATATTATGAAATTTACTGAAGGTTCATTTAAACAATGGGGTTATGATTTAGCGCATAATGAATTTGCTGATAAAGTATTTACTTGGCAGCAATATGATGAGATTGTAGAAAATGATGGTAAAGAGGCTGCCAATAAAGCTCAAGAAAGAGCTGAACAACAAGGTAAGATTATCATTAAAGATTCTATTGCGGATATTTTCTTACAACAAATATTAACGCGTCCTGCAGAGCATGATGTTGTTGCTACTATGAATTTAAATGGAGATTATATTTCAGACGCCTTAGCAGCACAAGTTGGTGGTATTGGTATTGCACCAGGTGCTAATATCAACTATGAAACTGGACATGCTATATTTGAGGCTACACATGGTACTGCCCCTAAATATGCAGGATTAAATAAAGTTAATCCATCATCTGAATTATTAAGTTCTGTCTTAATGTTAGAACATCTTGGCTGGCAAGAAGCAGCTGATAAAATTACAGATGCCATTGAGTCAACTATCGCTTCAAAAATAGTAACATATGATTTTGCTCGCTTAATGGATGGTGCAACAGAAGTTTCAACTTCTGAATTTGCTGATGAATTAATTAAAAATTTAAAATAAGACTTGGTTTGTAGATATGAATCGAAATTCATTTATAAAATGAATTTCGATTTTATCTTTTAAATGGGTACATAATCTCTTAATATTAGGTTATATTTAAATTAATGTAAAAATTATGTAAAGTTAATGTTTGATATGTTATTTTTTTTTAAACTTCAGTTATAATGAATGTGAAAATGCAATTACAATATAGGAGGCACATCATGTCACAAAAAATTTTAGTGGTAGATGACGAGCAATCAATCGTAACATTACTAAAATACAACTTAGAAACGGCAGGATATATCGTCGAAGTCGCATATGACGGTGAAGAAGCACTAGAAAAGGTAGAAAAAGTACAACCAGATTTAATTGTACTGGATGTTATGTTACCTAAAAAAGATGGAATTGAAGTATGTAAGACGATTCGTTCAGACAAAAACTTAGTTCCTATTTTAATGTTAACAGCTAAAGATGATGAATTCGATCGTGTTTTAGGCTTGGAATTAGGCGCTGATGATTATATGACAAAACCGTTTTCACCTAGAGAAGTAGTTGCAAGGGTTAAAGCAATTTTAAGACGTTCTCAGTTTGTTAATGAAGCTGCAAATGATGCAGCAAACGAAGAAGATATTTTAATTGAAAATATACGCATTCGTCCAGAATTTTTTGAAGTTTATAAAGATGATGAATTATTAGAACTGACACCTAAAGAATTTGAACTTTTACTCTACCTTATTGAACGACAAGGAAGAGTTATTACTAGAGAACACATGCTTAATTCAGTTTGGAATTATGAATTTGCTGGTGATTCTAGAATTGTGGATGTACATATTAGTCATTTAAGAGATAAATTAGAAGAAAATCCTAAACAACCAAAATTGATTAAGACGGTTAGAGGTTTAGGTTATAAATTGGAGCGTCCTAAAGCTTAATGCTTAAATTTCATCAACGGTTACTCTTACTATTATGTACAATAACAATAATAAGTTTTATCGGATTAGGCGCTATTATGCATCATTCAATATATCAGACGCTCACGGACAAAAAAGTTGCTGATTTAACTAAGAAAACTGAAAACTATTCAAAATTAGAAGAACAAGGTAAAACTGAAGAAATTAAAAATATCGCAAAAAATGAAAACATTTCTGTCAAAATAACAGAGGGAAATAAAATTATATTTGAAACAAAAAGCCATTATGATATTAACCCTGCAATTGATAATGCAGCTAATCCATCTAATATTATTTATGACCGCGCTGATGAGGGATACCACTATACTTTTAAAAATAAATTTAGCAATGAGGCTATATACATTAGTGGAATAGATGATGAGATGGTTAATTTACAGAAAGAGCTTTGGAAATATATAGCGTTAATTGGTGTTGTTGTACTTATCGCAATTTATTTAGCAGTTAGAAGTATTAAACGTACATATATTAGACCGATTAACGAAGTTACATATGCGACCTCGTTACTCGCTGATGGATATTATCATGTTCGAGTACCTGAAAGTAACGTCAAAGAAACAAAGGCGTTGTTTGTTACAACAAATGAACTTGCACGCCGTTTACAAAAATTAAATAATAAACAAAAAATCCAATCAAACCGTTTAAAAACTACATTAGAAAATATACCAAGTTCTGTATTAATGATTGATAAGTATGGTGAAATTGTTGTAGCCAATCATTCATATTATGAAGTTTTTGGTTTAGAAGAAAAGGTTGAAAACAAGGATTATAATGATTTTATTGATGATAAGATAAAACAACTGATTCTAGAAGCATTTAAAACCGAAAAAAGCATGTATAATCAAGTTGAAGTTAATATCAATAATGTACATCATAAATATTTTGATGTTTCTTGCGTGCCAATTCTGTCAAAATCTAAAAAACATTTGCAAGGTATGGTAGTTGTTTTACATGATATAACTAACTTAAAGAAATTGGAAAATTTAAGACGAGAATTTGTTGCTAATGTATCACATGAGCTTAAGACTCCAATCACTTCTATTAAAGGTTTTGCTGAAACATTGATAGAAGGTGCAAAAGATGACGTGGCATCTTTAGATATGTTTTTAAATATTATTTTAAAAGAATCTAATCGAATCGAGTCTTTAGTTATGGATTTATTAGATTTGTCACATATAGAACAACAACGTGAATTAGAGACAGCGTATGTCAATTTATCGGAACTTGCACACAATACTGTAGATAACTTACAAAATCAGGCGAAAGACAAAAATATCGAAATTATAGATGAAATTAGCCCAGATATTATTTTCAAAGCGAATAAAAATAAAATTGCACAAGTCATTACGAACTTGCTATCAAATGCTATTAACTATTCTTTGGAGAATAATCGAGTTATTGTGCGAGTTTATCGTCAACAATCAAAAGTATATTTAGAAATACAAGATTTTGGTATTGGTATTAGTAAAGAAGAACAAAAGCATATTTTCGAACGCTTTTACCGTGTTGATAAAGCAAGAAGTCGAGATTCAGGTGGTACAGGCTTAGGTTTATCAATTACGAAGCATATTGTTGAAGCACACCATGGTGTCATTAGTGTCAAGAGTGAACCGAATAAAGGATCAACATTCAAAGTAACTTTTACAGATAATTATAGTAATAACGAAGTATAAAATTATTCATACATTCAATAGATATTATTTTAAACTGACGACAAAACTTAGAACTTGTCGTCAGTTTTTTGCGTATTTCAATTTTCAAATGAAGGGAGAACTAAAGGTAGTTAAAAGAAAATGGAACGCCTTTGCAGAGCAAATGCATAAGTTCCACTAGCCCAAAGACAGTGGAACTATAAAACTCGCCATGCTCGTTAAGTGCAATAAAGGAATACCTGAGCTGAAGCTCATGGAGAAAATGGAACGCCTTTGCAGAGCAAATGCATAAGTTCCACTAGCCCAAAGACAGTGGAACTATAAAACTCGCCATGCTCGTTAAGTGCTTCTTTATATGCTAGAATATAGGTAAATATGGTCTGGAGGTTTGATTGTGGATAAATTAGTTTTAATTGATGGAAATAGTTTGAGTTTCAGGGCATTTTACGCTTTGCCTTTGCTGTCGAATAAGGCTGGTATTCATACAAATGCAATATATGGCTTTGCTATGTTACTAGAGAAAATATTGAAAGAAGAGCAACCTAATCATTTTTTAGTAGCATTTGATGCAGGTAAGACGACTTTCAGACACGAAAAATATAGTGAATATAAAGGTGGGAGACAAAGTACGCCTCCAGAATTAAGTGAACAATTCCCATATATTCGACAGTTATTAGATGCATATCATATTAAGTATTATGAATTAGAAAATTATGAGGCTGATGATATTATTGGTACGTTGAGCAAACAAGCTGAAGCGTCAGGGTTAGAAACGATTATTATTACAGGAGATCGTGATTTAACACAATTAGCAACGGACCATGTAACAATTTATTACACGAAAAAAGGGGTTACTGATGTAGATCATTACACACCAGAATTCATTGCTGAAAAATATAATGGATTGTTACCAAAACAAATTATTGATATGAAAGGTCTTATGGGAGATACTTCTGATAATATACCTGGAGTAGCTGGTGTTGGAGAAAAAACGGCAATTAAGTTACTTAACCAGTTTCATTCTGTTGAAGGTGTGTATAATCATCTTGATGAAGTTTCTGGAAAAAAACTTAAGGAAAACCTTGAGAATAGTAAAGCCGATGCGTTTATGAGTAAAGATTTAGCTACAATTAATTGTGACAGCCCTATAAAAGTGAATCTTAAAGATACAATTATGGGCGATTTAAATGATAATAAAGATAAAATTGAGCTTTTCCAAAAATTAGAATTTAAACAATTACTTAATGATATAGACAGTAGTGCTAGTGAAAATAACAGTGAAACTGAACACAATTTTGAAGTGATCCATCATTTTGATAATATAAATTTTAAAAAGCTAGATAATGCAATCATACATTTTGAAATTGATGGTAGTAATTATTTAAAGGATAAAATTTTAAAGTTTGGATTATATGCACAAAATCAATATATCGTTATTTCGGCTGAGGATATCCATCAATATACTGAACTCATTGAGTGGTTAGAAAATGATCATAATAATAAAATTGTTTTTGATGCTAAAAAGACTTATGTTGCTGCACATCGTTTAGAAATTAATCTGCAGCATATTGATTTTGATGTTATGTTAGCAAGTTATATTATTGATCCATCTCGTACTATAGAAGATGTTCAATCCGTAGTAAGTTATTATAATCAAAATTTTGTCAAAAGTGATATTGCTGTATATGGTAAAGGGAAAAAACGACAAGTTCCACTAGATGATGTGTTGGAAGTGCATATCGCTGCCATTATGCAAGCCATTTATAATTGTAAACCATTAATGTCAGACATTCTGTCAGACCATAATCAAATGGACTTGTTGAATAATTTAGAGTTGCCATTAGCGAGAATACTTGCTGACATGGAAGAAACAGGTATTTATACAGACGTAAATGATCTTAAGAAAATGCAAAACGAGCTTCAAGAAAAATTGGATAATCTTGTTTCAGAAATATATGAAGCAGCAGGTGAATCATTTAATATTAATTCACCTAAACAATTGGGCATTGTTTTATTTGAAACATTAAAATTACCTATTATTAAAAAAACAAAGACGGGTTATTCTACTGCGGTTGATGTACTTGAACAGTTACAAGGTAAACATCCTATTATTGATTACATTCTTGAGTATCGACAGTTGTCAAAATTACAATCAACATATGTAGAAGGCTTGCAAAAAGTCATAAGTGACGATCAACGTATCCATACGCGTTTTAATCAGACATTAGCGCAAACTGGACGTCTTTCATCAATTGATCCGAATTTACAAAATATACCGATTCGTCTTGAGGAAGGTCGTAAAATTCGTAAAGCCTTTAAACCAACGTCAGATGATTATGTTATTTTATCTGCGGATTATTCTCAAATTGAACTTCGTGTATTAGCACATATGACTCAAGATGAAAGTTTAAAAGAAGCTTTTATACATGGAGACGACATTCATGCTGCTACTGCTATGAAAGTGTTTGGAGTTGAAAAAGATCAAGTTAATGATTTAATGCGTAGACAAGCAAAAGCGGTTAATTTTGGCATTGTTTATGGTATAAGTGATTATGGTCTTAGCCAAAATTTAGGTATTACACGTAAAAAAGCAAAAGCTTTTATTGATGATTATTTGGCTAGTTTTCCAGGTGTTAAACAATATATGACCGATATTGTTAAAGATGCAAAAGCCAATGGTTATGTTGAAACGTTATTACATCGACGCCGTTATATTCCAGATATTACGAGCCGCAACTTTAATTTAAGAAGTTTTGCTGAAAGAACAGCCATGAATACGCCTATTCAAGGTAGTGCTGCAGATATTATTAAATTGGCAATGGTACAATTTGATAAAAATGTAAGAGAAACAAACTATCATGCCAAATTATTACTTCAAGTGCATGATGAATTAATATTTGAAGTTCCAAAGTCTGAGGTACAAGATTTTAGTGAATTTGTTGAAGAAATTATGGATAATGCATTAACACTTGCTGTCCCATTGCTTGTAGATTCTAGCTATGGAGCTACATGGTATGATGCTAAATAGAAAGAGGAAATAAAGTATGCCAGAATTACCAGAAGTTGAACATGTTAAAAGAGGTATTGAACCTTTTATAATTAACACGATTATAAAATCAGTAACATTTTCTTCAAAAGTCATTGACGGCAAGTCAGACGGTAAAGAAACAATCATTAAAGGGATTAATCTTGATGGTTTTAGGCAGTTTACAGAGGGTTATAAAATATATAAAGTAGAGCGACGCAGTAAATACATTAATATTTATATTGAAAAGAATCAGGAGTGCCGTGTATTGATTAGTCATTTAGGAATGGCAGGTGGTTTTTTTATCGTAAATCATTTAGATGAGATACATGCTCCAAACTATAGAAAACATTGGCATGTTATTTTTCATTTAAGTAATGGTAAATTACTTGTTTATTCAGATATTCGACGTTTTGGTGAAATTAGAAATGTACAAGCACTAAATAATTACGCATCGTTCAAAAATATGGCGCCCGAACCTTTTGACGAAAGCGCATTAGATCATTATTTGACTTATTTAAACCAACCTAAAGTACAGCACAAACCTATTAAACAATTAATCCTTGATCATAAAGTTATTGCAGGTTGTGGGAATATCTATGCTTGTGAGGCATTATATAGATCTGCAATACATCCCGCCACTGAAGTGCAAAGCTTAAATCAGCAAGCAAGACAAAATCTTTTTTTAGAAGTTCAAGCCGTTTTGAATGAGGGTATTGAGTATGGCGGAACGAGTATCTCGGATTATCGTCATGCAGATGGTAAGACAGGCACGATGCAGTTACGCTTAAATGTATATAAACAACAGCAATGTAAAAAATGTGGACATAAAATAGAACAGCAAGTGATTGCTACACGTAATAGTCATTTTTGTCCGGTTTGTCAAAAATAATGAAAGAGTGAGTTTATGCCAAAAGTAATAGGACTAACAGGTGGGATAGCCACTGGTAAATCAACAGTATCAGAATTACTTACAGCCTATGGATTTAAAGTCGTAGATGCAGATATTGCAGCTCGAGAAGCAGTTAAAAAAGGTTCTGCTGGATTGGAGCAAATCCGCCAAACATTTGGGAACGAAGCCATTAATGATGATGGTGAAATGAATCGTCAATATATGGGTCAACTCGTGTTTAATCACCCTGATAAAAGAACAGAATTAAATGAAATTGTACATCCTATCGTGCATCAACTAATGGATAAAGAAAAATCACACTACCTTAATCAAGGTTATAATGTGGTGATGGACATTCCGTTACTTTTTGAAAATGAATTAGAAGATACGGTAGATGAAGTTTGGTTAGTATATACTTCAGAAAGTATTCAGATTGACCGGTTAATGGAAAGAAATAATTTAAGTTTGGAAGAAGCCAAAGCACGCGTATATAGTCAAATTTCTATTGATAAAAAAAGTAGAATGGCTGATATAGTAATAGATAATTTGGGGGATAAATTAGAATTAAAACAAAACGTAGAACACATTTTGACTGATCAAGGATATATAAATCAAGAATAAATATAGAGGAACCTTTTACATACATTTGTAAAAGGTTTTTTATATAAAAAATTTCTAAAAACTAAAAGTAAACGCTTCCAATGAAGATAAATTATGTTATACTAATTGCATAAAGTATAACATAAAGAATATAAGGGGTGCTTTTAATGTCAACGAATATTGCAATTAATGGAATGGGTAGAATTGGAAGAATGGTGCTAAGAATAGCACTAAAGAATGAGGCATTGAATGTAGTTGCCATCAATGCTAGCTATCCTCCTGAAACAATTGCACATTTAATTAATTATGACACAACACATGGGAGATACGATAAAAGAGTAGAACCTATTGAAAGTGGAATTCGAGTGGAAGGCCATGATATTAAATTAGTGTCTGATAGAAACCCAGAAAATTTACCCTGGAAAGATTTAGAAATAGATATCGTCATTGAAGCGACCGGTAAATTTAACCATGGTGATAAAGCTAAGGCACATATTCAAGCAGGAGCTAAAAAAGTGTTATTGACAGGACCATCAAAAGGCGGAAAAGTACAGATGGTGGTTAAAGGTGTTAACGATCAAGACTTAGATACAGATACATATGACATATTTAGTAATGCGTCGTGTACTACGAATTGTATCGGACCAGTTGCAAAAGTTTTAAATGATAGTTTTGGCATTGAAAATGGCTTAATGACAACGGTACATGCAATTACAAATGATCAAAATAATATAGATAATCCGCATAAAGATTTGAGAAGAGCGCGTTCTTGTGGGGAAAGTATTATACCAACATCAACAGGTGCTGCTAAAGCATTAAAAGAAGTTATGCCAGAATTGGATGGCAAACTACACGGCATAGCACTTCGTGTGCCAACTCAAAATGTATCATTAGTTGATTTAGTCGTTGATTTAAAACAAAAAGTGACAGTAGATGAAGTTAATCATGCATTTAGAGATGCAAACTTACAAGGAATTATTGATGTTGAAGAGGCCCCTCTAGTTTCTAAGGACTATAATACAAATCCTCATTCAGCAGTTATAGATGCTAAAAATACAATGGTCATGGGAGATAATAAGGTTAAAGTTATAGCCTGGTATGATAACGAATGGGGATATTCTAATAGAGTAGTTGAGGTAGCAAATCAACTTGGAGAACTAATTAAATAAACAATTTATTACTGCATCAATACGAGGTAAGTTGGAAACTTACCTCGTTTTATATTTTAAGTCTTAACAGAAATAGAACAAGTATATTGTAAACTTAAAAATGTTTAAGGTTTACAATATTGATATCAAAGACTAAGATATAACTATATTGAAAGCAGAAAGGTATGTGGGGAAATGAACTTAGCAAATCAAATTATTAACGGGAAATATTTAACTCAGGCTGAGTGCTTAAAAATTTACAGGGATGCTTCTTTAGCTACATTAGATTTAGTGCATGAAGCTTATTTAATTAGACGACATTATTTCGGTCATAAAGTCAAACTAAATATGATTTTGAATGCAAAAAGTGGAATTTGTTCTGAAGATTGTGGCTATTGTGGTCAATCTAGAGAGATGAAGCACAAACAACGATACGCCTTGGTGTCAAATGAAACAATATGTAAGGGCGCAGATGTTGCTTCAAATAATAAAATTGGTACGTATTGTATTGTTATGAGTGGTAGAGGACCAAGTGACAAAGAAGTAGAACATATTACAAAAACGGTAAAAGATATAAAAAAGGATCATCCACAATTAAAAATTTGTGCCTGTCTTGGATTGGCTAACGAAGAGCAGGCAGAAAAATTAAAAGCTGCTGGAGTTGATCGCTATAATCATAATATTAATACTAGCGAGTCGTATCATGGGCAAGTTGTTTCAACACATACATATAATGAACGTATACAAACGTTATCATATATGAAAGAACATCATATTTCACCATGTTCAGGCGTAATATGTGGTATGGGTGAAAGCGATGAAGACATAATTGATATGGCTTTCGCATTGAAAAAAATAGATGCTGATAGTATTCCAGTGAATTTTTTACATCCGATACAAGGAACAAAATTTGGTAGTATGGATGATTTAACGCCTATGAAGTGTTTAAGAATATTATCTATATTCCGCTTAATAAACCCAACAAAAGAAATTCGTGTTGCAGGTGGCCGTGAAGTAAATTTGCGATCATTGCAACCACTTGCATTACAAATTGCAAACTCGATATTTGTAGGTGACTATTTAATTACCGGTGGTCAACCAAATGAGTTAGATTATCAAATGCTCGAAGATCTAGGTTTTGAAATTGATTATGGCAATGACGATGAAATTACTTTTAGTCATCCACAATTCAAATCAAAGTAAATACAGAAAAAACAACGTTACAATTCAACAAGCAACATCAATTAAAAAATATTTAATATATTGTTCTACTATTGAGAATAAGTAATATTTATTATGGAGGGGCAAACTGTAAAGTAAAGCCATAATTGAATAATTTTTCTTGAAAAAAGTAAAATAGAAAAGGTTTTATAAATATATAAGACTAGCGTGTATAAAAAAGTTATGTTAAATTGCTATTTGTTAAAATTCTGTATGGATTCAATGAACATGTCACTGCTTTTGTCAAAATAGAAAATATAGTATAATGAAGCATAATCTAATCAAGAGGGTGATATAAATGAAATGCCCAAAATGTAGCTCTACACATTCAAAAGTTGTTGATTCAAGACATGCAGATGAAGCAAATGCAATTCGTCGCCGCCGTGAATGCGAGAAATGCGGCACGCGTTTTACTACTTTTGAACACATAGAAGTGAGCCCATTAATCGTTGTTAAAAAAGATGGTACACGTGAACAATTTTTAAGAGAAAAAATATTAAACGGTTTGGTAAGATCTTGTGAAAAAAGACCTGTGCGTTATCAACAATTAGAAGATATTACAAACAAAGTAGAATGGCAATTGCGTGATGAGGGTCACACTGAAATTTCTTCGAGAGATATTGGGGAACATGTAATGAATTTACTTATGCATGTCGATCAAGTTTCTTATGTCAGATTCGCATCCGTATATAAAGAATTTAAAGATGTTGATCAGCTTCTAGCTTCCATGCAAGGTATCTTAAATGATAATAAACGGAGTGACTCTTAAATGACCATGCAAGCTTACCAATTTGATTTAAGACCAAGAGACAGTTTTGAAGTTATTCGTCATTTTGAGCTTAGTCAGGCTCACTTAGAAATATTAAATCGATTATATGCTCCATTGATTGGTACGCATGCCATTGGTTTATACCATTATTTAAATCAGTTTGTATCTGAAAATAATCAGGAATTGCTAACGCATTATACCATTATGAATGAGTTAAAGGTTAATTTATTAGATTTTAGAAAGACAATGGATTATTTAGAGGGGATTGGCTTGCTTAAATCTTTTGTGCGCCATCAATCTGATAATTCAAATTTTATCTATGAACTAATACAACCACCTACAGCTTATCAATTTTTTAATGATCCTATGCTGTCAGTTTTTTTATTTAGTGAAGTCGATAAAAAGCGCTTTGTACAGTTAAAACAATATTTTGAGCAAGATAGAAAAGATTTAACAAATTATCAAAATATTACGCACAAATTTACTGAAGTTTTTAAAATGCCTAATAAAGATATTAAAATTGATAGTCAAAACATTAAATCATCTCAATATTATAAAGGTCTTGATTTGTCTAATGAGCACTTTGATTTCGAATTACTTAAAGAGTTACTTCAACATCATTTTATTAGTAGTGAAATAGTTACAGATGAAGCTAAAGCTTTAATCTTACAATTGGCTACTTTATACGGTTTAACCGTTGAGGCAATGAAACGCATGATTTTAAACTCAATTACAAGTGCACAAACTTTATCGTTTGAAGAGTTACGCAAACAAGCAAGATCATATTATTTAATTGAGCATGAACAGCAATTGCCTAAATTAGCGATAAATGCTGATAAATATTATGATTCTGAGAGCCAACATACGCGTGATAACTCGACTAATACAAAACAAGACGAGTGGCTATCTAGTTTAGATAATATAAGCCCAGTTGATATGCTCTCCTCATGGTCGGGTTCAGAACCGACTCATCAACAAAAGCTGATGATAGAAGAATTGGTTAGTAGAGAAAAACTACCGTTAGGCGTCATAAATATATTATTACAATTTGTGATGTTAAAAAACGAAATGATGTTGCCTAAAAAATATATATTTGAAGTTGCTTCTAATTGGAAAAAATTAGGCATTTCAAATGCAAAAGAAGCATACGAACGAGCACTAAAAATGAATGAACCAAAACAAGTAGAGCGAAAACCTCAAAATGCAAAGAATCGTTATTATGGAAAACAAATTGTTTCTAGAGAGAAAACACCGAAGTGGCTGGAAAACAGAGACACTGCTAAAAGACAAGAGAAAATAAAGAAAAAAGATGACAATTTGGAGAAAGATAGACAACAATTCCTAGAGCAATTAAAAAAAGATTGGGGTGATGATTAATGAAAAGCTTTAAAAATATTATGGGATCAGATTCAAATTTAGAACAGCGTATTTCACAAATCAAGCAACAAGTTATTAACAATCCAGATGTTAAGCAATTTTTAACTATGCACCAAAGTGAATTAACAAATGCCATGATTGATCGTGATTTAAATGTATTGCAAGAATTTAAAGACCAGCAAAAGCATTATGATGGTCATGATTATCATTCATGTCCCAACTTTGTTAAAGGACACATACCTGAACTTTATGTTGAAGATGAACGCATAAAAATAAAATATTTACCATGTCCTTGTAAAATTAAATACGATGAAGCGCGTTTTGATAGCCAACTAGTTACTTCCCACCATATGCAGCGTGACACACTTAATGCAAAGTTAAATGATATATTTACTGAAGATCGAGATCGATTAGAAATAGCGATAAAAGCTAATCACATATGTAAAAGTATTATTAATGGTAAAAGTGTCAAAGGCTTATACATTTATGGACCATTTGGAACAGGAAAATCGTTTATTTTAGGTGCGATGGCTAATCAGTTAAAATCACAAAAAGTTGCCTCAACTATCGTATATTTGCCTGAATATATTAGAAGCTTAAAGAATGGTTTTAAAGACGGCAGTTACGAACAACGATTAGCTCGAATTAGAGAAGCTGGAATATTAATGTTAGATGATATAGGTGCTGAAGAAGTAACTCCATGGGTTAGAGATGAAATTATTGGACCTTTATTACATTATCGTATGGTTCAAGAATTGCCAACTTTCTTTAGTTCTAATTTAAGCTTTGAAGAATTGGAACATCATTTGTCTATAACACGTGAAGGGGCAGAAAAAACAAAAGCTGCAAGGATTATAGAGCGTATAAAAAGCTTAGCTGATGATGTATATTTAGAAGGAAAAAATTATAGAAACAATTGATATTTTAAATATGTGTTGTATAATGAACGTAAATCTATATCGTTGAAATTTTTGAAGATATGACATGTTAAGGGTATTATTTAGAAAGCCATTGGTTGATGAAAAATGGTTAATAACTTTTCGTGTTACTCCTTCATTTGTAGACATTTGTAATGAGTGTCCGGCTCAAGACCGTTATCTTATGTAGAGGTAGAGTGATGATATATTCATATAAGTACTTTAAGATATATGAAATTTCATTACTTAATTAGGGTGGCATCGCGATAATCTCGTCCCTTTGTTGGGATGGGATTTTTATTTTGCTGCTATATATAATAAAGAATCAACGATACTAGTTCATATTTTAGGAGGATGTTAGTATGACCAAAATAAATATTCAATTTCCTGACGGTAATAAGAAGGCTTTCGATAAAGGTATTACTACTGAAGAAATTGCACAGTCAATTAGTCCTGGATTACGTAAAAAAGCTGTAGCTGGTAAGTTTAATCAGCAACTCATTGACTTAGCACGACCACTTAAAGAAGATGGAGAAATCGAAATTGTTACTCCTGGTAGTGAAGAAGCATTAGAAGTGTTAAGACATTCAACAGCACATTTAATGGCAAATGCATTAAAACGTTTATATGGAAATGTACAATTTGGAGTTGGTCCGGTTATTGAAGGCGGGTTCTATTATGACTTTGATATGGAAAATAAAATTTCCTCAGACGATTTTGAAAAGATTGAAAAAATGATGAAACAAATCGTTAATGAAAATCATAAAATTGAACGTAAGGTTGTTTCTAGAGAAGAAGCTAAAGAATTCTTTAAGGATGACCCTTATAAATTAGAATTAATTGATGCAATTCCTCAAGATGAGATGGTCACATTGTATTCACAAGGCGACTTCACAGATTTATGTCGTGGGGTACATGTACCTTCAACAGCAAAAATCAAAGAATTTAAGTTATTATCTACTGCAGGGGCATATTGGCGTGGAGATAGCAATAATAAAATGCTTCAACGTATATATGGAACTGCTTTCTTCGACAAAAAAGACTTAAAAGCACATTTACAATTACTTGAAGAACGTCGTGAACGTGATCATCGTAAGATTGGTAAAGATTTAGAGTTGTTTACAAATAATCAGTTAGTTGGTGCTGGATTACCTCTTTGGTTGCCAAACGGTGCGACAATACGACGTGAAATTGAGCGCTATATCGTTGATAAAGAAGTTAGTATGGGATATGACCATGTTTATACACCTGTTTTAGCAAATGTCGATTTATATAGAACTTCTGGTCATTGGGCTCATTATAGAGATGATATGTTTCCACCGATGAAATTAGATGAAAATGAAGAAATGGTATTACGTCCAATGAATTGTCCTCATCATATGATGATTTATAAAAATAAACCACATTCTTATCGTGAGTTACCAATCCGTCTTGCTGAATTAGGCACAATGCATCGTTATGAAGCAAGCGGTGCAGTATCAGGCCTACAGCGTGTTAGAGGTATGACTTTAAATGACTCACATATTTTTGTTAGACCTGACCAAATTAAGGATGAATTTAAGCGTGTAGTTCATATGATTCAAGATGTATATAAAGACTTTGGATTTGAAGATTATACATTCCGCTTAAGTTACAGAGACCCTGAAGATAAAGAGAAGTATATGGATGACGATGATATGTGGAATAAAGCAGAGTCAATGTTAAAAGAAGCAGTTGATGAGCTTGGTTTGCCTTATGTTGAAGCAATAGGTGAAGCGGCATTTTATGGTCCTAAACTAGATGTTCAGGTTAAAACTGCTATGGGCAAAGAAGAAACATTATCAACAGCACAACTGGACTTTTTATTGCCAGAGCGCTTTGAATTAACTTATATTGGTAGTGATGGTGAGTATCATAGACCAGTAGTGATACATCGTGGCGTTGTATCTACGATGGAACGTTTTGTCGCTTTCTTAACAGAAGAAACAAAAGGCGCTTTTCCAACATGGTTGGCACCTAAGCAAGTTGAAATTATTCCAGTCAATGTTGATTTACATTATGACTATGCAAGAAACTTGCAAGATGAATTAAAATCCCAAGGTGTACGAGTTGAAATTGATGATCGCAATGAAAAAATGGGTTATAAAATACGTGAAGCACAAATGCAGAAAATTCCATATCAAATTGTTGTCGGTGATAAAGAGGTTGAGAATAACCAAGTTAATGTTCGTCAATACGGCTCTCAAGATCAACAGACGCTTGAAAGGGACGAATTTATATGGAATTTAGTTGATGAAATCAGACTAAAAAAACATAGATAGTCTTGTAATATAGTAGGAATTAATGTATATTCATTATATAAAATTTTAAATTTGAGTTAGAGGTTGCAACTTTAATAAGTAACTTATCTATAGTTTTTATGGGACGCATATAGGTGAGTGAAAGGTAATGTTGCCGAAGCAAATGTTTATCCATAATAAATGTTTGTTGGGACAGTTATCGAATAGATACTGTACTGTCACAATATGTGATGTGCTACCAATATAGAAAAAATGGTTGTATATCTCTTATAGATATGTAACCATTTTTTATGCTTTAACATCGATTCGTTTGATAAAAAGAAAAGGACGCGATAAAACACTTGTAAAACAATAATAATTTCTCAACGGAAATTTTTGTGTATTTGACGATATAAAGATACGTTCATCATGTGTTTTGTCCCTTATCTACAATTGAAAAACGGGTGTATTTAGCTAGCCTCTACGTAAAAGAAAGGGAGCTTTTATGTCTAAGATTGAAAGTCAAAATGGCGGTATTATACGAGGATTAAAAGACCGTCATATTTCTATGATTGCTATGGGAGGGTGTATTGGTACAGGACTGTTTATGACTTCTGGTGGTGCCATACACGATGCAGGTGCGCTTGGCGCATTGATAGCATATGCAATTATTGGTATTATGGTATTTTTCTTAATGACTTCTTTAGGAGAGATGGCAACATACTTACCTGTCTCAGGTTCATTTAGTACTTATGCAACGCGCTTTGTAGATCCTTCATTAGGTTTTGCATTAGGTTGGAATTATTGGTTTAACTGGGTTATTACGGTTGCTGCGGATGTAACTATTGCCGCGCAAGTTATTCAATATTGGACACCAATGGCAGGGATACCTGCATGGCTATGGAGCTGTATCTTTTTAGTCATCATATTCTCATTGAATTCATTATCTGTAAGAATCTATGGTGAGAGTGAATACTGGTTCGCTTTAATTAAAGTTGTTACGGTTATTATTTTCATTGCTATAGGTCTTCTAACTATTATTGGAATAATGGGTGGTAAATTTGTTGGCTTTGAAACATTTACTAAAGGCGAAGGACCTATACTTGGTGGGAATTTCGGCGGAAGCTTGCTATCTATATTAGGTGTGTTCTTAGTAGCAGGTTTTTCATTCCAAGGTACAGAACTTATAGGGATTACTGCTGGAGAATCTGAAAATCCAGAGCGTGCCGTGCCAAAGGCGATTAAACAAGTGTTTTGGAGAATATTGTTATTTTATATTTTAGCAATTTTTGTTATTGGAATGTTAATACCTTATGATAGTAATGCCTTAATGGGCGGAGATAATAGCATTGCCACTTCTCCATTTACATTAGTTTTTAAAAATGCTGGATTAGCTTTTGCCGCATCATTTATGAATGCAGTTATTTTAACTTCAGTATTATCCGCTGGTAACTCTGGAATGTATGCATCAACAAGAATGCTTTATTCAATGAGTAAAGATAAATTAGCATTCCCGATTTTCGGGAAAACTAATAAATATGGTGTGCCATATTTATCTTTATTACTCACAGCAATATTAGTGATTATTATCTTTTTAGTTCAAAAGGTTAGTGGCAATGCATATGAATATATCGTTGCGGCAAGTGGCATGACTGGTTTTATCGCATGGGTAGGTATTGCTGTAAGTCACTATCGATTTAGACGTGCATTCCAACGACAACACCATAATAAAAAAGAATTAAAATACAAAGCTAAATGGTTCCCATTTGGACCTATTTTTGCTGGTATTCTATGCGTTATTGTTATCATAGGTCAAGATGTGGATTTCATTAAAACTGGTGAATTTGATTTAAATCGCTTTGTTATTACTTATATGGGTATTCCGGTATTCTTAGTGTTCTTTATCTATCATAAATTAAGATACAAAACCAAAAAGATTCCACTAGAAGAAGTTGATTTAAGACAAGATGTTCACATGAATGAAATAAAACACCATTAATTTATAAAAGTAATTGACTTAATCATATAATGTTGTTATGATTGTATACGTTGAATACGAAACGTACCAAGTAGAAACACCCGTTTCTCACCTGTAGCGACGCATCAAGCTGTTGGCAGGTTAACATGACAGGCATTATTATGTCAGATTAAAGAGCGGGTATGCTATACCTGCTCTTTTTTGCTTGGAAAATTTCGTAAAATTTTGGGAGGTGTCAATCATAGCAAAAGATCAAACTCAAATTAATGAGAAAATTCGTGCTAAAGAATTACGTTTAATCGGACAAGATGGTGAGCAAATTGGAGTGAAATCTAAACGTGAAGCGTTAGAAATGGCTGAACGCGTAGAATTAGATTTGGTTGTAGTAGCTCCAAATGCTAAACCGCCTGTTGCAAGAATAATGGATTATGGTAAGTATAAATTCGAGCAACAGAAGAAAGAAAAAGAAATGAAGAAAAAACAAAAAGTCATCAATGTTAAAGAAATTCGTCTAAGTCCAACTATTGAGGAACATGATTTCCAAACGAAGTTGAAAAATGGACGTAAGTTCTTAACCAAAGGTGACAAATGTAAGGTTTCAATTCGCTTCAGAGGCCGTGCAATTACACATAAAGAAATTGGTCAACGTGTTCTTGAAAAATTTGCTGACGAGTGTAAAGATATTGCCACTGTTGAACAAAAACCTAAAATGGATGGGCGTCAAATGTTTATCATGTTAGCGCCAGTCAACGAAAAATAATTTAACGATTAGTAGGAGGAAATGGATCATGCCTAAAATGAAAACTCACCGTGGAGCAGCTAAACGTGTTAAAAGAACTGGTTCAGGACAATTAAAACGTTCTAGAGCGTTTACTTCACATTTATTTGCAAATAAAAATACAAAACAAAAACGTCACTTACGTAAAGCAAGATTAGTTTCTAAAAGCGACTTAAAACGCGTAAAACAATTACTTGCATACAAAAAGTAACAACCAATAATGAACATATAGAGTGATTTACTAAGGAGGAATTTAATATGCCACGAGTTAAAGGTGGAACAGTAACAAGAGCGCGTCGTAAAAAAACGATTAAATTAGCTAAAGGTTACTTTGGTTCAAAACATACATTATATAAAGTAGCAAAACAACAAGTTATGAAATCAGGTCAATATGCATTCCGTGACCGTCGTCAACGTAAACGTGATTTCCGTAAATTATGGATCACACGTATCAATGCTGCAGCACGTCAACATGACATGAGTTATTCTCGTTTGATGAATGGCTTAAAAAAAGCTGACATCGATATTAACCGAAAAATGCTTTCTGAAATCGCAATTTCAGATGAAAAAGCTTTTGGCGAATTAGTTTCTAAAGCAAAAGAAGCTTTAAAATAATATTTCAAAAATCCGGGACATAGAGGTATCGGATTAAAACAAAAACGCTAAATTCTATCATGTTTCAATAGAATTTAGCGTTTTTGTAGTTTTTTATAACTTATAGCATGCAGTATTGATTTCAAGAGAAGGATAGAGAGAATTTTAAATCATCTTTATATTATTATTATGAGACTTATGTCCAAGACTCTACACCATTATTCACTTTTCATTACATTGTCAATCATTTTAATAGTTTGCTAAAATGTGAGATAAGAAATATTTAATAAGGAGAAAAACATGTCTAAATTTGATGAACAAATTATTGTAGTTCCTAGATCAATATTATTTGATAATAATAAAAATGCATTTAATGGTTTTTTAACCAAACATGGTAATCAGGGTGAAGAGATATTTAATAAGTTAGACGCTTATGAAGTAAAACGACGTGGTGATATGGAAGAAGATCCAAGTTATAAACAATTAATATCTTACTGCTTACTCGAAAATGAAAATGGTGAAATATTAGTTTATGAACGTTTATCAGGTGGTGGCGAGCAAAGGTTACACGGACAGAGTTCAATTGGCGTAGGTGGTCATATGAATGACGTCGTAGGCGCCGATAATGTCAATGAAGTACTTCGTGTCAATGCACAAAGAGAATTAGAGGAAGAAGTTGGTTTATCATCAGACAAATCGCAGAATATGCAATATATTGGTTTTATTAATGATGATAATAATGAAGTTGGTCGTGTACACATTGGTGTTGTCTTTAAAATTACAGTCAATTCCAATGATGTTGAGGCTAAGGAGACAGACACGTTAAGAATTAAATGGATGGAACAAGGTAAAATAGATAATTATGACGATTTTGAAACTTGGAGTGCTTTAATTCTACAAGATTTGTATTAATTGAGGTGTAAATAAGATGTCCGATGTTATACCTTTTCCTAGATCACAACTAAAGCTAACAAACGAAATTATTGATGCTCATAAAAATAAAAATCATACGTTAGTTTATGATTTATTTGAAACATACGAAGCACATTTTGAACTTGATGAAACGCTGTCTTTGATTAAATGTGAGACATTACTACAGCTAAATGCTTTTTTAGAGCTCAGAGAAGAAACGATTATTTTATTAAAGAAGGGCTTACAAAAGTATGATGAATTAATGATATATTACATTCAAAGTTTAAATGGCTTGGGACAATACTTTGAAGCAGTGGAAGTTATTGATCAAATTATTGATGAAGTAAAACTTCATGAAACAAGGATGGCACTTCATCCTATGCGTGAATTTGCTAAAGCACAATTATTAGAAGATAAACAACGTGTGACGGATATGCTTGGTCGCTTTGAATCATTATCGCGACGTGAGCAATCTCAACTGATATTACAACTTATTGATAATGGACATTATGAATTTAAAGATTCAATTGCTAACATTATTCATTATTATCAAATACCACCACATGTGCTTAGTGTAATGATCGAGTATCTAAGATTTGCGCAATATTCAAAAGAAATTTCTATTCGAAAATATAGTCAAACATTTACAGTCCAACCTAATTTATTACTAGGTTTTGAGCATACATCTATGAAGACACAAGTGATTCCTGAAGTAATGAAAAAACTGGAAGACAATGAATTTAATCTTTTAAATGAAGCAAGACATATTATGAATAATCACACCATTTTACTTTATCCACTTGATATATATGATTTGTATAATAAGCAACAGTGGATAGATGGCTATGTTACTTATTTTAAATCTATGTTTGATTTAAGCCACAACGAAGACAATATGAGTATATTGTGTTTTATTCAGCAATTAGATAAAGATGTGTAGGCTAATCGCTTTTAAATTGAAGATGTATCAGTTAATATAAATTTGTTGTGAAACTACACAAATATGGCTAAACACCAGAATATCAATGTTTGTCTCCATAATTGTCGTATGATATAATGATGGAGTTGAAAAATTAAAAAAGTAAGCATGGAGGTATTTATACATGACAGCAACTTGGGAAAAAAAGGAAGGTAACGAAGGATTATTGACAGTTACAGTTCCTGCAGAAAAAGTAAACAAAGCGTTAGATAAAGCTTTTAAAAAAGTAGTTAAACAAATTAATGTACCTGGTTTCCGTAAAGGAAAAGTACCACGTCCAATCTTTGAACAACGTTTTGGTGTGGAAGCATTATATCAAGATGCAGTAGATATTTTATTACCAGAAGCATATGGTGAAGCCATTGAAGAAACAGGTATCAAACCAGTTGATCAACCTGAAGTAAACGTAACTCAAATTGAAAAAGGCAAAGACTTTGAATTTGAAGCAACTGTTACAGTTGAACCAGAAGTTGAATTAGGTGACTATAAAGGTTTAGAAATTGAAAAGCAAGAAACAGAATTAACAGATGAAGAATTACAAGAGTCTATTGACCATAGTTTGAGTCATTTAGCTGATATGGTAGTTAAAGAAGACGGCGTAGTTGAAAATGGCGATACTGTAAATATTGACTTCTCTGGTTCAGTAGATGGTGAAGCATTTGAAGGTGGACAAGCTGAAAAATACGATCTAGAAATCGGTTCAGGGTCATTTATTCCAGGATTTGAAGAACAATTAGAAGGCTTAAAAACTGGAGAAGAAAAAGACGTTGTTGTTACTTTCCCAGAAGAATATCATGCTGAAGAATTAGCTGGTAAAGAAGCTACATTCAAAACTAAAATCAATGAAATCAAATTTAAAGAAGTTCCAGAATTAGATGATGAAATTGCGAACGAATTAGATTCTGAGGCAAATTCAGTTGATGAGTATAAAGAAAATCTACGCAAGCGTTTAGCTGAACAAAAAGAAACTAACGCTGAAAACGTAGAAAAAGAAGAAGCAATCAACAAAGCAACAGAAAATGCTAAAATTGATATTCCTCAAGCAATGATTAATACTGAATTAGATCGTATGGTTCAAGAATTTGCACAAAGAATTCAGCAACAAGGGTTAGATTTACAAACGTACTTCCAAATTTCTGGTCAAGATGAATCTCAAATGAGAGAACAGATGAAAGGCGATGCAGAACAACGTGTTAAAACAAACTTAACACTTACAGCAATTGCCGATGCTGAAAACATTGAGGTATCTGAAGAAGATATTGATAAAGAATTAGAAAAAATGAGTTCACAATTTAACCTTTCAGTTGAAGATATTAAAAATACATTAGGAAATACAGATATCATCAAAAATGACGTTCGTATTCAAAAAGTGATCGACTTATTACGCGACAACGCAAAATTAGTAGAAGCAAAATCTGAAGACAAAGAATAAACAGCGTCAATGTAACAAATCAAATTGAGATATTTATGTACTCATTATTTCTCAAATTATTATTTTAATAGATAATTGAAGGTAGCAGGTGCATCATTTATGTATCTGCTACTCTACATTTAAGCAGAAGAGTTGTAGAAGTATTAAGTTGCATTGTAAAATGCATTCTAGTATAGTCGTTAGGGAATAGAGGTGTAAAAGGAATGTTTAAATTTAATGAAGACGAAGAAAATTTAAAATGTTCTTTCTGCGGTAAGGATCAAGATCAAGTAAAGAAATTAGTAGCAGGAAGTGGCGTTTATATATGCAATGAGTGTATTGAGTTATGTTCAGAAATTGTTGAAGAAGAGTTAGCACAAACATCTTCGGAAGAATTTACTGAAGTACCTACACCTAAAGAAATCATGGCACATTTAAATGAATATGTTATCGGACAAGAAAAAGCAAAAAAATCATTAGCAGTTGCTGTGTATAATCACTATAAACGTATACAGCAATTAGGTCCAAATGAAGATGAAGTTGAGCTTCAAAAAAGTAACATCGCGTTAATTGGACCAACTGGTAGTGGTAAAACATTGCTCGCACAAACGTTAGCGAAAACATTAAATGTACCATTTGCTATTGCGGATGCAACAAGCTTAACAGAAGCTGGTTATGTGGGCGACGATGTTGAAAATATTTTATTACGCCTTATTCAAGCAGCTGATTTTGATATAGATAAAGCGGAAAAAGGTATTATATATGTCGATGAAATTGATAAGATTGCTCGCAAATCTGAAAACACATCTATCACACGTGATGTCTCAGGTGAAGGAGTACAACAGGCATTGCTAAAAATTTTAGAAGGTACGACTGCAAGTGTACCGCCACAAGGTGGAAGAAAGCATCCAAATCAAGAACTAATTCAAATTGATACGACTAACATACTATTTATTCTTGGTGGTGCTTTTGATGGTATTGAAGAAGTGATTAAACGTCGCCTTGGTGAAAAAGTAATTGGCTTTGCTAGTAATGAAGCTGATAAATATGATGAAGAAGCACTACTTGCACAAATTAGACCAGAAGATTTACAAGCATATGGCTTAATTCCTGAGTTTATTGGGCGTGTGCCAGTTGTAGCAAATTTAGAAACATTAGATGTTAAAGCATTAAAAAATATTTTAACACAACCTAAAAATGCGCTTGTAAAACAATACACTAAAATGCTTGAACTAGATAATGTCGATCTTGAGTTTACGGATGATGCATTGTCTGCAATTAGTGAAAAAGCGATAGAACGGAAAACAGGTGCACGTGGCTTGCGTTCAATTATTGAAGAAGCATTAATCAATATTATGTATGATGTGCCATCAACAGAGAATGTCTTTAAAGTTGTTATTACGTCAGATACAATAAACAATGAAATAGAACCAGAATTATATGACTCAGAAGGACAATTAATTAATAAAAATAAAACTTCAGCTTAAATTAGAAATGAAAGCGAAATGAGAATTTAATTACAATTCCATTTCGCTTTTTATATTATTTCATAATGACAATTTGAGTATGAAAATGATAAAGTAATTTAGGAAAGATTTTTAAATGATAAAGCGAGGATACAATATGAAGATAAATCCCAACAATATTGAGTTATTAATCAGTGCCGTAAAGGAAGAGCAATATCCAGATACTAATCTTTCAGAAATAGCTTTAAGTGGTCGTTCTAATGTTGGAAAATCTACGTTTATCAATAGTATGATTGGTAGAAAAAACATGGCACGCACATCTCAGCAGCCCGGGAAGACTCAAACATTAAACTTTTATAATATTGATCAACAACTCATATTTGTAGATGTACCCGGATATGGCTATGCAAAAGTGAGCAAATCTCAAAGAGAAAAGTTTGGCAAAATGATTGAAGAATATATCACAACTCGTGAAAATTTAAGGCTTGTTATTCAATTGGTTGACTTACGCCATAATCCGACACAAGATGACATATTAATGTACAATTATTTAAAGCATTTTGATATTCCAACGTTAGTTATTTGCACCAAAGAAGATAAAATTCCTAAAGGGAAAGTGCAAAAGCATTTGAAGAATATAAAAGAAAAATTAGATTTAGAAGATGAAGATAATATCATTAGTTATTCTTCAATTAAAAACAGTAGACAACAACAAATATGGAATTTACTTGAACCTTATCTATAAAGATTCACTATATGTTCATCATAAACTATGACAATTTTTTGAAACTAAATTAGAATGTTTCTAAATTATTTAAGCAAGGTACTTAAACACATTATAATATATGTTATACTATGGTTATTGTAAGTATATGGAGGGCGTTAAAATGCATTTTATTGCTATAAGTATAAATCATCGCACTGCCGATGTTGCACTTAGAGAGCAAGTTGCTTTTAGAAATGATGCCTTACGTATTGCACATTTAGATTTATTTGAAACGAAGTCTATTTTGGAAAACGTTATTCTTTCTACGTGCAATCGTACTGAAGTATACGCTATTGTTGATCAAATTCATACGGGTCGCTATTATATTCAACGATTTTTAGCACGTTCATTTGGATTTGAAGTAGATGATATTAAAGCGATGTCAGAAGTTAAAGTGGGGGACGAAGCAGTAGAACATTTATTGCGAGTCACTTCTGGCTTAGATTCAATTGTATTAGGTGAAACACAAATCTTAGGTCAAATTAGAGATGCATTTTTCTTAGCCCAAGATAATCAAACAACTGGTACAATTTTTAATCATTTATTTAAACAGGCGATTACTTTTGCTAAAAAAGCACATAATGAAACAGATATTGCAGATAATGCGGTAAGTGTTTCTTATGCTGCTGTTGAATTAGCTAAAAAGGTATTTGGTAAACTGAAAAGTAAACAAGCAATCATTATTGGTGCAGGGGAAATGAGTGAACTATCTTTACTTAACTTATTAGGTGCTGGATTAACAAATATTACAGTAGTTAATAGAACACATTCAAAAGCACAAGAATTAGCTGAAAAACACAATGTAAGTTATGCAACTTTGAACGAGCTTCCAGAATTATTAATTCAAGCTGACATGGTAATTAGTTCAACAAGTTCGCCTGATTATGTTATTACTAAACAAATGATGGAGTATGTTGTACAATATCGTTCAGTGGCTTCTTTATTGTTACTTGATATCGCAGTACCTAGAGACATAGATCCTCAAGTGTCTGTAACAGATAATATTTTTAGTTATGATGTGGATGACTTAAACGGATTAGTTGATGCTAATTTAAGAGAGCGTCAATTGGCTGCAGATATTATTGCACAGCAGATTCCTTCAGCAATCGATGCCCATAATGATTGGGTTAATATGTTAGGAGTAGTTCCGGTTATTCGAGCGCTTAGAGAAAAAGCTATGGCGATTCAGGCTGAAACGATGGAAAGCATAGATCGCAAATTGCCTGATCTAAGTGAAAGGGAACGTAAAGTTATCTCTAAACACACTAAAAGTATCATCAATCAAATGCTAAAGGATCCTATTAAACAAGCTAAAGAATTAAGTAATGATAAAAACAGTTATGAAAAATTAGAGCTATTTCAAAACATTTTTGATATAGATGCAGAAGATCCATATCAGCAAGTAAAAGAACGCAAGGCAGATCAAGAAAGTGAATTAGCAGTGCGTCGTATTTTTAGTTTTGAATAAGCATATTAATATGGTGATGATATGCAAGAAACCCTGTTTATTAGATTTCACGAAGTTATTTTAATCATATATGTTTTAAGTTTATTATGTTATTTTTGGGATTTTGTTAGAAAAACACATAAAGTGAGAACTTTTGGAAATTACACACTAGGGATTGTTTGGATGTTACAAACAATCTCTTTGTCTGTATATATCACTTCGCAACATGAAGTGCCATTAGGTTCTATATTCGATGTTTTTTTCTTTTTGGCTTGGATATTAATCACAATTTCATTAATATTAAATTTAATAAAGAGTATGAGTTTCTCAGTATTTTTCTTGAATTTAATAGGATTAGTGCTGTTAACAATGAGTACATTCCAACCTGATAACTACTCAACCCACGTAGAAAAAAGCGCTGTAATTAATGAGCTTCTTTTAGTCCATATTGGGCTTGCGGTACTTAGTTATGCATTTTATGCATTAGCATTTGTCAATGCACTACTTTTTATTATTCAATATCGCAACCTTAAAGAGAAAAATTTTGATCAAAAATATTTTCGCATTGGCAGTGTTGCTTCATTAGAAAATATTGTTTTTTATTCATCATTAGCCGGCTTTGTCCTAATGATAATGAGCATTATTTTAGGAGCACAATGGGGTGTGTTTTCAGTTGGTAAAAGTATTTTTATAGATCCTAAAGTGATTTTATCATCAATTATTACTTCACTTTATGCTATTTATTTATTATGCCATGTTAAACGATGGCTAAGTGCGAAGCATCTCATTTATTTTAATATTATTTTGTTTTGCCTATGTATGATAAATCTTTTCTGTACAACACATTTTTCATAGGTTTATATTATGGCTTATGATGCTATTTACTTTGCAGATGTATTTTTAGGAGGATAGTCTATGCGCAAATTGGTTGTGGGATCACGAAGAAGTAAATTAGCTTTGACACAAAGCAAGCAATTTATTGATAAATTAAAAGAAATTAATCCGGATTTAGAAATAGAAATTAAAGAAATTGTGACAAAAGGTGACCAGATTTTAGATAAACAATTATCTAAAGTTGGGGGCAAAGGCTTGTTTGTCAAAGAAATCCAACACGAACTTTTTAATAAAGAAATTGATTTTGCGATACATTCTTTAAAAGATGTTCCAAGTATTCTGCCTGAAGGTTTAACTTTAGGCTGCATTCCCGATAGAGAAAATCCATTTGATGCGTACATTGCAAAAAATCATACGCCACTTGATCAGTTGCCAGATGGTAGTATTATTGGCACTAGTTCTTTACGACGCGGCGCACAAATTTTAGCAAAATATCCTAATCTTGAGATTAAATGGATAAGAGGTAACATAGATACGCGTCTTCATAAATTAGAAACTGAAAATTATGATGCTATTATTTTAGCTGCAGCAGGACTAAAGCGTATGGGTTGGTCAGATGATATTGTCACAACTTATTTAGATAAAGATGTTTTATTACCCGCAATTGGACAAGGTGCATTAGGGATAGAATGTCGTAGTGATGATGTTGAGTTGTTAGCTTTACTTAAGCAAGTGCACAATCAACAAGTAGCTGACTGTGTAACAGCAGAGAGAACATTTCTTGCAGCAATGGACGGCAGTTGTCAAGTTCCAATAGGGGGTTATGCAATGAATAAACCTAATGGAGATATTGAATTTACTGGATTGATTATGACTCCTGATGGAAAAGAACGATATGAGCATACTGAAAGCGGCAATAATCCTATAGAATTAGGTAATAAAGTTAGCGATGTTTTAATTGAACAAGGTGCTTATGAAATAATTAGAAAATTAAACGACCAACAATTGCATTAATACCATAAATATTGAGGTGTAATGAAAAATGAAGCCAGTTGTAGTAATGACGCAAACGAGTAATGTAAAAAGTGATTTGATTGAGATTGTGCATAAACCGTTTATTAAAATCCAATCGCTTGAATTTAACACTCAGCTATTGCACGATAACTATGACTGGATTATTTTTTCTTCTAAAAATGCTGTACAATTATTTTATCCTTTTTTTAATAGCGTTAATATAAAGTATGTAGCAGCGATAGGGGATAAAACAGCACAACTATGCCAAGAACTAGGTATAAAAGTTGATTTTATACCTGATGATTATTCCCAAGAAGGACTTATTTCTAAGTTGAAGTTGCAAAATCAAAAGCTTCTAATACCTAGTAGCGCACAAGCGCGACCTTATTTGCAACGGAAACTATCACAAAATAATAAGGTAGTAAAGATTGACTTGTATACACCTATTGCACATAGAGATAATATCCATGAAGTAATTAAGTTGATATCAAATAACAAAATCGATGCACTTACATTTTCAAGTTCTTCAGCTGTGCATTACTTTTTTGAAGAAGCTAACCTTCCAAACTTTTATGCTTACTACGCAATTGGCCGTCAGACTGCTAACACGATTAGATATTATGGGTATGAACCTAAGATTGCTGATAATCAAACCTTAGAATCATTGATAAATAAAATTATAGAAAGTAGGAATTACAATGAAATTTGATAGACACAGAAGATTGCGTACTTCAGAAACGATGCGCAATTTAGTAAGAGAAAATCACGTAAGAAAAGAAGACTTAATTTATCCTATATTCGTAGTTGAAAAGGACAATGTAAAAAGTGAGATTACTTCTCTACCTGGAGTATATCAAATAAGCTTAAATTTATTAGATGATGAAATTAATGAAGCATATGATTTAGGAATTAGAGCAATTATGTTCTTTGGTGTTCCAAATGCTAAAGATGAAGTTGGTTCAGGTGCGTATGATCTTAATGGTGTTGTTCAACAGGCAACTCGTAAAGCGAAATCATTGCACGAAGATTTATTAATTGTTGCAGATACTTGTTTGTGTGAATACACTGACCATGGCCATTGTGGTGTCATTGATGAACATACACATGATGTTGATAATGACAAATCATTGCCATTACTTGTTAAAACAGCTGTTTCTCAAGTTGAAGCTGGTGCAGATATTATTGCACCTAGCAATATGATGGATGGGTTTGTGGCTGAAATACGCCAAGGTTTGGATGACGCAGGCTACTATAATGTACCAATTATGAGTTATGGTATTAAATATGCTTCTAGTTTCTTTGGACCATTTAGAGACGCTGCTGATTCTGCACCATCATTTGGTGATAGAAAGACTTACCAAATGGACCCAGCAAATCGTTTAGAAGCATTAAGAGAATTAGAAAGTGATTTAAAAGAAGGCGCAGATATGATGATTGTTAAACCCGCTTTAAGTTATTTGGATATTGTGCGGGACGTTAAAAATAATACGAATATCCCTGTAGTGGCATACAACGTCAGTGGTGAGTATGCAATGACAAAAGCTGCAGCAATAAATGGTTGGATTGATGAAGAACGTGTTGTAATGGAACAAATGGTATCAATGAAACGTGCCGGTGTAGATATGATTATTACTTATTTTGCAAAAGATATATGTCGTTATTTAGATAAATAGAGGGAGGTAGACTATGAGTTACGAAAAATCAATAGAAGCAATGGCTATAGCTGAAAATTTAATGCCTGGTGGTGTAAATAGTCCTGTTAGAGCTTTTAAATCAGTAGATACGCCTGCAATATTTATGGATCATGCTGAAGGATCCAAAATTTACGATATAGATGGCAATGAATATATTGATTACGTATTGAGTTGGGGGCCGCTGATCTTAGGGCATAAGAACCCACAAGTTATTGAAAAGTTGCATGAAGCTGTTGATAAAGGGACGAGTTTTGGTGCATCAACGCTAAAAGAGAATCAACTTGCTAAACTTGTTATTGAACGGGTACCATCAATTGAGAAGATACGTATGGTATCGTCAGGTACCGAGGCAACATTAGATACTTTACGATTAGCTCGTGGTTATACAGGACGCAATAAAATTGTCAAATTTGAAGGCTGTTATCACGGTCATAGTGACTCTTTACTAATTAAAGCAGGTTCAGGTGTTGCTACATTAGGATTACCTGATTCACCAGGTGTTCCAGAAGGCACAGCGAAAAATACAATTACAGTGCCGTATAATGATTTAGATGCAGTCAAATTGGCATTTGAAAACTATGGTGATGATATTGCTGGTATAATCGTTGAACCAGTAGCTGGAAATATGGGAGTCGTCCCACCAGTTGATGGCTTTTTACAAGGTTTAAGAGATATTACGACTCAATATGGAGCGTTGCTTATTTTTGATGAAGTAATGACTGGTTTTCGTGTTGGATACCATTGTGCTCAAGGTTATTTTAATGTAATTCCTGATTTAACATGTTTAGGAAAAGTCATCGGCGGCGGTTTGCCAGTAGGAGCCTTCGGTGGTAAAAAAGAAATCATGGACCATATTGCTCCTGAAGGCGATATTTATCAAGCGGGAACCTTATCAGGTAATCCGTTGGCAATGACAAGCGGCTATGAAACGCTAAGTCAGCTAACCCCAGCATCTTATGATTACTTCCAAGAATTAGGGGATTTATTAGAACAAGGATTGAAAGAGATCTTTGCTAAACATAATGTACCTATCACTGTTAACAGAGCTGGATCAATGATTGGCTATTTCTTAAACGATGGTCCTGTAACTAACTTTGAACAAGCAAATAGCAGTGATTTAGAACTCTTTAGCCAAATGTATCGTGAAATGGCAAAAGAAGGGGTATTCTTGCCGCCATCACAATTTGAAGGTACATTTTTATCTACGGCACATACTAAAGACGACATAAAAACAACAATTCAAGCATTTGATACTGCTTTAAGTCGTATTGTATAATGAATTTAATAATATGAGGTTAGGACTTTCATACTGAGGATGTCTTAACCTCTTTTTAATGAAAGAAGGGTCATGATGAGAAGAATATGGCTTAATAATTTAATTCTTTTAACAACAGCAATCATCGTGAGCTTAATATTATATTTTGCACATGTACTGTTACCATTTATGTTTGGTCCTATTATTGCTGCTATAATTGTTGTTAAATTTTTAAAATTAAATATAAAGTGGCCATTCTGGTTTAGCCAAGTCGGGCTGATTTTATTGGGTGTTCAAATAGGATCGACATTCACAACAGAAGTTATTAATGATATTAAAGATGACTGGACAACAATTATCATTGTTACTGTATTACTCATCGCATTATCTTTAATTATCGCATACTTTTTTAAAAAGATAGCACGTGTGAATACTGAAACTGCAATATTAAGTGTAATTCCTGGAGCACTTAGTCAAATGCTCATTATGGCAGAAGAGAATAAGAGGGCTAATATACTTGTTGTGAGTTTGACACAAACTTCACGTGTTATTTTCGTTGTCATTCTTGTACCGCTTATTTCTTATTTATTTAGTAGCAATCAAACAGCTACGCAAAGTATTAGTCATGCAAAGCCATTAACGCAGGTACTCCATTTTCCAGAGATTATATTGATAATCATGGCAATTGCACTTGTTTATTTTATAATGGCAAAAATCAACTTTCCTACTAAACAGTTATTAGCACCTATCATGGTATTGATTAGTTGGAATTTAATTACGCATATCACATTTACCTTAGATAATTATATTTTAGCATCAGCTCAAGTTATATACATGATAAGAATCGGATTGCAAATAGCTCAATTACTTGGTGATTTGAAAGGTCGTATTGCGATTGCAATCATTTATCAGAATGTATTATTAATTATCAGTGCTTTTATCATGGTTTATTTCGTTCATTTATTTACCAATGATTCTATAAATGAATTATTCTTAGGTGGTGCGCCTGGAGGTATGAGTCAAATTGTTATTGTGGCTATAGCTACAGGTGCCGATGTAGCAATGATTTCAAGTTTTCATATCTTTAGAATCTTCTTTATTTTATTCATAGTTGCACCGATTATTAGTTACTTATTGAAATTGAGTTTGAAAAGATATGACAAGAAATAAGAGTGGGGCATAAATTCCAAAATAATAGCACAGAGATGTTTTGACATAAATCATCTTTGTGCTTCTTTTATTATCAATACTTCGTATGGTATATCTAAGTTTTCATAGGTTGCTATCCAGTCAGCCCAAGTTGTCTTATGAATAAAATCTATAACATTATTGTACTAGATTGTTATCGTCATTTATGAACAGGTTTATGTGGACAATCTTTTAAATGAGCATCATACATCCCTGATGCTTCAAGGAATGAAAACACAGTAACAGGTCCCAAGAATTTGAAACCATATGACTTTAAATCTTTTGAAAGCTGTGTTGCTCGTTCATCTACAGTTATTCTGTCAGAAGCATGCTTATAATGTAAGTCAATGGGGTGACCGCCAACGTATGACCATAGAAACTGACTAAAACTACCAAATTCTTTTTCAATGTCTAAATATCCTTTAGCCTGTGAAATGATTGCTTCTAATTTTTTGCGATTATGAACAATATTGGGAAAGCTCATTAGCTTATCAATATCGCTTTCAGTCATTTGTGCTACTCTTTGAGGCTCAAAATTATGAAATGCTTCACTGTATGCGTCTTTCTTTTTTAAAATAGTTAACCAGGAAAGTCCGGCATGTTGAGATTCTAGTGCCAGGAGCTTGAACAAGGCTTTACTATCATATAAAGGTTTTCCCCATACGTTATCATGATAATCTAAATAAATAGGATCTTTCGTGCTAAATGCGCACTCATTCATAAATATACCTCCAAGAGATTGACTTATAGCGATTTCCATTATACTATAATTAAGAAGCAAAATATATGTTTGGGAAGAGTAAGTATGAATGGTAATTCAGAGAGCATATGGTTGGTGAGAATATGCATAGCGTTCTTACTGAAGGTAGCCCACTAGATCTTTTATTGAACAGTAATATTAAGTAGATAAAAGCGTGTTTGAGCGTTAATCATAATTAAGTGCAAGAATTAAGTTTGATTTTATAGAACTTTTTTCTTGAATTTAGGTGGTACCACGGAAATTCCGTCCTATATATATTAGGACGGTTTTTTTATTTCAAGGAGGTCATTATTGATGAAAATGGAACCTAAATATAATCCGCGAGAAGTAGAATCAGGTAGATATGATGAATGGGTCAATAGCGGATATTTTAATACATCTACGGATAAGTCAAAAAAACCATATACGATTGTTATTCCACCACCAAATGTAACTGGGAAATTACACTTGGGACATGCTTGGGATACAACCTTACAAGATATCATTACACGTATGAAACGTATGCAAGGTTATGATACGTTATATCTACCTGGCATGGATCACGCTGGTATAGCTACACAAGCTAAAGTTGAAGCGAAACTTAATGAACAAGGCATCTCTAGACATGATATTGGAAGAGAAAAATTTTTAGAACAAGCTTGGGAATGGAAAGAAGAGTATGCCTCATTTATACGACAACAATGGGCTAAATTAGGACTAGGTTTAGATTATAGTCGTGAACGTTTTACCCTAGATGAAGGATTAAGTCAAGCTGTTAAAAAAGTTTTCGTTGATTTATATAATAAAGGTATCATATATCGTGGCGAACGTATTATAAATTGGGATCCTAAAGCACGTACAGCATTATCAGATATAGAGGTCATACATGAAGATGTTCAAGGGCATTTTTATCATTTTAAATATCCTTATGCTGATGGGGATGGTTACATTGAAATTGCTACAACCCGGCCGGAAACGATGTTAGGGGATACTGCGATTGTTGTAAACCCTAATGATGAACGTTATAAAGATGTTATAGGTAAAACTGTTATCTTGCCTATTGTTGGTCGAGAATTGCCAATTTTAGCAGATGAATATGTTGATACTGAATTTGGAAGTGGTGCTATGAAAGTTACTCCGGCTCACGATCCAAATGACTTTGAAATTGGTCAACGTCATCACTTAGATAGTATTATTGTGATGGATGAAACAGGTGCCATGAATGACCAAGCAGGAAAATACCAAGGATTAGATCGTTTTGAATGTCGTAAACAACTTGTAGAAGATTTAAAAGCATTAGATTTAGTAATTAAAATTGAAGATCATATGCATTCGGTAGGTCATTCAGAACGCTCCGGTGCAATTGTTGAACCATATTTATCCACACAATGGTTTGTAAAAATGAAACCATTAGCACAGCGCGCGTTAGACAATCAAAAAACAACAGATCGCATTGATTTCTATCCACCACGATTTGAGAATACATTTAATCGATGGATGGAAGAAATTAGAGATTGGACAATTTCTAGACAATTATGGTGGGGTCATCAAATCCCAGCTTGGTATCATAAGGAAACAGGTGAAATTTATGTTGCTGAACAAGCGCCAAAAGATATAGAAAACTGGGAACAAGATGAAGACGTTCTAGATACATGGTTTTCTAGTGCCTTATGGCCTTTCTCAACATTAGGCTGGCCTAACGAAAGTGCAGATGATTTTAAACGTTATTATCCAACTAATGCATTGATTACCGGATATGACATTATTTTCTTCTGGGTGGCTCGAATGATTTTCCAAGGTTTAGAGTTTACCGAACAACGACCTTTCCAAGATGTATTATTACATGGATTGGTGCGCGCCGAAGATGGTCGTAAAATGAGTAAATCACTTGGCAATGGTGTTGACCCGATGGATGTAATCGAAGAATATGGCGCAGATAGCTTACGTTATTTCTTAGCGACGGGTTCATCTCCAGGTCATGATTTAAGATATTCTACTGAAAAAGTTGAATCTGTATGGAACTTTATCAATAAAATTTGGAATGGTGCACGGTTTAGCTTAATGAATATTGGTGAAGATTTTGCTGTAGAAGATATTGATTTATCTGGCAACTTATCACTAGCTGATAAATGGATTTTAACGCGTTTAAATGAAACGATAGAAACGGTGACTGATTTAAGTGACAAATATGAATTCGGTGAAGTAGGTCGCGTATTATATAACTTTATTTGGGATGAATTCTGTGATTGGTATATAGAAATGAGTAAGATACCAATGAATGGTGCAGACGAAGCGCAAAAACAAACAACACGTTCTGTATTAAGTTATACGCTTGATCAAATGATGCGTATGTTACATCCGTTTATGCCATTTGTGACTGAAGAAATTTGGCAAAGTTTACCTCACGAAGGTGATACCATTGTCAAAGCTGCTTGGCCAACAGTTAAAGAAGAATTCAGCTTTAAAGATAGTAAACAAACGATGCAACAATTAGTGGAAATAATCAAATCAGTTAGACAATCTCGAGTTGAAGTTAATACACCTTTATCTAAAGCCATTCCAATTTTTATTCAAGCCAAAGATGAAGACGTTAAAGCGACATTAATTGAGAATGCGGACTATATTGATAAATTCTGCCACCCGAGCGAACTAATTATTGATACTGATATCACAATTCCTGAAAAAGCAATGACATCAGTTGTTGTAGCTGGTAAAGTTGTTTTACCATTAGAAGGGCTTATCGATATGGATAAAGAAATTGCTCGGTTAACTAAAGAGTTAGAAAAGCTTCAAAGCGAACTAGATCGCGTTGATAAAAAATTAGCAAATGACAACTTCGTTAAAAAAGCACCTGAAAAAGTAATTAATGAAGAACGAGATAAAAAGGAACGTTACCAAGAAAAATATGATGGTGTTAAAGCAAGAATTGAACAATTAAAAGCATAGGAGTATTAGATGATGAATTACCTAGACAGCTTGTATTGGATACATGAACGTACTAAATTTGGTATCAAACCTGGCGTCAAACGTATGGAATGGATGCTTGCACAATTTAATAATCCTCAGCATAATATAAGAGGTATTCATGTTGGTGGTACAAATGGCAAAGGTTCAACAGTAGCGTATCTTCGTTCTGCCTTAGCCAGTAATGGTTATGAAGTCGGTACATTTACATCACCATTTATAGAATCATTTAATGAGCGTATCAGTCTAAATGGCGTACCAATTTCAGACGATGAAATTGTCGCTTTAGTAGAACGCGTTAAACCAATTAGTGAAGCAATGGATAGAGATACTGATTTAGGCGTTGCAACTGAGTTTGAAATAATTACGACGATGATGTTTCTATACTTTGGTGAAATACATCCTGTGGATTTTGTAGTTATTGAAGCAGGTTTGGGTATTAAAAATGATTCTACGAACGTCTTTAATCCCATTATATCGATATTAACTAGTATTGGATTAGATCATACCGATATTTTAGGTAATACGTATTTAGATATTGCCAAAGATAAAGGTGCTATTATTAAACCCAACATCCCAGTCATTTATGCTGTGAAAAATGATGAAGCATTAAAATATATACGTGACCTTGCAGTTAGTGAGAATGCAAAGCCCATTGAATTAGAACGTGAAATCATTATTGTGTCTGAAGATGATGAGTTTACGTATCGCTATAAATCGTATGAATTAGAGACGATTATCTTAAACATGCTTGGAGAACATCAAAAAGAAAATGCAGCACTAGCAATTACAGCGTTAATTGAGTTAAATGAAGCAGGTCTTATTGAGTTAGACTTCAACAAAATGATTGATGCGATTGAATCAGTGACTTGGACTGGAAGAATAGAACAGGTTAAAGAAGAACCATTGATGATTATTGATGGTGCACATAATAATGAGAGTATTGAGGCACTTATCGAAACTGTTAAAACTTATTATAATAAAGAAAAGATGGATATTTTGTTCTCGGCAATTAAGGGTAAACCAATTGCCAGTATGATGAATAAGTTAAAAGAAATTGCTGATGTCTTTTATTTTACTGAGTTTGATTTTCCAAAAGCAATAACAGCAGATGAGTTTAAAGATTTGATTCAAGATATAACTGTTGAGTATATTCAAGATTATCATTCATTTATAAACAATTATTCTGGAAAAGGATTATTAATCACCGGAAGTTTATATTTTATAAGCGAAGTTAAAGATAATGTAGAGTTTGTTGAAATTGACAAATAATGAATAGATGCAAAGTATGCTTGATATTTAAGCGGCAGATATTTTAAATCTGCTGCTTTTTTTATGTTTAATTTCATTAAATAAATAGTTGTAAAATATTTATCTTTTAATATTGCTTATAATATTTACAATTGGAACGGAGCTCCTTATAATTTTTGTAAGGAGGTTGATATGTGGTTATCATATGCTATTTATACAGTGTTCTTTTTAGTTATTTATATCAATTGAATGGTGTCGAACGTATATCATTTTGTATTTTAAAAGCACGTTCAACTTGTGATTATTGTCACCAAAAATTACCGTGGTATTCCTTATTACCAATAGTTAGTTTTTTATTTTTAAAAGGACGAGCGCTTTGTTGTCATCACAAATTAAATAAGTATTATCTTATAGGAGAGCTAATTGCTTTTATTATTCCTACTATGAGCTTAATTTGGGACATTGACATAAATCCAACGATTTTTTCGTTCGTCTTCTTGTTTCTCCTAGTTATGGCAATTTATGATATAGAAACTAAATACTTAAATTTACAATTTTTCGCTTTATTTGTTATATGTCTATTGTTTATTTCCCACTTTTATCTCATTAACTTTATTATTTATACTTTAGTAAGTCATGCAATTTATTTATTTGTTCATAACTCGCTTGGTTATGGCGATATAATTTTAATTTCATTTTTATCACTTATTTTCCCACAATCGTTTATGCTTTACTTTATATTTATCACAATATTATTAGCTACGCTATATAGTCTTTTTTTAATTGTTAAATATAAGACGAAAAGAATGCAAATACCGCTTATTCCATTTGTTTTTATCTCATTTATTTTAAATGCATTTTGTTTTAAAATGCTTAAGTTTTACGTTGAAGGAATGATGTTATGAAAATTAAAGATATGGTTACTTCTGAAAAACCTCGCGAACGTCTACTACATTATGGAGAGAAAAGCTTATCTAACACAGAATTATTAGCAATTTTAATTAACACAGGACGCAAAGGCAGTTCGAGTATTGAGATTGCCAATGAAATTATGTTTGGAAAACATCAACTAAAAGAATTAAAATGTATGACCATTCATCAATTAACTCAAATTAAAGGGATTGGCTTACATAAGGCAGTTATATTAAAAGCCGCATTTGAACTAGGAGAAAGGATGAATGCGACACATTTAAGTGAGAAGGTTAAGATTAAATCTCCTGAAGATGTGGCAAATCTAATGACATCTAAACTCAAAGACTTAGAACAGGAACACTTTGTAGCGTTATTTTTAGATACAAAGAATATCGTTATTAAAGAACATACAATTTTTGTTGGCACATTAAATTCAACCATTATACATCCACGTGAAATATTTGCGGCAGCGTTGCGTTATACATCTAATTCATTAATTGTCGTTCATAATCATCCATCTGGAGATGTAACACCATCATCGGAAGATATTGCAACTACAATACGTTTAAAAGAATGTGGAGATATTTTAGGAATATCTTTACTAGATCATATTATCATTGGTAATAATAAATTTACTAGTTTATGTGATGAAGGATATATAGAATAATATGTAAAGCATTTTCGCAATTGATTAATTGAAGAAAGTGATATGCATGATTTGTGCTCTAAAAACTAAAACAAGCATACTAACAATATGCTAGTATGCCATGCTAAATCGTGACTAAATGACAATCAAATTGAAGCGTGCAAACATAATATGACAACTTGTATGTTTACATTAAGAAATGTTGCTCAAAGTTAAATCTATCAAAACTTGTGAAATTATATAGTTAACAACTTGCAGGTGCGTTACCTCTAATTTTTATATTAAAAATGGAAATATCCAGTCAAGCCTTGATAATTTTCATAAACCCATAAAATGCCTTGGTATGCAAGGTAAAGGCAAAGAACTACAAGCGCCGCTGATATTAAAAATCTCAATATTGAAAATCCCACTCTAAATAATAAAATTGCTAATAAAACAATCAAGATAATAGTGAGAATACTCATTAGCGGTCATCCTTTCTAATATTCGTTTACTACGTCTTATTATATTCTTAAATTTAATAATACGCATCAGTCCTAAGATTAAAGCTTGACTCGTACTTAAGACTGATGCATCGATATCCTAATTCTATTATAATACTCTAAATGATCACTAGGAAGGGGAAACTGTATGCATTTCATTCTGAGTACTATAAAAAACATTATTGCCATAGTTATCATCATGATGATT
The DNA here is from genome assembly GCF_001839145.1 of Staphylococcus sp. HMSC62D11. Lineage (NCBI taxonomy): Bacteria > Bacillati > Bacillota > Bacilli > Caryophanales > Staphylococcaceae > Staphylococcus > Staphylococcus sp. HMSC62D11. The sequence continues at coordinate 204,077 of NZ_KV840184.1, read as the reverse complement.
GTATATATCGCCCTTAGATACGCACCTTTTTTACGAGATCAAGAATGGAACCCGGTTAGTTCAATATCTGAAACATCAGACATTAATAATTTAAATTCAGTTCCCGAGACACAATACAATCAACAAAACGAACCATATACAATTGAAGATAATGATTTAATTCAAAACATACCTAAAAGTCAGATAAAAAATGTTTTTAAAATCATAGATAAACAAGAATTTATGGCTGTATCTGGTTTAAGACGAATGGGTTATAACGATGATTATATAGCAGGCCAACGTGATGATCATTTCATAATTTATAAATTAGGGTCTGATAAGATAAAGGTATTTAATACTGAAATTGAGATGGAACAAGAATTGATAAGGCTTAAACAACATATTCCACTTAAAGAATTAAACGCATATTAACTTTATCACTCTCATTTGAAATCATACTGTAAATACGTTAGCCTTGAAGTATAGTAAATAAAAAGGATTGGTGATTTTATGACACAACAACAATCTAAAGCCAAACAAGCTAATGAACAAGCAAAGGCCCAGAATCTTTTTGCAAAGTGGCGAAAAGAAGAAACACTATATAAAGAAGATGAAAAGAACGCAACTAAAGAAGAAAAATAATCAATCAAAAGTATAGCAATTTCCAATGAAAATATTGATAGAAGTGCTGTTGGTGATTTAATCATCAGCAGTTTTTTTATTGATACTATTCATCTGAAGATCACTTTTATTATCTAATAAAAGTTAGTGCTTTATTTAAAGACTAGAGTAATATAAAATAGAAAAGGATAATGAAGTTTAATAGAGGTGTTCCTTTTGCTAAAGTTTTTTAAAAATAACAAGCTGATTGTTGTTTTTTGCGCTATCATTGTTTTTATTGCGCTTATAGGTTTATCTATTCGGTCTTCAACTCAATCGCCTCCTGAACAATTTATAGGGGATACAGTATCTACTGGTCAAAGAATCATTAGTTATCCTGTCAATTTTGTCGCTGGAGAGATCGGGAATTTTTTCAATTCTGGAGATTCAAAAGATAATAAAGCTAAAATAAAGCAATTAGAAGCTGAAAATGAACAGTTAAAAGCAGATAATAAGAAATACAAAAAAGAACTAGATATCAAAGATATTTCAAAGTATGAGCCAATTTCAAGCACTGTGATTGCGCGTAACCCAGATCAATGGATGAACACAGTCATCATAGATAAAGGTGCTAAATCTGGCATACAAAATAATATGGCAGTGATGACATCACAAGGTCTTGTTGGAAGAGTTACGAAGGTAAATCAATTTTCTGCACAGGTTGATTTAATCTCGACAAACGCACGAACTGGTAAACTTTCGGTTAATATTCAACATGGTGATAAGAAAGTGTTTGGATTAATTGATCGTTATGATAGTAAGAAACAAGAACTAATAATTAGTGAAGTCAATAATAAAAACAAAATTTCTGCAGGAGACAAGGTGGTTACAAGCGGATTAGGTGATCAACTACCAAGTAATTTATATGTCGGAGAAGTGACGCAAGTTGAAAATGACCAATATGGTCTAGCAAAAGAATTGAGAGTTAAAACAGCAGCAGATTTAGGAGATTTAAATCACGTTTATATTGCGAAAAGAGATCCAAAAACGCTTCCCGATGATGAAAGCAGGGATGAATAATGCGATCATTTTTATATCTGTTCTTTGGAATTGTGCTTTTTTATATCGACATTACAATTGGACTAATCATACCATTTAATATAGGCAATCACGCTGTTAAATTCGTGCCACAACTAACTTTAATGTATTTGCTAATGCTGACAGTCTATAGAAATTTTGGGATTTCTTTAATTTTAGGTACGTTTTTGGGAATAATGACCGATATTTATATTGGAAGTCTGTATGGTATTTATATGTTTGGGTATATTCTACTTATTTTTATTATTGATAAATTTTTCAAAGTATTTTATCGTGATTACATCATGATTTTCTTCGTCATCATATGTGCAACATTAGTATTTCAAATGTATGCAGCACTGATATATGGTGCAGTAGGTTTTATTGAGTTTGACATATGGGATTTTATCTTATTGAGATTATTACCTACATTTATTCTCAATTTAATACTATTAATTATTATGTTCCCAATTTGCTATAAATATCTCAAAAATTAATTTCAAAGATTGACAGTACAAGGTACTAATGGTAAGATGCAGTAGTTGAGTAGTTTTATAGCTACATACAACCGCTCAAATATGGGTTTAAGTACTATTCAATTTGCAATAGTCACCTATGTATGGCGTGACTTATAAATATAGGAGGTGCAAAGTATGTTTGCTATTATTGAAACAGGTGGAAAACAAATCAAAGTTGAAGAAGGTCAAGAAATCTACGTTGAAAAATTAGACGTAGCAGAAGGCGAAACTTTTACTTTTGATAAAGTATTATTTGTAGGTGGAGATTCTGTAAAAGTTGGTGCGCCAACAGTTGAAGGTGCAACAGTATCTGCTACAGTTAATAAACAAGGCCGTGGTAAAAAAATCACAGTATTCACTTATAAACGTCGTAAAGACTCAAAACGTAAAAAAGGCCATCGTCAACCATATACTAAATTAACTGTTGATAAAATCAACGCTTAATTAATATGATAACTGTTGATATTACAGTAAATGATGAAGGCAAGGTAACTGATGTTATCATGGATGGTCATGCTGATTATGGCGATTATGGTCATGATATCGTATGTGCTGGTGCCTCAGCAGTTCTGTTTGGCAGCGTAAATGCTATTATGGGTTTGACTTCAGAGAAGCCAGATATCGATTATGATGATGACGGTGGTCATTTCCATATTAGAAGTGTGAATCTTGATAATGATGACGCGCAACTGATTCTTCAAGCAATGTTAGTTTCTTTACAAACGATTGAAGACGAATATAATGAAAATATCAGATTAAATTATAAGTGAGGTGTATCCCGATGTTGAAATTAAACTTACAATTCTTCGCATCTAAAAAAGGGGTAAGTTCTACAAAAAACGGACGAGACTCTGAATCTAAAAGATTAGGTGCTAAACGTGCGGATGGTCAATTTGTAACAGGTGGCTCTATTCTATTCCGTCAACGTGGTACTAAAATCTATCCTGGTGAAAATGTAGGTCGTGGTGGCGATGATACATTATTCGCTAAAATCGACGGCGTTGTTCGTTTTGAACGTAAAGGTCGTGACAAAAAACAAGTTTCTGTTTATGCAGTTGCTGAATAATTGTCAAAGGAACACCAGAAGTACATACTTCTGGTGTTTTATTTTTGCGTAAATCATAATAAATCGCCTATTAAAGTAAACTTCTACTACAAAGAAGTTGATTGTAAATTATAACACTTATGATTTATTAGCAATATAGTTAATGATATAATTCAAGATAATGATTACATGTAAAAGAGGTGAGATATATGTTTGTCGATCAAGTAAAAATATCTCTTAAAGCAGGTGATGGCGGTAATGGAATCACTGCTTATCGTAGAGAGAAATATGTTCCATTTGGAGGACCAGCAGGTGGTGATGGTGGTAAAGGCGCTTCTGTTATTTTTGAAGTAGATGAAGGATTAAGAACTTTACTAGATTTTAGATACCAACGTCATTTTAAAGCTAAAAAAGGAGAAAATGGACAAAGCAGTAATATGCATGGGCGTAATGCTGAAGATTTAATTCTAAAAGTACCACCTGGAACGATTATCAAAAATGTAGAAACTGAAGAAGTGTTAGCCGACCTTGTGGAAGATGGTCAGCGTGCAGTAGTAGCTCATGGTGGACGCGGAGGTCGAGGAAATTCTAGATTCGCTACACCTAGAAACCCTGCACCTGATTTTAGTGAAAATGGTGAGCCAGGTGAAGAGTTAGATGTCACTCTAGAGTTAAAGTTATTAGCCGATGTGGGATTGGTTGGATTTCCAAGTGTGGGTAAATCAACATTATTATCGATCGTATCTAAAGCGAAGCCCAAAATTGGGGCATATCACTTTACAACTATCAAGCCAAACTTAGGTGTGGTATCAACGCCTGATCAACGAAGTTTTGTTATGGCAGATTTACCTGGTTTGATTGAAGGTGCATCCGATGGAGTAGGATTAGGACATCAATTTTTACGTCATGTTGAGCGAACGAAAGTTATTGTGCATATGATAGATATGAGTGGTTCAGAAGGTAGAGATCCTTTTAATGATTATCACGTCATCAATCAAGAATTAATCAATTATCAACAACGTTTAGAAGAACGGCCCCAAATTATTGTTGCTAATAAAATGGATGTTCCAGGCGCGCAAGACAATTTACAGAAATTTGAGGATAGTATAGCTGCTGATATCATGGTAATACCAGTGTCTACTATTACTAGAGATAATATTGATACTTTACTTTATGCTATTGCAGATAAATTAGAAGAAGTTAAAGATATAGACTTCTCAGTCGAAAAAGATGAAGAGATTGGTGTAAATCGAGTATTATATAAACATACGCCATCTCAAGATAAATTTACGATTTCTAGAGACGATGATGGCGCTTATGTTGTAAGTGGAAATGCTATTGAAAGAATGTTCAAAATGACAGATTTCAACAGTGATCCAGCTGTACGTCGTTTTGCTCGTCAAATGCGTTCAATGGGTATTGATGATGCATTAAGAGCACGTGGATGCGCTAATGGTGATATAGTAAGAATTCTAGGCGGAGAATTTGAATTTATAGAATAGGAGGCAGTTAAATGGACAAGAAAGAATACCATAAGTTTTATTTAATACGAGAGGATGTACTTCCTGAATCTGTCATTAAAACTTTGAAGATTAAAGATGCTTTAAAAGAAAATTCTAAGCTGTCCATTTATGATGCTGTACAACGTTTTGATTTGTCACGCAGTGCTTTTTATAAATACAGAGATACCATTTTTCCTGTTGATGAAAAAATGCTAGAACATAGAGAATTCACGTTAATACTCTATGTTAATGATGTGGTAGGTACTCTAGCAACGGTACTTCACACAATTTCTCAACTACAGTTATCTGTTTTAACAATCCATCAAAGCGTGCCTATTAATGAAGAAGCGACTATCACATTGTCACTTAATGCACAATATACAGAACTTACAATAGACGAAGTGATTCTAGCGTTGCGGTCAATTGACCATGTATTTAAAGTAGATTTAATCAGTATGAGCATGTAAGGATGGTAGATGATGTACGCATATATTAAAGGGCAATTAACTCAGCTATTCCCAACCCATGTAGTGGTTGAAACACAAGGTATCGGTTATGAAATACAAACACCAAATTCATATCGGTTCCAACAATTTTATAATCAAGCAGTAACGATTTACACATCACTGATTGTTAGAGAGGATGCTCAGTTACTTTATGGTTTTATTAATGAAGAAGAAAAGGAAATGTTTCTAAATCTGATTAAAGTTACAGGCATTGGACCTAAATCAGCATTAGCTATCTTGGCTACGAGCACACCTAATGAGGTTAAACGTGCAATTGAGGATGAAAATGACGCATATCTAACTAAATTTCCTGGTATTGGAAAGAAAACTGCGCGTCAAATCATACTTGATTTAAAAGGAAAAGTTAATTATACAGAAGCATCATCTAATGATTCAATCCATATAGATGATATATCTAGTACCTCTCAGAAAGATAATTATATTGCGGAAGCCTTATTAGCGTTAGAAGCTTTAGGTTATTCAAAGCGTGAAATTTCAAAAGTCGAAAAAACGCTACAACAGCAAGTAGTAACGTCAGTTGATGAAGCGGTTAAGATAGGTTTACAATCCTTAATTTCCTAATGTTTAATAATAATTTCTAAAAGAAAGGGGGTCAAACTGTGGACGATAGAATGGTTGACCAATCATTTCACCAAGAAGATTCTGCATTTGAATATTCATTAAGACCAACATATTTAAAGCAATATATAGGTCAAACAACGATTAAAAGTAACTTAGAAGTATTTATTCAAGCCGCAAAATTAAGAGAAGAACCTTTAGACCATGTATTATTGTTCGGTCCCCCTGGTCTTGGTAAGACAACATTATCAAATATTATTGCAAATGAGATGGAAGTTAATATTAGAACTGTATCTGGTCCTTCTCTCGAGCGACCTGGAGATTTAGCTGCAATTTTATCTGGATTACAACCTGGGGATGTCTTATTTATAGATGAAATTCACCGTCTGAGTAGTGTAGTTGAAGAAGTTTTATATCCAGCAATGGAAGATTTTTTCCTAGATATCATCATTGGTAAAGGTGATGAAGCACGAAGCATTCGTATTGATTTACCTCCGTTTACATTAATAGGTGCAACGACAAGAGCCGGTAGTTTAACAGGACCTTTAAGAGACCGTTTTGGCGTGCATTTGCGTTTAGAATACTATAATGAACACGAATTAAAAGAAATAATTATTCGTACAGCAGATGTTTTAGGTACTTCTATTGATGATGAAAGTGCAGTTGAATTAGCTAAACGTTCTAGAGGTACACCAAGAGTAGCAAATCGTCTATTGAAGCGAGTTAGAGATTTTCAGCAAGTTAATGGTGATGATCAAATATATATAGAAACGACTAAGAAAGCTTTAAAGTTGCTACAAGTTGATGAGCAAGGTTTAGATTATATTGATCATAAAATGATGAATTGCATCATTAACCAGTATCAAGGTGGACCAGTTGGCTTAGATACTATTGCCGTATCTATTGGAGAAGAAAGAGTAACGATTGAAGACGTCTATGAACCTTTTTTAATTCAGAAAGGATTTATCGAACGTACCCCTAGAGGTCGTAAAGCAACTGCATTTGCTTATGAACACTTTATGAAATCGAAAGAGAAGAGGGAGTAAATTTGAATATTGAGGATTTTGACTATCATTTACCAGAATCTTTAATTGCACAAACACCTTTAAAAAATAGAGATCAAAGTCGCCTATTAGTATTAAATAAAGAAACAGGCGATATGAAACACCAATATTTTAAAGATGTCATTAATTATTTGAATCCTGGAGATACTTTAGTTCTGAATGATACACGCGTGATGCCTGCACGTTTATTCGGAGTTAAAGAAGAGACGGGTGCTAAAGTAGAAATGTTAATGCTAACTCAAATCGAAAATAACGATTGGGAAGTTTTACTTAAACCAGCCAAAAGAATCAAAGTAGGTAACCAACTGTCGTTTGGTGAAGGGAAAATAATAGCAGAATGTATTAAAGAATTAGACCAAGGTGGCAGAATCATGCGATTGCATTATGAAGGAATATTGCAGGAAAGGCTAGACGAGTTAGGTGAAATGCCTTTACCACCATATATAAAAGCGCGTTTAGACGATCCAGATCGATATCAAACTGTTTATGCTAAAGAGAATGGTTCAGCCGCTGCGCCCACTGCTGGACTACATTTCACTGATAATTTATTGAAAGATATTAAAGCTAAAGGTGTTAATATAGCTTTTATCACACTGCATGTTGGTTTAGGAACATTTAGGCCCGTGAGTGTAGAAAATATCAATGAACATGAGATGCATAGCGAATATTACCAAATGACCGAAAATACAGCAAAGTTATTGAACAATACAAAGTTACAAGGTCATCGAATCATTGCAGTAGGTACAACGTCGACACGAACTTTAGAAACGATTCGTCGAGATCATTCACAATTCATTGCTACGAGTGGATGGACAGATATATTTATTTATCCTGGTTTTGAGTTTAAAGCCATTGACGCACTTATTACTAACTTTCATCTGCCTAAGTCAACATTAGTCATGCTTGTGTCAGCATTTAGTAGTAGACAATTTATCTTAACGGCATACCGTAAAGCTGTAGAATTAGAATATCGATTCTTTAGTTTTGGTGATGCAATGTTAATTATTTAAGGAATGTGAGGTTTAATTATGCCAGCAGTAACATATGAACATATCAAGACTTGTAAACAATCTGGCGCGCGTTTAGGAATTGTTCACACGCCACATGGCTCGTTTGAAACACCAATGTTTATGCCTGTGGGGACAAAGGCGACAGTTAAAACTATGAGTCCTGAAGAATTAACAGATATAGAAGCTAAAATTATATTAGGTAATACCTATCATTTGTGGTTACAACCTGGAAATGATATTATCAAACAGGCTGGGGGCTTACATAAGTTCATGAATTGGAATGGTCCTATCTTAACTGATTCAGGTGGCTTTCAAGTTTTTAGTTTAAGTAATTTACGTAAGATTTCAGAAGAAGGTGTTGAGTTTCGACATCATACGAATGGCTCGAAACTCTTTTTAAGTCCGGAAAAATCCATGGAAATTCAAAATGATTTAGGGTCTGACATTATGATGGCCTTTGATGAATGTCCACCGATGCCTTCAGAATATAAATACGTAAAAGATTCAATTGAACGAACTTCTCGGTGGGCAGAACGTTGTTTAAAAGCACATAAACGACCTGATGATCAAGCATTATTTGGCATTATTCAAGGTGGAGAGTATAAAGATTTACGTGAACAAAGCGCTAAAGAACTTGTCGCATTAGATTTTCCTGGATATGCGATTGGTGGTTTATCTGTAGGCGAACCCAAACCTGTCATGTATGATATGGTGAAACATACAGAACAGTTTATGCCAAAAGATAAACCTAGATATTTGATGGGCGTAGGCTCACCAGATGCCTTGATTGAGTGTAGTATAAGAGGCATGGATATGTTCGACTGTGTACTACCTACACGTATTGCACGAAATGGCACTTGTATGACATCAATTGGACGTCTTGTAATTAAAAATGCACAATTTGCTAATGATTTCCGTCCACTAGATGAAAATTGTGATTGCTACACATGTAAAAATTATTCCAGAGCGTATATCAGACATTTAATTAAAGCAGAGGAAACGTTTGGTATTCGTCTTACTACTATTCATAATCTTCATTTTCTGCTAAAATTAATGGAAGATATTAGACAGGCCATAAGAGAAGATAGACTTTTAGATTTTAAAGAAGCGTTCTTTGAACAATATGGACTTAATGTTGAAAACCCTAAAAATTTTTAAATAAGGAGTAAGTACAGAATGAATTTAACAGCAATTTTAATACCAGTACTTTTTTTACTTGTATTCTACTTTTTAATTATTCGTCCACAACAAAAACGTGCTAAAGAGCACCGTGAAATGGTTAATAGAGTTGAAGCAGGTCAAAAAATCACAACAATTGGCGGTTTGAAAGGAACAGTTAAAGCTGTTGATGAAACAACAGTTGTTATCACTGTTAATGGTCATGGCACTGAAATGACTTTTGAAAAACCTGCAATTAAACAAGTAGATCCATCTTAATCACTGTGAGCCAAGAAGCATTTGTGTTTCTTGGTTTTTTTATGAATGAAGAAGAAATTTTCACATTATAGTTGAATATGTTAATATATATAAGTCTATATATGTCTATAAGGTCCATTTTTAACTTGCGAGCTATCGTTTGTTTGGATTATTCTAGATACATAAGTAAATAATGAGGTGTTTATGTGAAAAAAGGTAGTAGAATAGTTGCATTTATATTACTTATTGTCCTCCTCTTTGCAGGAATGGGGCTTACATATAAGAATGTAATTAAAAATGTTAACCTTGGTTTAGATTTACAAGGTGGTTTCGAAGTCCTTTATCAAGTTAAGCCATTGCAAAAAGGCGATAAAATTGATAAAAAAGCGCTTCAATCAACGGCTCAAACTTTAGAAAATCGTGTCAATGTGCTGGGGGTATCAGAACCACGAATTCAAGTTGAAGATCCAGACAGAATTAGAGTTCAACTTGCAGGCGTTAAAAATCAAAACCAAGCTCGTGACGTATTATCTTCCCAAGCTAATTTAACAATTCGGGATGCGAATGATAATGTTAAACTGACAGGAAAAGATATCGTACAAGGTTCAGCAAAACAAGAATTTAAACAACAAACTAATGAACCTACCGTTACATTTAAATTAAAAGATCGTGATAAGTTTAAAAAGGTAACTGAAGAAATCTCTAAGAAAAAAGAAAATATGATGGTTGTATGGCTTGATTATGAAAAAGGAGATAGTTATCACAAAGAACTTCAGAAAAAGAATGAAAATGATAGAAAATATGTGTCAGCTGCTTCTGTAAATCAACCAATTAATTCTGATAGTGTTGAAATATCTGGTGGTTTCCATGGCCAAGAAGGGGTTAAAAAAGCTAAACAAATTTCAGAATTGCTCAATGCTGGTTCATTACCAGTTAAACTTGACGAGTTGACATCTACATCAGTTGGTGCACAATTCGGGCAAGATGCATTAGATAAAACTATTTTTGCCTCATTTATAGGTATTGCTGTTATTTATCTATTTATGGTTGGTTTCTATAGATTACCAGGTTTTGTAGCAATTATCGCATTAACGACATATATTTATTTAACACTTGTCGCATTTAATTTCATTTCTGGTGTATTAACATTACCTGGTCTAGCTGCGCTTGTTTTAGGCGTAGGTATGGCAGTGGATGCCAATATCATTATGTACGAGCGAATAAAAGATGAATTGCGAATTGGTCGAACGCTTAAGCAAGCTTATACTAAAGCAAATCGAAGTTCGTTCCTTACCATTTTTGATTCAAACTTAACAACAGTTATTGCAGCCGCTGTATTATTCTTCTTTGGTGAAAGTTCGGTTAAAGGTTTTGCGACAATGCTGTTATTAGGGATATTAATGATTTTTGTAACTGCAGTCTTCCTTTCTAGAGGGCTATTATCATTACTGGTATCATCTAATTACTTCAAGAAAAAATTCTGGTTATTTGGTGTTAAGAAAAAACAACGTCATGATATCAATGAAGGTAAAGATGTTCACGATTTGAAAACATCTTTCGAAAGATGGAACTTTGTAAAACTAGCCAAACCGTTAATTGGTTTGAGTATTCTTATCTTAATCGTTGGTATTGTTATTCTAAGTATTTTCAAACTGAATTTAGGTATTGACTTCTCAAGTGGTTCTCGTGTTGATGTTGAATCGAATCATTCACTATCACAAGCTAAAGTTGAGAAGACAATGAAAGATGTTGGCTTAAAAGCCGATGAAATACAAATTAATGGTGATGGTAAAAAGCAAGCAACTATTATGTTTAAACATGATTTAGCTAAAAAAGACATTGCCAAATTAAATGATAAATTTAAAAATGAATTTGGACATAGTCCTTCTGTAAATACAGTGTCACCTGTCATAGGTCAAGAGTTAGCTAAAAATGCTTTGAAGGCTTTAATATATGCTTCAATCGGTATTATCATTTATGTATCATTGCGTTTTGAATGGCGAATGGGATTGTCCTCAGTACTCGCATTATTGCATGATGCCTTTATGATTGTGGCAGTCTTTAGTTTATTCCGTATTGAAGTAGATATCACGTTTATAGCTGCTGTATTAACAATCATTGGTTATTCCATCAACGATACGATTGTAACGTTTGACCGCGTACGTGAAAACTTGCATAAGCTAAAAGTAATTACGTCGCCAGAACAAATTGACGATATCGTTAACCGATCAATTCGACAAACAATGACACGCTCAATCAATACTGTGCTTACCGTCATAGTTGTTGTAGTTGCCATATTACTATTCGGTGCACCAAGTATCTTTAATTTCTCGTTAGCTTTACTTGTAGGATTAATTTCTGGTGTATTCTCTTCAATCTTTATTGCTGTACCGCTTTGGGGTATTATGAAAAAACGACAATTGAAAAAATCTGATAAAGGTAAGTTGGTTGTCTATAAAGAGAAAAAATCAAATGACGAAAAAATTCTAGTTTAATCAACTGAAACATCATCGAATCATCTAATTAGTGGTTCGATGATGTTTTTTATTGCTATATTACTTAAGAACAACAGATTTTTTAAAATGCTTGGCAAAATTATGATTTTCTTTACGCTTTCTACTAACTTTATAAAAAAACGATAGTACTTCTACAAAGAAGATTTTTACAAACATCATAAAACTTAAAAAAATATATGTTGAAGCTTTTTATTTAAGCAGATTTTCGATATAATGGCTTTTGGAAATGAGGAAGGCTAATGATTAAATCAAAATATACTTGGAATCACAATGAACCAACTCAATATATAGATGAACAAATAGCAAAGAAATATAAACTTTCTCCAATTATAAAAAAAGTGTTAGAAAGTAAACATATCGTAAATGAAAAAGATATTGAAGGATTATTGAATGGGCAACAACAATTGCATGAGCCATGGCTATTAAGTGATATGACCAAAGCCATAGAACGCATTAATTTGGCAATTGATAAACACGAGCGCATTTTAATCTATGGTGATTATGACGCAGATGGTGTGACATCAACAACGATTATGGTAAAAACGCTTCAATCTTTAGGAGCAGAAGTAGGTTGGTATATTCCAAATCGTTTTTCTGAAGGTTATGGTCCGAATGAGTTAGCGTTTAAAAATGCTTATGATGAAGGTGTTTCACTTATCATTACAGTTGATAATGGTATTCAAGGACATCGTGAAATTGAAATGATTCAAGAATTAGGCGTAGATGTTATTGTTACAGATCATCACGAAATGGGAATCACTTTACCAGATGCTTTTGCGATTGTTCACCCCATGCACCCAGAATTCGACTATCCATGTCCGAACCTTTGTGGTGCAGGGGTCGCTTATAAGGTTTCGCAAGCGCTACTAAAAAATAATGTACCGCCATATTATATTGCTCTTGCTTCAATAGGAACCATTGCCGATTTAGTATCGTTAACAGATGAGAATAGAACCATTGTAAAAACGGGGTTATCTATATTAAATGATTATCAGCCTATTCAAATTGCAGCACTATTAAATGAAGCAAACTATAACGATCCCATTGATGAAGAAACAATTGGCTTTATCATCGGCCCGAGATTAAATGCTGTTGGACGATTAGAAGACGCATCATTAGCTGCTGAATTACTTATGACAGAAGATGCTGAAGAAGCAGCATTTTTAGCAGAGCAAGTTAATCATTTTAACAACGAACGAAAAGATATTGTATCAAAAATTACAGAAGAGGCTTTGTTACTTGCCAAAGAAGAAGTGGCTAAAGGGCGTCAATTTCTGCTGTTAGCAAAAGAAAATTGGCACGAAGGTGTGTTGGGAATTGTAGCGTCTAGAATTGTAGAAACATATGGATTGCCAACGCTCATTCTTAATATTGATGATGAACAACATTATGCAAAAGGATCAGCTCGTAGCATTGAACAAGTTTCAATGTTTGAAATCTTAAGTGACCATCAAAATTTAATATCTAAATTTGGTGGCCATCATATGGCTGCTGGGATGACAATGCCTATCGAAAACATATCTGAATTGCGAGAAGGCCTAAATGCATGGATGGCAAATTTGGCTCAGACGACATCGTTTGATCAGAAAAAACAAATAGATGTGAAAATTACAGAAGACGAGATTACCGTTAATAACATTTACGATATAGAGCGATTAAAACCATTTGGAATCGACTTTAATAAACCATTATTTGAATTAGATGATGTCAATGTTAATTCATTGAAAGCGATTGGAAAAGATAAGAATCATTTAAAAATGACAATTGGTAACTCTAATTTGGCTACACTTTATTGGAATAGCGGAAGTTTAGTCGATGAGTTAGAGCTGAACCAACCAATTAACATGATAGGTCAGTTACAAATCAATGAATGGAATGGCAATCAATCACCACAATTTATCATTCAGGATATTGCTATCAATCAACAGCAAATTTTGGATTATAGAAGTAAACGGAAACAGCTATCAATCGATTTTCATGACGAGCAATTAGCCATATTAATTCATCCACAAAAAGAAAAATTAGATCATAATTATTATCATTATGGCGAAACTATTGATGAACATGTAAATCGTGTCGTATTACGTGATTTACCCCTTTCATTAGCACATTTATCAGAAAGTATGAATGGTCATCAATTTTCTCAAATATATGTTGTTTTACAACATCAACATTCAATTTATTTCGAAGGTATGCCTGATAAAAAAACATTCAAAGCTTGCTTTAAAATACTGATGTCAAAACAAAAAGTAAATTTAGTCAACGATGGGATGGCATTATCGAAATTTTTGGGGATTCAGCCTAACACATTAAAATTTATGTTAAAAGTTTTTCTTGAACTAGGCTTTATTATAGATAGCAATGGTATAATATCAGTAAATCAAAATCCTAATAAACAGGATATAGAAGCAAGTCAAGTTTATCAAACGAGAAAAGCAAGAATAGAAGTTGAAAAATTAATGCTGTATGATGATTTTCAGCATTTGAAACATTGGATTATCGAGCAAATGGGTTAACTATTAGGAGGAAACAAAGATGGATTTAAAGCAATATGTATCAGAAGTACAAGATTGGCCTAAGGCAGGGGTTAGTTTTAAAGATATTACAACAATCATGGATAATGGAGAAGCATATGGTTATGCAACTGACCAAATTGTTACTTATGCCAAAGAAAGAGAAGTAGATATTGTTGTAGGTCCTGAGGCAAGAGGATTTATTATTGGTTGCCCTGTTGCCTATTCAATGGGTATAGGTTTTGCACCAGTGAGAAAAGAAGGTAAATTACCACGTGAAGTTATTCGTTATGAATATGATTTAGAATATGGCACAAATGTATTGACTATGCATAAAGATGCTATTAAACCAGGACAGCGTGTTCTAATTACAGATGATTTGCTAGCTACAGGTGGAACTATTGAAGCCGCAATAAAGCTTGTCGAAGCGTTAGGCGGAATTGTTGTTGGCATCGCTTTTATTATTGAATTAAAATATTTAAATGGTATAGAGAAAATCAAAGACTATGACGTGATGAGTCTAATTTCATATGATGAATAAGCATAGAAGTTTATTATGAGCATTCTTTGCTCAACCATATTTTAATGGGAGTAGAATACAAAGTACAAATTTGACTTTGTTTCTCTACTCCCATTTATTTATCTTTTATGATGTAGTAAAATAGAGCTATTATTTATAAAAATTTAAACCACTTTATCACAATCTACTAATTTTGGTAGAATGGAAATGTATATACATAAATTTAGAAACAGTTGGGCGAAACGACATATTATATTTTTTAAAAGTAGGGGTGCTTATCGTGAATAACGAATATCCATATAGTGCAGATGAAGTTCTATTTAAAGCCAAATCATATTTATCTCCAGATGATTATCAGTATGTACTGAAAAGTTATCACCTTGCATATGAAGCACACCAAGGGCAATTTCGTAAAAATGGGTTACCATATATTATGCACCCAATTCAAGTAGCTGGTATTTTAACTGAAATGCGCCTAGATGGACCAACCATTGTTGCTGGTTTTTTACATGATGTCATAGAGGATACCGCTTATACGTTTGATGATGTCAAAGAGATGTTCAACGAAGAAATTGCACGTATTGTTGATGGTGTAACTAAACTTAAAAAGGTCAAATACCGTTCTAAAGAAGAACAACAAGCTGAAAATCACCGTAAACTATTTATAGCCATAGCTAAAGACGTACGAGTTATTTTAGTAAAATTAGCTGACAGATTACATAATATGCGTACATTAAAAGCGATGCCAAGAGACAAACAAATCAGAATATCTAAAGAAACACTTGAAATTTACGCGCCTCTTGCAGATCGTTTAGGGATTAATACGATAAAATGGGAGCTTGAAGATACGGCCTTAAGATATATTGATAGTGTTCAGTATTTCCGCATTGTCAATCTCATGAAAAAGAAACGCAGTGAACGTGAGGCTTATATTAAAAATGCTATTGATATGATTGATGCTGAAATGATAAAAATGAAAATTAAGGGCGAAATTAACGGTAGACCAAAGCACATATATAGTATTTATCGTAAAATGATGAAGCAAAAAAAACAATTTGATCAAATCTTTGATTTATTAGCAATACGTGTAATTGTTAATTCAATTAATGATTGCTATGCCATTCTAGGTCTCGTTCATACTTTATGGAAACCAATGCCAGGGCGTTTCAAAGACTATATTGCAATGCCTAAACAAAACATGTATCAATCTTTACATACTACTGTAGTTGGTCCTAACGGAGATCCATTAGAAATACAAATTCGAACCTATGAAATGCATGAAATTGCAGAACACGGTGTTGCTGCACACTGGGCATATAAAGAAGGAAAGACTGTTGACGAGAAAACACAGGATTTTCAAAATAAATTAAATTGGTTAAAAGAGCTTGCTGAAGCGGATCATACCTCTAATGATGCACAAGAATTTATGGAATCACTTAAGTACGACTTACAAAGTGACAAAGTCTATGCATTTACACCTGCCAGCGATGTTATCGAATTGCCATATGGCGCTGTACCAATTGATTTTGCTTATGCAATTCATAGTGAAGTTGGAAATAAAATGATAGGTGCCAAAGCCAATGGCAAAATTGTTCCCATCGATTATGTAATACAAACCGGCGATATCATTGAAATAAGAACAAGTAAACATTCATATGGTCCTAGTCGTGATTGGCTTAAAATCGTTAAATCTTCAAGTGCTAAAAGTAAAATCAAAAGTTTCTTTAAAAAACAAGATCGCTCTTCAAACATTGAAAAAGGTAAGTTTATGGTAGAAGCTGAAATTAAAGAACAAGGATTTCGAACAGAAGATATTTTAACAGAAAAAAATATTGCAATTGTTAATGAAAAATATAATTTTGCAAATGAAGAAGATTTATATGCGGCTGTGGGTTTTGGTGGCGTGACTGCCCTTCAAATCGTCAATAAATTGACTGAAAAACAACGTATTTTGGATAAGCAAAAGGCATTAAATCAAGCGCAAGAAGTCACTAAGACATTACCAATTAAAGAAGACATTATTACTGATAGTGGCGTTTATGTCGAAGGAATTGAAAATGTACTTATAAAGTTATCAAAATGCTGTAATCCAATCCCAGGAGATGATATTGTAGGTTATATCACAAAAGGCCACGGTATCAAAGTCCACCGTACAGACTGTCCAAACATCAAAAATGAACATGAGCGTCTGATTCACGTAGAATGGGTGAAATCAAAAGATGCTACACAGCGTTACCAAGTTGATTTAGAAGTAAATGCCTATGATAGAAATGGCTTGCTAAATGAAGTGCTACAAGCCGTAAATTCAACAAATGGTAGCTTGATAAAGGTAGCGGGACGTTCTGATGTGGATAAAAATGCCATTATTAATTTAAGCGTTATGGTAAAAAATGTAAACGAAGTATATCGAGTAGTCGATAAAATCAAATCCCTTGGTGATGTATATACTGTAACTAGAGTATGGAATTAATGGAGGCGCATATCTATGAGAATTGTGTTACAACGTGTAAAACGTGCAAGTGTCAAAAATAATAATATTCACCATTCTATAAAACAAGGCTACTGTTTGTTAGTAGGCTTTGGCAAATCATCTACAGAACAAGATATTGAAACTTTGGCAAAGAAAATCGTTAATGCAAGATTATTTGAAGATGATGCAGGAAAATTAAATTTAAATCTTCAACAAGTTGAAGGTGAAATTTTGTCGATTTCACAATTTACCTTATTCGCCGATGTTAAAAAAGGAAATCGTCCTGGCTTTTCAAACTCGATGCCTCCGGATGAAGCAAATCAACTTTATGAAAAATTTAATAAAGCGTTAAATGATTATGGTATTAATGTTCAAACTGGAGAATTTGGTACTGATATGGAAGTAGAAATTATTAATGATGGACCTGTAACAATTATATATGAAAGTCAGGATGGCAAAATTTTATGAATAAAATACAATCCTGGCTATCAAAATATAAAATAAAAAATAAGCCCACTATGATTGCATTGATTTCCTTTGTATTATTTTTAATCTTGTTATTTTTATTTTTGAATCATAACGACCAAAAAAGTGATCGTATTACTGTAGTTGAAAACTCAGAATTAAGAACCGGTCCTAACGCAGCATATCCCGTTATCGAAAAGGTAGATAAGGGCGAAGGTTTTACAAAGATTAATCAAACAGGCAAATGGATTGAAGTACAGAATCGGCAAGAAACTAAAAAAGGATGGATTGCAGGCTGGCATACGAGCTTAAATATCAAGAAAGATGTTAGTCAAAGTCAAGAACCATTAAAAGGGAAAACAATTGTACTTGACCCTGGTCATGGTGGTAGTGATCAGGGAGCTTCAAGTAGAACAAACAAAAAAAGCTTAGAAAAAAATTATACACTTAAAAGCGCCTTAGAACTAAAGACCTTACTAGAAAAAGAAGGCGCACATGTTAAAATGACCAGAAGTGATGATGAATACGTAAAACTTGAGGACCGTAAAGCATCAGGTGATATATTTATGAGCATACATAACGATTCTCTTGAAAGTTCTGTGGCAAATGGCGCTACAGTTTATTGGTATAAAGATAGTCAAAGCAAGTTAGCCGAAACGCTAAATGCATCAATCCAAAAAAAGGCATTATTATCTAATAGAGGTGCCAAACAAGAAAATTATCAAGTGTTACGACAATCTAAAATACCGGCAGTGCTCTTAGAACTTGGCTATATTAGTAATCCTACAGATGAAACAATGATTAGAGACCAACATCATCGTCATATTGTACTTGAAGGTGTTGTCGATGGGCTAAAACAATATTTTGCTTCATAAACTTGCAATTTAAGCGAAAAATCGTTAATATTAAATATGAAATTTATAAACAAAACCGGTCATATTCTTGAAAGAATTAATGAAAAGGTAGCAATCATTGCGTAGAGATATAATCCTTGGCTGTAAGATTATACGGAGTAATTAATGTCTTTGAACACAAGAACAGGTGCTTTATGAAAGTAAAGCCGTCATGCGTACGTTACACGTAATGAGTGGATTGAACTGATATATTTCAATCAATTAGGGTGGCAACACGGATATTCGTCCCTTGTATAGTTTTTTACTGTACAAGGGGCGTTTAATTTTTGAAAAAATTAATAGTAGGAGTGATGATATGATTAAGATTCCTCGTGGTACACAAGATATACTGCCAGAAGAAACTGCTAAATGGCGCTATATTGAAAATAAATTAGCTCAACTTATGAAATTATATAATTATCAAGAAATAAGAACCCCTATTTTTGAAAGTACAGATTTATTTGCACGTGGTGTAGGTGACTCTACTGATGTAGTACAAAAAGAGATGTACACTTTTAAAGACAAAGGTGATAGAAGTATTACATTGCGTCCTGAAGGTACAGCAGCAGTTGTAAGATCTTATATCGAAAATAAAATGCAAGGCTTACCTAATCAACCAGTTAAGTTATATTATAACGGACCAATGTTTAGATACGAACGTAAACAAAAGGGGCGTTATCGTCAATTTACACAATTTGGTGTCGAAGCAATAGGTGCTGAAGATCCAAGTATTGATGCTGAAGTTCTAGCAATGGTAATGCAAATATACCAATCTTTTGGTTTAAAGCATCTTAAATTAGTAATTAATAGCATTGGTGATGCAGAATCAAGAAAAGAATACAATGAAGCGCTAGTAAAACACTTTGAACCAGTTATTGATGATTTTTGTTCTGATTGTCAATCACGTTTACACACGAATCCAATGAGAATATTAGATTGTAAAGTAGACCGTGATAAAAAAGCCATTAAAACTGCACCAAAGATTACTGACTATTTAAATGATGAATCTAAGGCATATTATGAAGCTGTCAAACAATATTTAGATGATTTAAACATACCTTATGTTGAAGATTCAAACCTTGTGCGGGGCTTAGATTACTACACCCACACGGCATTTGAATTAATGATGGATAACCCTAATTATGACGGCGCGATAACAACTTTATGTGGTGGCGGTCGTTATAACGGTTTATTGCAATTATTGGACGGTCCTAATCAAACTGGTATTGGCTTTGCACTAAGTATCGAACGCTTATTATTGGCACTAGAAGAAGAAAATATCGACATCGTTGAAAATGAAACATTAGATTTATTTATTGTTACGATGGGAGAAGCAGCCAATCATTTTGCAGTAAAATTACTTAATGATTGTCGTAAAAATGGCATAAGTGCTGATAAAGATTATTTAAATCGTAAAATTAAGGGTCAAATGAAACAAGCTGATCGTTTGAATGCAACTTATACAATTGTTATTGGCGACCAAGAACTTGATAATCAAATTGTAGAAGTTAAACATATGGAATCAGGCAATTCAGAAACTGTTAAATTTGAGAATTTATTAAGTTATTTTAAATAAGTAAGAGAAAGGAACATGATACATGACTAAGAGAACAACATACTGTGGCCTTGTAACAGAAGAATTATTGGGAGAAAAAATAACGTTAAAAGGATGGGTGCATAATCGCCGTGATTTAGGTGGTTTAATTTTTATTGACTTAAGAGATAGAGAGGGTATTGTTCAAATCGTATTTAACCCTGCTTTCTCACAAGAAGCACTTAATATTGCAGAAACTGTTCGTTCAGAATATGTAGTTGAAGTACAGGGACAAGTAACAAAACGTGATCCAGAAACTATAAATCCTAAAATCAAAACAGGACAAGTTGAGGTTCAAGTTTCTCATATTGAAGTAATTAATAAATCTGAAACACCACCATTTTCAATCAACGAAGAAAATCAAAATGTAGATGAAAATATACGTTTAAAATATCGCTACCTAGATTTAAGACGCACCGAATTAGCACAAACATTTAAAATGAGACATCAAATTACGCAATCAATTCGTCACTATCTTGATAATAATGGCTTTTTCGACATTGAAACACCCGTTTTAACAAAATCGACTCCTGAAGGTGCCCGTGACTATTTAGTTCCTTCTCGTGTCCACGAAGGTGAATTTTACGCTTTACCACAATCTCCACAGCTATTTAAGCAATTATTAATGATTAGTGGTTTCGATAAATATTATCAAATTGTTAAATGTTTCCGCGATGAAGACTTACGTGCTGATCGCCAACCTGAATTTACTCAAGTCGATATTGAGATGAGCTTTGTAGACCAAGAAGATGTAATGGCTATGGGCGAAGAAATGCTACGAAAAGTTGTTAAAGACGTAAAAGGTATTGATGTTGAAGGGCCATTCCCACGCATGACATACAACGAAGCTATGAGTCGTTATGGTTCTGATAAGCCTGACACTCGTTTTGATATGGAATTAATTGATGTGTCGAAACTTGGAACAGAAATGGACTTTAAGGTATTTAAAGATACAGTTAATCAAAACGGTCAAGTCAAAGCAATTGTTGCCAAAGGTGCAGCCGACAACTATACACGTAAAGATATGGATGGATTAACTGAATTTGTTAATATATATGGTGCTAAAGGATTAGCTTGGGTCAAAGTAGTTGAGGAAGGGTTAAGTGGCCCTATTGCTCGATTCTTTGAAGATGCTAATGTAGCGACATTAACTGAGTTAACGGGGGCAGAGCCAGGAGATTTGGTTATGTTTGTGGCTGATAAACCTAATGTTGTGGCACAAAGCCTAGGTGCACTGCGTATCAAACTTGCAAAAGAGCTAGGTCTAATTGATGAAACAAAACTAAACTTCTTATGGGTAACTGATTGGCCATTACTTGAATATGACGAAGATGCAAAAAGATATGTTGCAGCACACCATCCATTTACTTCACCAAAAGAAGAAGATATTAAAAAATTAGATTCTGAACCTGAAAATGCGCAAGCCAATGCATATGATATTGTATTAAATGGCTATGAATTAGGTGGTGGTTCTATTAGAATTCATCATGGTGACTTACAAGAAAAAATGTTTGAAGTTTTAGGATTTACTAAAGAACAAGCCCAAGAACAGTTCGGCTTCTTATTAGATGCCTTTAAATATGGTGCACCGCCACATGGTGGAATAGCTCTAGGTTTGGACAGATTAGTTATGTTATTGACAAATCGAACTAACTTAAGAGATACAATTGCATTCCCTAAAACTGCATCAGCAACTTGTCTATTAACCGATGCACCTAGCGACGTGTCTGATAAACAATTACAAGAATTATCACTTAGAATTCGACATTAATTAAGAATGTTTATGTCAATCTTACAACTTTATTGCGCGTAACTTTTAACATATCGAATCGTTTTAGTTTCAAATTATCTATAATGGTGCTATGATGTAGTCATAAGATAGTCATCTGTGGTGTACGTAAGTTTGCTTTTTAATTTGGGCCTAACACTCTTTGATCAGGGAGCCTAATAGGTTTTCTTGCAGCGCACACGCCTCAATTGGAGGACTTGCAAAACAAGAAACAGGGCACCCACCTGTATATAGCAGGCCGAATGATCAAGCTATGATAACTACGGCACCTATGGACTCTATCGGTACGCAAGACTTTGTCTTGCGTATTTTATTTTGTCTTGCTTTTGGTAGAATACTGTTAAAAGTGATTTGAATAAGGAGTTAAATATGAAGCATCAATTTTCTAGAAATGAGTTAGCATATGGTAAAGAAGGTTTAGCCTTACTAAAAGAAAAAACTGTTGTCGTATTAGGTATAGGTGGTGTAGGTTCATTTGCGGCCGAAGCATTAGCTAGGACAAATATTGGTCACATTATTTTAATAGACAAAGATGATGTTGACATAACCAATGTTAATCGACAAATACATGCGCTTACTTCAACCATAGGCCAAAGTAAAGTAACGCTTATGGAAGAAAGAATTAAATTAATTAACCCTGACTGTAAAGTAACACCATTACATATGTTTTATACTGAAGAAACATATGAAGATTTATTTAACAACTATGAAATAGATTATTTTATCGATGCTAGTGATACAATTATTTATAAAGTTCATTTAATGAGAGAGTGCTTTGAGAGAGGAATCAAAGTCATATCGAGTATGGGAGCTGCAAATAAAACAGATCCAACGCGCTTTAAAATTGAAGATATATCTAAGACATACATGGATCCAATGGCTAAAATTATTAGAAATAAACTTAGAAGGCTAGGTATTAAAAAAGGCATTCCTGTTGTTTTCTCGGATGAAAGTCCAATTGTCATCCGTGAAGATGTAAAAGCAACAGTAGGTGATGCGAATGCAATTAACCGCAAAGGTCAAATGCCACCATCTTCAAATGCTTTTGTACCAAGTGTCGTTGGCCTAATTTGTACAAGTTATGTAGTCAATGATATTTTAAAAGATGTTCCTATCACAAGAATTAAGGACAAAGGTACACAAAGTAATAATAAACATTAAACAAAAATGATGGCGTAGTGAATTAACGCCATCATTTTTGTTGTTTTAAATTATCGTAAACAGCCTTAAACTGTTGTTCAGTTTTTGAAGTTGTTTTAGGGGTATAATACTCTCTGTTTTTTAATTTATCGGGTAAATATTGTTGAGCAACATAACCATTGTCATAATTATGGGGATATTTATAGCCAATTGCTCTGCCTAATTTTTTGGCACCAGAATAATGTCCATCCTTTAAGTAATCAGGTATTTGGCCGATATTTCCAGCATTAATATCGCTTAAAGCGCTATCCACTGCCGTTATCGCTGAATTTGACTTAGGAGATAAACACAGTTCAATAACAGCTTGACTCAACGGAATACGTGCTTCTGGAAAGCCTAAGCGTTCTGCCGCTTGTATTGCTGCTAATGTCCGTTGTCCAGCACCCGGAGAAGCTAAACCAATATCTTCGTAACTAATTACAAGCAAGCGACGTACAATCGTAGGAAGATCACCAGCTGCAATAAGTCTTGCCAAATAATGTAACGCTGCATTAACATCGCTGCCTCTAATAGATTTTTGAAACGCGCTCATAACATCATAGTGCATATCCCCGTCTTTATCACTTACAAACGCACCTTTTTGGAGACAATCTTGAGCGTCGGTTAGCGTTACATGGCGCTCACCATTGTCTTCATCTGCACTTAAGACAGCGAGTTCTAACGCATTTAACGCACTTCTAACATCTCCTTGGCTTTGCGTAGAAAAATATTCAATTGCATCCTCATCAATATGAGGATGATAAGAGGCCAATCCTCTAGAATCATCTTCAATTGCTCGCATCAACGCAACTTTTATATCTTCTTCATTTAATGGATATAATTCGAAAATTTGTGCTCTAGAACGTATTGCTGGATTAATCGCATGATATGGA
Organism: Staphylococcus sp. HMSC62D11; assembly: GCF_001839145.1. NCBI lineage: Bacteria > Bacillati > Bacillota > Bacilli > Caryophanales > Staphylococcaceae > Staphylococcus > Staphylococcus sp. HMSC62D11. The sequence continues at coordinate 179,949 of NZ_KV840184.1, read as the reverse complement.
TTTGAAGTTGTTGCACCAATAAGTACAATTTTGCCATTTTCTAAATGCGGTAATAAGAAATCTTGTTTAGCTTTATCTAATCGATGAATTTCGTCTAATAATAAGATAACTTGCCCTGACATCTTGGCTTCTTCAACAACGAGCTGCATATCCTTTTTGGTATTCGTGACAGCATTTAATTGTCTGAATTTATATGCAGTACTACCAGAAATAGCTTTAGCAATACTTGTTTTACCAATACCTGGAGGTCCATAGAAAATCATCGAAGATAAACGTTTGGTTTCTACCATACGGCGTATAATACCTCTTGGACCAACCAAGTGTTGTTGAGAAATAATTTCATCTATATTTTTAGGTCGCATTCGAGAAGCTAATGGTTCATTAGTCACAATTTTTCATCCTTTCTAATTCTATATTAACTTAAAAAATGATAGAATGGGAATATATATATCGAATTAAGTGAGGTAATGTTATGAAAATATCAACGAAAGGGAGATACGGTTTAACTTTAATGATATCTCTTGCAAAAAAAGAAGGGCAAGGCTGTGTATCATTGAAATCAATCGCTGCTGAAAACAGTTTAAGTGATTTATATCTTGAACAATTAGTAGGCCCTTTAAGAAATGCTGGTTTAATTCGAAGTGTGCGTGGTGCTAAAGGTGGCTATCAACTTAGAGTCCCAGCAGAAGAAATTACTGCTGGTGATATTATTCGCTTACTTGAAGGGCCCATCACATTTGTTGAAAGTATCGAATCCGAGCCACCTGCACAAAAACAATTGTGGTTGCGTATGCGTGATGCGGTACGAGATGTATTAGATAATACAACATTAAAATACTTAGCTGATTATGTTGAAACTGAAGCCGATTTAGATGGTTACATGTTTTACATTTAAATAGCTAAAAAATATGTTTATTTAGTTCTTAACCTGGGAAAATGTATCATAACAGCATCGAAATAACAGATATTAAAATTATTTAAAATCTGAAAGGAGCATATTATTTATGGGTTTCATGGATAAAGCAAAAGATGCAGCTAACAAATTTAAAGATAGTGATAATGAACAGGTACAAAAAGCAAAAGATAAAATTAATGAATTTACAGATGGTAATGACAACAAAGATAAAGAAGATAAAAAAGATTAATCTTTGTTGTGTCATGGTAAAGTAATCATATAGAAGAGAAATATAGCTCAAAGATGAATTTAAACAAATTCATTTTTGAGCTTATTTTTCGTATACTTCAATTTTATAACTTACTATTCTACTTATTAACTTTAAACGATAGTCCTTTCGCAGTTATTTAATTATCTATTTTCTACTGATTTGCTGTTATAAATCTTTTACTCATTTGTCAGCTTCAATAATTCGTTTTAAACGACGATATGAATCAAGTTGTTTGTCTTGATCATAAATATAACTTACCGCCATTAATTCATTAATTTCTCCATATTTCTGAATAAAATCTTCAAGTTGTTGCTTCACACTTAATTCTGAGCCAATAAGTGAATATTTTTGCCGTTGCTTAACCATTTCGTACTCACGAGGTGTTAGCAAACTTTGTAAATTATCTGTTGGCGGTTGGACTGGTTGCATACGTCCACGGGTAATACTAATCATCACTTGAGCTTGGGTTGTAGACAAGTATTGAGCTTCTTCATCACTATCAGCAATAATAGCATTTAAACAGACTATGACATAAGGTTCACTAAGTACATCAGAAGGTTCAAATAATTCCTTATATATGTCTATGGCATCTTTCATTTGTTGTGGTGCAAAATGACCTGCAAAAACATAAGGTAAGCCTTTGCGTGCTGCTAAATGAGCAGAATCAGTTGAAGACCCTAATATATACAATGGTACTTGCTTATTCACAGCGGGGTAGGCTCTAACATAGTCTTGTTGATTTTCTGGTCCAAAATATTTTTGTAATTGTTCTACCTCATCAGGAAATTGATATACACCATTATGTTGATCTCTTCTTAATGCACTAGCTGTCATCATATCTGTACCTGGTGCACGACCTAATCCTAAGTCAATGCGATTAGGATATAGCGTGGCTAACGTACCAAACTGTTCTGCAACAATAAGTGGTGCGTGATTAGGTAACATAATTCCACCTGAACCTATACGCATATATGACGTATGTTCTAAAGTATGTTGTATTAGCAATGCAGTAGCAGAACTTACTAAGTTTGGCGCATTATGGTGCTCCGCAATCCAATAACGTTCATAATTTAATTTTTCAAGTTGTTGTGCAAGTGTAACCATATCAGCAAGCGCATCATTTTCATTTTGTCCTTCTCTAATAGGTACTAAATTTAATGCAGAATATTTTATCTTTTTCATAACTTTATATACCCCTTATGATAATAGTGCATAAAGTATAACAATTGTGAGAATACTTTTATATTTAGATGCTCAATTTAACACGAATTCAGTAAGTATATTATCTGTATCATTACTATTAATTAAAATGTTAAACTAATAAGTGAAAGTCATAAACAGAACTATAGAAAAATAATAGCATTGGTGCTATTATAGGAACATTGATATTATCTCAAGGAGTGTAAATTACATGGAAGTATATGCAGATTACGCGGCGACGACCCCAGTTAGACCTGAAGTTATTGATGAAATGATGAATATATATAAACAGCATTATGGTAATCCATCATCTATACATTCTGTTGGACGTGATGCACGTAAATATTTAGATCAATCACGCCAAAAAGTAGCAGAACTATTAGGTGCTAAGCGAAATGAGATTATTTTTACTAGTGGTGCAACAGAAGCTAATAATACTGCTATTAAGGGGTTAGTATATGCAAATGAGCATATCGGTAATCATATTATAACTACAAAGATTGAACATCACTCTGTACTACATGTTTTTGAACAACTTGAGCGTAAAGGCTATGACGTCACATATTTAGATGTAGATGATACTGGTCAAGTTGATTTAGATCAGCTAGAAGAATCACTTACTGATGATACCATTCTTGTATCTATTATGTTTGTAAACAATGAAGTAGGAACAGTTCAACCTATATATGAAATAGAAACAATTGTAGCTGAGAGTAATGCATTGTTACATGTTGATGTTGTCCAAGCAATTGGGCATTTAGAAATTAATTTTCATGATTTTAAAATCGACACAATGAGTATTACTGGCCATAAATTTGGCGGACCAAAAGGTGTGGGTGTGCTGCTTGTTAAAGAAAATACGCCAATACAATTTTCACAATTAGGCGGAGAACAAGAAATGAAACGTCGTGCCGGAACTGAAAACGTACCACAAATTGTTGGTTTTACAAAAGCATTAGAATTAGCAAATAATGCTTTAAATGAAAATAACGTCAAATTAATGCAATTAAAAGAATTATTTTTAGTTAGCTTACAGGAACGTGCTATTCCTTTTGAGTTAAATGGTTCAATGACAGAAACAACGGGTCATATTTTAAATTTATATTTTCCATTTATAGATGTTGAAACGATGCTAACTTTATTAGATTTAGCAAATATCTATGTTTCGTCAGGATCCGCTTGTACTGCAGGATCAACCGAACCATCTCACGTGTTATCTGCCATGTATGAGGATGAAGAACGTTCAAAACATTCAATAAGATTTAGTTTCAGCGAGTTAACTACAGAACATGAAATCAAATATATCGTAGCGGAAATTCATAAAATTTATCATAAGTTTAAGGAGGAATCATAGTGTCTAATAAAGATATTCGCGTTGTCGTTGGCATGTCAGGCGGTGTTGATAGCTCGGTTACCGCATATTTATTAAAAGAACAAGGTTATGACGTTATAGGTATTTTCATGAAAAATTGGGATGACACTGATGAAAATGGCGTATGTACAGCTACAGAAGATTATAATGATGTGATTGCTGTATGTAATCAAATTGGCATTCCTTATTATGCTGTAAATTTTGAAGAAGAATATTGGAATAAAGTATTTACTTATTTTTTAGATGAATATAAAAAAGGACGTACACCAAATCCTGATGTGATGTGTAATAAAGAAATAAAATTTAAGGCCTTTTTAGAACACGCACTTAAACTTGGTGCTGATTATGTAGCAACTGGTCATTATGCTCGCCTTAAACGTTATGACGACGGCCACGTTGAAATGCTACGTGGCGTTGACAATAATAAAGATCAAACATATTTTTTAAATCAATTATCACAGCAACAATTATCCAAAGTCATGTTTCCTATTGGAGATATAGAGAAAAAAGAAGTACGTCGAATAGCGGAAGAACAAGGGCTAGCTACAGCAAAGAAAAAAGATTCTACAGGCATTTGTTTTATTGGTGAAAGAAACTTCAAATCATTTCTATCACAATATTTACCTGCTCAAGCCGGCGATATGCGAACACTTGATGGTAAAAAAATGGGCGTGCACAGTGGTTTGATGTATTATACGATAGGACAACGTCATGGTTTAGGTATTGGTGGAGATGGTGATCCTTGGTTTGTTGTTGGCAAAAATTTAGTAGACAACGTCTTATACGTTGAACAAGGTTTCCATCACGATGCATTATATAGTGATTATTTAATAGCATCAGATTATTCATTCGTCAATCCAGTAGATTTAGAACGCGGATTTAACTGCACTGCTAAATTTAGATATCGTCAACAAGATACGGAGGTATCTGTTGAACGCGTCGATGATCACTCGATAAAAGTGACTTTTAAAGAACCAGTTCGAGCGATTACTCCTGGTCAATCAGTTGTATTCTATGATGGTGAAATCTGTTTAGGTGGCGCAACGATTGATGATGTTTACAAAACTTCTGGGCAATTAAGCTATGTCGTTTAATTACTTTTAAATAAACTTTACTGTTGTTAATTAGAGTTGATATTCAACCGTTTATTCACAAGTGCTATTTAGAATAAGCGGTTGTTTTTATTTATTAAAAGTTTGGACATGATATAATGATGAATGAAATGAGGTATTCTAGTGACTGAACAAGAACAAATATATCAATACATACAAAAAGGGCAGAGAGATAAAGCCCTGAAAGCATTATTTAATAACATAGAAGAAAATCCAAACGTGATTGAAAATTACATTAATGCTGGCATTATTCTGGCTGATATTGGAGAAATCGTACAGGCTGAAAAGTTTTTTCAACGTGCATTAACAATTGATGATACAAACGGTGCAATTTATTATAATTTAGCAAATATTTATTATAATCAAGGTCGTTTCAATGAAGCCATCAAACTCTATCAAAAATCATTAAAATATCACATGGATATGGTTGATTGTAATTATATGATAGGTATGGCATTCAACCAATTAGAAGCATTTAAAGAAGCATTGCCATATTTAATGACTGCAGCTGAAAAAGATGAAAATAGGGATAGTGAAATTCAATTTCAATACGGACTTGTATTATGTCAATTAGAAATGTTTGAACAAGCTATTCAACAACTTAAATACGTCTTACAACTTGACTCATCACATACTGACGCATTATACAACTTAGGATTAGCGATATATATGAAGACTGAAGACATAGATACAGCTATTTCGTATTTTGAGCGGGCAATTGCCATTGATCCTAAACATTTATTAAGTCAGCACGCAAAAGCCACTTTTTTATCTATGAAGAACAAGGAGGATTAATATGGATAACCCTACACTATTTGAACCAACGATGTTAAAGGGCACCGTCGAAGTTATTTTGTTCCAAAATCAAGATAATTTCTATACTGTACTTAAAGTTGATACCATTGAATCTAATGAATCGTTCGATACGATGCCAACGGTTGTAGGGTTTTTCCCAAATATTGTTGAAGGCGACGTATACACCTTTAAAGGACAGGTTGTTGCGCATCCAAAATATGGCAAACAACTAAAAGCTGATACATTTGAAAAAGAATTACCACAAACGAAAGATGCTATTATTACCTACTTATCAAGTGATTTATTTAAAGGTATTGGTAAAAAGACAGCACAAAATATTGTTAATACTTTGGGAGAAAATGCAATAAATGATATTTTAGCTCATCCAGACATATTAACAAAAGTTTCAAATCTTTCTAAAAAGAAACAAGAGCAAATTGCACAACAAATAGCAGCCAATCAAGAATCAGAAAAAATCATGATACACTTACATGATTTAGGATTTGGCCCTAAACTATCAATGGCAATCTATCAGTTTTATCAAAGTGAAACAATAAACGTCGTTGATAATAACCCGTATAAACTTGTATATGATATTAAAGGAATTGGATTTAATAAAGCTGATACATTAGCACGTAATATCGGCATCGACTTTAATGACCCAGAACGATTAAAAGCTGGCATATTATTCACACTAGAGGAAGAATGTATTAAACAAGGGCATACTTATTTACCTGCTGAAACAATTCTTAAATCAGCACAAACAATGTTAAGTACGCAAGGGGATGAAATAATTGAAATACATCAACTTGAAGAAATGTTGCAAATTTTAATGGAAGAAGATAAGTTGATTCTTGATCAACAAAAAATTGCCATCCCCAGTCTTTACTACTCAGAATTAAAAAGCGTACAAAACTTATATCGTATATTAACTCATACCCATAAATTAAATGAACTTGAGCAATCTGATTTACAGTTGCATATTGGAGAGATAGAAGATAGCAATGAAGTACATTATGCTGCATCACAAAAAGAGGCTTTACAAACAGCTATAAACTCAAAAATCATGTTATTAACTGGCGGACCTGGAACTGGTAAGACAACTGTCATTAAAGGTATTGTAGAGTTATACGCTGAAATTCATGGACTTTCTTTAGATTATGCGGATTACACTGATGATGATTTCCCAGTAGTATTAGCAGCTCCTACAGGCAGAGCATCGAAACGTTTACAAGAAGCTACTGGCTTAGAGGCAATGACCATTCACCGACTTATAGGATGGAATCAAGATACACAACCAGAAGACATTTTAGATAATGAAATTAAAGCAAAATTAATTATCATAGATGAAATGTCTATGGTTGACACTTGGTTATTTCATCAGTTTTTAAATGCGGTACCTTTAGATGCCCAAATTGTATTTGTTGGAGATGAAGACCAACTGCCTTCTGTTGGGCCTGGACAAGTATTTAAGGACTTAATCCAGTCTAAAAAAATACCACGTGTCAATTTAACTGAAGTCTACCGACAACAAGATGGTTCAAGTATTATTGAATTAGCTCACCACATGAAACAAAACGAATCCATAGATATTACAAAACGTTATCATGATAGAAGCTTCATTAATTGTAGTGCAGAACAAATTCCTGACGTTGTTAAGAAAGTAGTATCCAGTGCAGTTAGTAAAGGATATGACATGAGTGATATTCAAGTACTTGCTCCCATGTATAAAGGAAGTGCAGGTATTAAACGTTTAAATCAAATTCTGCAAACAATTTTAAATCCTAAAGAACCAGACGCCCGTGAAATTGAATTTGGTGATGCTGCATTCCGCAAAGGCGATAAAGTATTACAGTTAGTAAATCGTCCTAATGACAATATTTTTAATGGAGATATTGGTATTATTGTTGGCATTTTTTGGGCAAAAGAAAATGCTTTAAATAAAGATGTTATTATCGTCGATTTTGACGGTAATGAAATTACATTTACACGACAAGACTTAATTGAATTAACGCATGCATATTGCACTTCGATTCACAAGTCCCAAGGTTCAGAATTCCCAATCGTTATTATGCCCGTAGTGAAACAATATTTTAGAATGTTACAAAAACCTATTCTTTATACTGGTTTGACTAGAGCTAAACAATCTTTAGTATTACTAGGGGATCCACAAGCCTTTGACATTGGTCTTAAAACAAATGGTCAAGTTAGAATGACGCAATTATATGATTTATTAGAAGCATATTTTGGACACGAAACGCAGAATTCTACTGATGATAATATCATAGCTAAACATAAAAAAGATACATTATCAGCAGCGACAATTTATCAAATAGATCCGATGATCAACATGAATCAAATGACGCCATATGACTTTATTGAACGTTGACAATTTAGACAACACAACTTAAAATAAAATGTGAATAATCATGAAGATGAGTAAGCAAATGAGTATTCAAAGAGATGTGCTGGTTGGTGTAAAGTACAATACAGTTTGCTGAACGCTACTTTGTGCTAATATGGATAAGACAATGAAGTGATAAAGTGGAATCAATAGTGATTCGTATCTTTATAACTAGGGTGGTACCGCGAAAACGTTCGTCCCTTGTGGATGAACGTTTTTAATTGTGACTAAGAATTTGAGGAGTGAAACCCAATGAAAAATTTAAAAGCTAGTGAAATAAGACAAATGTATATTGATTTCTTTGTAGAAAAAGGACATATGGTTGAACCATCTGCACCTTTAGTTCCTATTGATGATAATTCATTACTATGGATAAATTCAGGTGTAGCAACATTAAAAAAATATTTTGATGGTCGAGAAACACCAAGAAAACCTAGAATCGTAAATTCGCAAAAAGCAATTAGAACGAATGATATTGAAAATGTAGGTTTTACAGCACGTCATCATACATTCTTTGAAATGCTAGGTAACTTTTCTATTGGGGACTATTTCAAAAAAGAAGCTATTGAATTTGCTTGGGAATTTTTAACAAGTGACAAATGGATGGCAATGGAACCAGACAAACTGTATGTAACCATTCATCCCGAAGATACAGAAGCATATCATTTATGGCATAACGATATCGGCTTAGAAGAAAGTCGCATTATACGTATTGAAGGCAATTTTTGGGATATTGGAGAAGGACCATCAGGACCAAACACAGAAATCTTTTATGACCGTGGTGAAGCATTTGGCAAGAACGACCCTGCTGAAGAAATGTATCCTGGTGGTGAAAATGAACGTTATTTAGAAGTATGGAACCTTGTGTTTAGTGAATTTAATCATAATAAAGATCATACTTATACGCCATTACCAAATAAAAACATTGATACTGGTATGGGCCTAGAACGCATGGCTTCTGTAGCACAAAATGTGCGTACAAATTATGAGACAGACTTGTTCATGCCTATCATTGAAGAAGTTGAAAAAGTTTCCGGCAAGAAATATCTTGAAATACCGGAACAAGATGTGGCGTTTAAAGTCATTGCTGATCACATTAGAACAATCGCATTTGCAATTTCAGATGGTGCTTTGCCGGCAAATGAAGGACGTGGCTATGTTTTACGTCGTTTGTTACGTAGAGCTGTACGTTTTAGCCAAACATTAGATATTCAAGAACCATTTATGTACAAGCTCGTTGATATTGTTGCAGATATCATGGAACCTTATTATCCAAATGTTAAAGAAAAAGCTGATTTCATTAAACGGGTCATTAAATCAGAAGAAGAACGATTCCACGAAACATTACAAGAAGGGCTATCAATTTTAGATCAACTGATTGCTAAAGCAAAACTGACGACAAAAGAAATTAATGGTTCAGATGCATTTAAATTATATGACACATATGGTTTCCCAATCGAATTAACTGAAGAAATAGCTACACAAGAAGGCATCACTGTTGATATGGAAACATTTGAAAATGAAATGCAACAACAACGTGACCGTGCTAGACAGGCACGCCAAAATTCACAATCAATGCAAATTCAAAGCGAAGTGCTTAAAAACATAACTACAAAAAGCAAATTTGTTGGATATGAAACGACTGATTATCAAACTGAGATTACAGATCTTATCTACAATGGCCAAGCTGTTAGTCATGCAGAAGCTGAAGACATCATTTATTTTGTTTTAAAAGAAACGCCATTTTATGCGGTCAGTGGTGGTCAAGTTGCAGATCATGGTACAGTTGGTAACGACAATTTTGAAATTGCTGTTGAAGAAGTAACGAAAGCACCAAATGGTCAAAACTTGCATAAAGGAACCGTTCAATTTGGTCATGTAACTGTTAATAGTCATGTTGATGCAAACGTTAATAAAGATGAACGACGAGATATTCAAAAGAACCATAGTGCAACACACTTACTGCATGCCGCTCTGAAAGAAGTATTAGGCGATCATGTTAACCAAGCAGGCTCTCTCGTTGAAAGTGAACGTTTACGCTTCGACTTCTCACACTTTGGTCCAATGACAAATGAAGAAATTGAACACGTTGAGCGACGTGTTAACGAAGAAATATGGCGTGGTATTTCCGTAAATATTCAAGAAATGCCAATTGCTGAAGCTAAAGAGATGGGTGCAATGGCTTTATTTGGTGAAAAATATGGCGATGTAGTTAGAGTTGTAAATATGGCACCATTTTCTTTGGAACTTTGTGGTGGTATTCATGTTCAAAACACATCTGAAATCGGCTTATTTAAAATTATTAGCGAATCAGGTACTGGTGCAGGCGTCAGACGAATTGAGGCCTTAACAGGTAGAGCAGCATTCTTGTATCTAGAAGGCATTCAGCATAAATTTAATCAAACTAAAACATATTTAAAAGTCAAATCCGATGATCAAGTTATGGAAAAAGTCGTTCAGCTTCAAGAAGAAGTGAAACATGTAAATAAACAATTAGAACAACGTAATAAAGAAATTACAACATTAAAAATGGGTAATATTGAAGACCAAGTTGAAGAAATCAATGGTTTTAAAGTATTAGCTACACAAGTAGATATTGCTAATCCAAAAGCAATCAGAGAAACAATGGATAATTTTAAATCTAAATTACAAGACACAATTATCATATTAATAAGTGAAGTTGAAGGCAAAGTTTCATTGATAGCTACAGTACCAAAAGCTGATACCAGCAAAATTAAAGCTGGCGATATCATTAAAAATATGGCTCCTATTGTTGGTGGCAAAGGTGGTGGCCGTCCGGATATGGCACAAGGTGGCGGTACACAACCTGAAAATATCACAGAATCTTTACGCTTTATTAAAGATTACATTAAAAAACTATAACTATATACCTTTCTAGTGTAATATAAAATATGTAAGTTAAATCGTAGATAGAGGAGTGTCAATCAATGGAAAATTTTGATAAAACAATGAAATTTGATTATGAAGAAATTCCTAAAGAGAATGTCAGATCTGTGTTAAGCAACGTGCATCGTACATTAGAAGAGCGTGGATATAATGCTGTAAACCAAATTGTTGGTTATTTATTATCTGGTGATCCTGCTTATATACCACGTCAAAATGAAGCTAGAAACCAAATACGACATGTGGATAGAGATGTCATTATGGAAGAACTTGTCTCATACTATCTTAAAGAGAAAAATAATTAATATATGCTCCAGCATAAAATATTAGGATTAGATGTAGGAAGCAAGACTGTAGGCATTGCAATTAGCGATTTAATGGGCTGGACAGCTCAGGGATTAGACACTCTACGCATCAATGAAGAACAAGAAGAATATGGTATTGAACAACTCACTAATATTATTAAGTCCAATAACGTTGACACAATTGTTATTGGTTTACCAAAAAATATGAATAATTCTATAGGGTTTCGTGGAGAAGCTTCCATACACTATAAAGAATTAATTCTTGAAGCGATGCCTGATATGAAAGTTATTATGTGGGATGAACGACTAAGCACAATGGCAGCAGAACGTTCATTGTTAGAGGCCGATGTTTCTAGACAAAAAAGAAAAAAAGTAATAGATAAGATGGCCGCAGTTTTTATACTTCAAGGCTATTTAGACTCTATCCAATAAAGGAGAATTTAAATGACTGAACATAATCACGACACTGAATTAGAACTTAATAACGAAGAAGAACTTTTAACATTATATGATGAAGATGGCAATGAAGTACTTTATCGCAAAATATTAGAATTTTATCATCCAGAATTCAAAAAAGAATATGTTATTTTGTCTGAAGAAGGTGCACAATCTGATGATGATGACATGATTGAATTAATCCCAATGATAAATCAACCAGACGAATCAGGAGATGGCGGTAAATTAATTCCTATCGAAACAGATGAAGAATGGGATATGATTGAAGAAGTAGTCAATACTGAAATTGATGAATAAAATACAACTTTGAATTTATATTAATAAAAACATTAGATATATGATTTAATTACTGAGTCAAAATCACAGAAAATTTTTCTCTGTGCATGAAAATTTAAAGTAATTAGCGTAATGATTTGTTTTGTGGGGCGGAAGATAAAGTCGAATTTGGCTTTATCCCGCTCCTTTTTAAGATAGCACTTAATTTAATGCATAATTTATGATAAAATATGTAAAGTTAATTTCGTATTTGCTAAGTACACAGCAATCAAAATAATCCAATCAGTCAGTTTATTTGATCCTACACGTAATTAATCAATAACCACGACTGATTGATTTTTATTTTCATTATTTATAACTTTTTTAAGAAGGAAGTAACGTCTATGGAGGACAATGAACGCTATTTAGTAGATTTACATAAGCATTTAGATAATCCTATTGAACGGCTCAGACCATATGCAATTGAGCATGCTGTGCCAATCGTCGACCGCTTAACACTTGATTTGATAAAACAGTTAATTAGAATCCACAAACCACAGTCAATTCTAGAAATTGGAACAGCGATAGGATATAGTTCAATGCAATTTGCATCAGTTGATTCAAACATACATATCACAACGATTGAACGTAATGATGATATGTTTCAACAAGCCCAACACAATGTTAAAACATTTGGCTACGAATCACAGATTGACATTATAAAAGGCGACGCACTGGAACAATTTACTCAGCTGAAAAATAAACATTTCGATATGATATTCATTGATGCAGCGAAAGCACAATCACGTAAATTTTTTGAACTTTATACACCATTATTAAATAACGGGGGTATAGTAATTACTGATAATGTCCTTTACCATGGTTTTGTTGCAGACATATCAATTGTACGTTCACGAAATGTCAAACAGATGGTTAAAAAAGTACAACAATATAATGAATGGCTCATGTCACAATCAAATTATTCTACTAATTTTGTCAATATAGATGATGGACTAGCAATTTCTATCAAAGGAGAATCAGAATGACTGAATTACTTGTAACACCTAAATCAGTTGCGCATTTAAAAACACTTATTGATTTTGGTGCAGATGCGTTTGTCATTGGCGAACAAAAATTCGGATTACGCTTAGCCGGTGAATTTAAACGTACCGATATGAAAAAAGCTGTGGAAATAGCCCACAAACATAATAAAAAAGTTTATGCTGCTGTTAACGGTATATTTCATAATTATCATTTGGAGGCACTTGAAGACTATATAACATTTTTACATGAAATCAATGTAGATCGTATTATATTTGGAGATCCTGCCGTTGTTATGTACGTCAAAGCTCAACCACATCCAATTGCATTAAATTGGGATGCTGAAGCATTAGTAACAAATCATTTTCAATGTAACTACTGGGGACAAAAAGGTGCGAAACGTGCCGTTCTTGCTCGTGAATTAAGCTTAGAAGAAATAATCAATATTAAAGAGCAATCAGATGTTGAAATTGAAGTGCAAGTTCATGGCATGACTTGCATGTTTCAATCGAAAAGAATGTTGCTAGGTAATTATTACACATTCCAAGATAAACAAATGAAAATAGAGCGTCAACAGGATGAACAGTACTTATTATTATATGATGAAGAAAGAGATAATAAATATCCTGTTTTTGAAGATTACAATGGTACACATATAATGTCTCCAAATGATATTTGTTTAATTGAAGAATTAGAACCATTATTTAGTGCAGGAATTGATTCGTTTAAGATAGATGGTATCTTGCAAACTGAAGAATATATTAATGTAACAACACGTCAATATCGCGAGGCTATTGATTTATATAATGATGATCCTGAAACCTATGAGGATGAAAAATTCATGCTTGTTGATCCAATTGAAGATATACAGCCAGCACATCGTCCTTTTGATGAAGGTTTCTTATTTAAACAAACCGTATATTAGGAGGCTTAATCATGCAAATTTTAGAAAAAGCATCACCATCACAACAAACTAAAATGAAAAAGCCTGAACTACTTGCTCCTGCTGGAAATTTAGAAAAGCTAAAAATAGCTGTACATTACGGCGCAGATGCAGTATTTTTAGGCGGTCAAGAATATGGATTACGTTCAAATGCCGATAATTTTACTATGGAAGAAATTGCTGAGGGTGTCCAATTTGCTAATACTTACGGCGCAAAAATCTATGTTACTACCAATATCATTGCACATGATGAGAATATCCCAGGCTTAGAAGCATATTTAATACAATTACAAGCTACAGGAGCTACGGGAATTATTGTAGCAGATCCTCTAATCATTGAAACATGCAAACGTGTTGCACCTAACTTAGAGATACATCTATCTACTCAGCAGTCTCTAACAAATTATAAGGCGGTAGAATACTGGAAAGAAGAAGGATTAAACCGTGTTGTGTTAGCTAGAGAAACTGGTGCCATGGAAATGAAGGAAATGAAAGAAAAGGTTGACATAGAAATAGAAGCATTTATTCATGGTGCCATGTGTATTGCATACTCTGGTCGTTGCACACTTAGCAATCATATGACAGCACGAGACTCAAATCGTGGTGGCTGTTGCCAAAGTTGTCGATGGGATTACGATTTATTATCCATTGATCAAGATGGCGATTTAGATATGTATTATCAACAAGGTGATATCATCCCTTTTGCTATGAGTCCCAAAGATCTAAAATTAATAGAAGCCATTCCTAAAATGATGGATATCGGCGTTGATTCATTAAAAATAGAAGGCCGTATGAAATCTATTCACTATATAGCTACAGTTGTATCAGTTTACCGTAAAGTCATCGATGCTTATGCTGAAGATCCAGCAAATTTCAAAATTGACCCTGAATGGCTAATAGAATTAGATAAATGTGCCAATCGTGATACAGCTCCTGCTTTCTTCGAGGGGACACCAGGTTATGAAGAGCAAATGTTTGGTATGCAACAATCCAAAAAATCACCATATGATTTTTGCGGTTTAGTTCTTGAATATGATGCAAATACACACATCGCCACGATACAACAACGTAATAATTTTAAACCTGGACAAGAAATTGAATTTTTCGGACCTGAAATTAATAGCTTTAAACAAGTTATTGATGCAATTTATGATGAAGAAGGGAATTCTTTGGATGCTGCAAGACATCCACTACAAATTGTACAAATTAAAGTTGACCACCCAATCTACCCAAATAATATGATGAGAAAGGAAATTAGCTAATGTCTCAAACAACGATTATCGGTATTGCTGGTGGCTCAGGCTCAGGTAAAACCACCGTAACTAATGAAATTATGAAAAATTTAGCAGGTCATAGTGTTGCTTTATTGGCCCAAGACTATTATTATAAAGACCAATCCCACCTCACGTTTGAAGAACGGTTAGAAACAAATTATGACCATCCTTTTGCCTTTGATAACGATTTATTAATAAAAAATTTAAAGGATTTAAAAAATGGTCAATCAGTAGAAGTGCCTACTTATGACTATGCAAATCATACTAGAAGTGATGAAACCATTGCATTTGAACCAAAAGATGTTATTATCGTAGAAGGTATCTTTGCTTTAGAAAACAAAACACTACGTGATATGATGGATGTTAAAATATATGTTGATACGGATGCAGACATTAGAATCTTAAGAAGATTGATAAGAGATACTAAAGAGCGCGGACGGTCAATGGAATCTGTAATTAATCAATACTTGAATGTAGTTAAGCCGATGCATAATCAATTTATCGAACCTACTAAAAAGTATGCAGATATTATTATTCCTGAAGGTGGTAGTAACAAAGTTGCTATCGATATTATGACAACCAAAATACAAACACTTGTAAGTAAACAAGAGTAATATCAAGAAAAGGAAGATG
Source organism: Staphylococcus sp. HMSC62D11 (assembly GCF_001839145.1). Classification (NCBI taxonomy): domain Bacteria; kingdom Bacillati; phylum Bacillota; class Bacilli; order Caryophanales; family Staphylococcaceae; genus Staphylococcus; species Staphylococcus sp. HMSC62D11. The sequence continues at coordinate 164,089 of NZ_KV840184.1, read as the reverse complement.
ACGTAATGGAAAATCAAAAACAATATCCTATGACACAAGAAGGATATGACAATTTAGAACAAGAGTTAGAAGAACTTAAGACAGTTAAAAGACCTGAAGTTGTAGAAAAAATCAAAGTAGCACGTTCTTTTGGAGATCTATCTGAGAACTCTGAGTATGACGCTGCAAAAGACGAACAAGGGTTTATTGAACAAGATATTCAACGTATAGAACATATGCTAAGATACGCACTTATTATTGAAGACACAGGCGATAATAACGTCGTACAAATCGGGAAAACTGTCACATTTGTAGAATTACCTGGTGATGAAGAAGAAAGCTACCAAATCGTTGGTTCTGCAGAAGCCGACGCATTTAAAGGGAAAATTTCAAACGAATCTCCAATGGCGAAATCTCTTATTGGCAAAGGATTAAACGATGAAGTTCGAGTACAGCTACCTAACGGTGGTGAAATTAGAGTTAAGATTGTAGATATTAAATAAGACAATATCCTCATTAATAAGCTATATAGTAAAAACCAGTTTAGCATTCTGCTTACTGGTTTTTTATTTATAGTATTTTTATATTGTGCCACATACTTTTGTTAAACTTGTTTTCTCCATGACAATTAATTACAAGTATGATTTAATTGAATATGTACAACTTTTTGAAGTAGAATCAACCAATCTACAAAGCGTAATATTTATTACTTATCGCTTTTAATTACAAATGATTATTAAACAGACAGATAAGATAAATGATATAATTCTTATTGAATTAGTCATTTATAATTTTATTTGTCTATGTTTCTATTTTTTTATACAAAGGGGGTTAGAAAATGGAAGCAACTATCATTAACGAACAAACCTTAATGATTTATTTCAAAAACGAAATTAGTGAAGACACATATAATCAAATTATTTATACAACTCAATACATTAAAAATAAAAACTTGCAAGCTATCAACGAAATTATTCCATCTTATAGAGCTATCATGGTTACTTTTGACCAACATAAAATTGATATCGATGAGTTGATTCAACAACTTCAACTTGATTCTATTAATTATAAGCACATTGATAAAACATCTAATAATAAAGTTGTACATATTCCCGTCTTATATGGTTCAGATGCAGGGCCAGATTTATCTGAAGTAGCAAAGTATAACGGACTTACCTCTGAAGAAGTAATAGAGATACATACAAGTAAACAATATTTAATTTATATGCTTGGCTTTATGCCTGGCTTCCCATACTTGGGTGGTTTAGATTCACGCATACATATGCCTAGACGCTCTGAACCTCGAGTACGTATTGCTGCAGGCTCAGTTGGAATTGCTAATAATCAAACTGGCTTATATCCTCTAGATTCACCAGGAGGTTGGCAAATTATTGGTCGTACGCCTATTAGAGTATTTAATAAAGATGATCAGCCTATGACGCTTTATCAAGCTGGTGATAAAATAAAATTTTATGCCATCGATCAACATACTTATCAACAAATTCAAGATGACATTGATAAGGGATGCTTTAATAAAGAAAAGTGGGTGACAATGCGTAATGGGAATTAAAATTATACAACCTGGTTTATTTTCAACTATACAAGATTTAGGACGTACAGGATTTCAACATCTTGGTATTTCAAGCGCTGGTGCCATAGATCAATATAGCTATCTTATTGGACAAACATTAATCCAGCAAGATGGGCCTGCAATCGAATTTACAATTATTGGCCCTAAAATTGAATTCTCCAGCGAAAATTCATTTGTTTTAACAGGGGCTATTTTTGCAGCCAAATTAAATGGCACTGCTGTAAACCAAAATGTGGTTGTACAAGCAAATAAAGGAGATATTTTAGAAATTGGTCCTGTTCAACAAGGTGCTAGGGGGTATATATTTTTTGGTCAACCACTTGATATACCAATCGTAGCAAATAGCTATGCCACTCATACTAGAACACAAATGGGCGGTTTTTATGGACGTACATTGAAGAAAAACGATAGCATTCCTGTTGTTACAAATCAATCTTATAAACAACAATTGGGCAAAACTATTGAATTCAATGCAGTACCAGAAGATAATATCGTTCATATCATCAAAGGACCTCAATATGATGCATTTTCTGCAGAATGTCATGAACAACTAACAGCACAAGTATATGAGATATCAGATAGTTCTGACAGAATGGGCATTCGACTTAAAGGAACGCCTATACCGCCTATAGAAAGTGCGGATATCATTTCAGAGCCCGTTGCATTAGGCAGTATTCAAGTTCCTAATGATGGTCACCCCATCATATTATTACACGATAGACAGACCGTAGGAGGTTACACTAAGATTGCTAGTGTTTCCCAAGCCGATATACATAAACTGGCTCAATTTAAACCAGGAGAAGAAATTCTATTCAAATGGATAACGATTGAACAAGCAATCAAAAATTTAAAACATTTTGAGCAAGTCTTTAGTTCAACAATAAATGAAATAGAATCAACTCCAAAATTCGAACTCAAGCATTTACGTCCGACATCAAAAAAAATAGCTCAATTAATTAGGGAGGAACAGTAAAAATGAATTTAGATAAGATAGAACAAATAATAGATTTAGTTAAAAAGAATGAAGTTAAAAAATTTAAATATAAAGATTTTGAACATGAAATAGAATTAGATTTTACAGAAGATATTTCACCCGTAAGTGCTAATAAAAATGATATACAAACAACTTCTACAAATCATAGCGATTCAAATAAACAAGACGAAGCAAATCCTAAAGAAGAAACGCAACAAATCAAAGCTTCAATGGTAGGTACATTCTTTTTGCAAGATAGTAAAGAATTAACTGAACCAGTTGTACAAGTGGGTGATAAAATTCAAGAAGGAGACATTGTAGGTTATATTGAAGCGATGAAAGTGATGAACGAGGTTACAAGTGATGTATCAGGAGAAATTGTTGAAATTTTAGTTGATCACGGTACAAATGTGGAATATGACCAAGCATTGATACAAATAAAATAAGGGGGGCTAGCTATGTATCGTTGTTTAATTGCAAATAGAGGAGAAATCGCTGTGCGTATCATTCGTGCTTGTCGCGAATTAGGAATAGAAACCGTAGCGATATATGCTAAAGGTGATGAAGCTAGTCTTCATGTAAGCTTAGCTGACCAGGCAATTTGTATTGGTGAAGCAAATCCACTTGATAGTTATTTAAATATCGAACGTATTATCGGTGCTGCAGAATTATCCGGGGCTAATGCAATTCACCCAGGTTATGGCTTCTTATCAGAAAGCACAACATTTGCTGAAAAAGTTGAAGAAAACGACATTCATTTTATTGGTCCAAATAAAAAAACTATGGAGTTAATGGGAGATAAGATAACCGCTCGACAAACAGTTGATGCTGCTGGCGTACCTGTAATTCCGGGATCGAAAGACGCAGTTAACAATGTATCAGAAATTGAAAAGTTAGCTGAAGATATCGGATATCCTGTTGTTTTAAAGGCTGCTAGTGGCGGTGGTGGTAAAGGAATTAGAATTGTTAAAGATCCAGCTGATTTAGAAAAGTCTTTAAAAGAAGCTCAAAGTGAAGGACAAAAGTATTTCAACGATAGCCGTGTATATGTAGAGGCCTTTATACCTGTAGCAAAACATGTTGAAGTTCAAGTCATTGGTGATGGCAAAGATAATTATGTACATTTAGGAGAAAGAGACTGCTCAGTTCAACGAAAAAATCAAAAGCTAATAGAAGAGTCACCATGTGCGGCACTTACTGAAGAACGCCGAGAAAAAATTTGTAATGATGCTGTTAAAGTAGCTAGAGCCTCAAAATATAGAAGTGCAGGTACAATCGAATTCTTAGTTACTGAAGATGCGCATTATTTTATTGAAATGAATGCGCGAATTCAAGTTGAACATACCGTCACAGAAATGAGAACTGATCGTGATTTATTAACTGCACAATTATATTTGTTAATGCATGATAAGTTACCATTTGCACAACAAGACATCACATTTAATGGTCATGTCATTGAAGCGCGCATCAATGCTGAAAATCCTGAGAAAAAATTTCAACCATGTCCTGGCGTAGTGAAACGTTTACATCTACCACAAGGATTTAATGTCAGAGTAGATTCACTACTTTATTCGGGTTATCAAGTTTCACCTTACTATGATTCTCTAGTAGCAAAGGTCATCGTTAAATCAGAAAACAGAGCGAGCGCCATCAATAAACTCAAAGTAACTTTGGATGAAATGGTCATTGATGGATTTACAACGACAGCTGATTTCTTATATGCTGTCCTTAGCTACCCATTATATGCTGATGGCGATGCAAGTGAAGTAGATATTAAATTCTTAGAAAAACATCAAATCGTAAAAGGGGTGACTTTGTAATGGTAACCGTCGATTTAAATTGTGATCTAGGTGAAGCCTATGGAAATTATTCATTTGGTAATGACGAAGCAATTATTCCGCTCATTACCTCAGCTAATATCGCTTGTGGTTTTCATGCTGGAGATGAAAATGTACTTAATGAAACCGTTAAATTAGCAGTTAAACACCAAATTAAGATAGGTGCACATCCTGGATTTCCAGATTTGAAAGGGTTTGGAAGACGTAAAATGGCGCTCTCTTATCAAGAAATTTATAATGCAATTATTTATCAACTCGGTGCTTTGAATGGATTTTGTAAATTATATAATACTAAAATTCATCATGTAAAACCGCATGGTGCCCTTTACAATATGGGGGCTATTGATAGTACAGTTGCTCAAGCTATAGCGCAAGCTGTATATGATTTTGATTCAGAACTCATTTTAGTTGGTTTAGCTAATACATTACTGATTTCTGAAGCAGAAAAAATTGGTTTACACGCAGCTTCTGAAGTTTTTGCTGATCGCCGATACGAGAATAATGGTCAATTGGTCAATCGTCGTGAAAATGATGCGGTGATAACTGATACTGACGAAGCATTACAACAAGTCATAAAAATGGTTAAAGAAAATAAAGTGACCTCAAGAGATGGAAAAGATATTACGTTACAGGCAGATACGATTTGTGTGCACGGCGATAGTGCACATGCACTAGATTTTGTATCTCAAATAAGAAAGACATTAATGAAAGAAGGCATTGATATTCAATCATTATAGGGGGTAAATTATATGGGAGAAAAACTAAATAAAAAGGAAAAAGATTTTACTTTTACTAAAGGTCACAGGCGCTTACTTTATGGATCAGTTTTCTTAATGGCTACGTCTGCCATAGGTCCAGCCTTTTTAACTCAAACAGCAGTATTCACAGCAGAGTTTTATGCAAGCTTTGCCTTTGCAATATTGATTTCTATTCTCATCGATATAGGTGCACAAATCAATATTTGGCGAGTATTAGTAGTTACTGGATTACGTGGTCAAGAGGTGTCTAATAAAGTTTTACCTGGTTTAGGTACAATCGTGTCAATATTAATAGCTTTTGGCGGTTTAGCCTTCAACATTGGTAATATCGCTGGGGCTGGACTTGGTTTAAATGCAATGTTTGGCTTAGATATCAAATGGGGTGCCGCAATTACTGCAGTTTTCTCAATTTTAATTTTTGTTAGCAGAAGTGGTCAAAAAATCATGGATGTCGTATCAATGATACTTGGTGTCGTTATGATTGTTGTAGTTGCTTGGGTTATGGTAGTATCTAATCCACCTTATGGCGATGCAGTAGTACATATGGTTACGCCTGAACATCCACTTAAATTGATTTTACCAATTATAACTTTAGTTGGCGGTACAGTAGGCGGCTATATTACCTTTGCTGGTGCACATAGAATTTTAGATTCAGGCATGAAGGGTAAAGAATATTTACCATTTGTTAACCGTTCTGCAATAGCTGGTATTTTAACAACAGGCGTCATGAGAACATTGCTATTTCTAGCTGTATTAGGTGTTGTTATTACAGGTGTGACTTTAAGCGCAGACAATCCACCAGCTTCTGTATTTGAACATGCTCTAGGACCTATTGGTAAAAATATATTCGGTGTTGTCATTTTTGCAGCTGCTATGTCATCAGTTATCGGTTCTGCATATACAAGTGCAACATTCTTAAAAACACTTCATAAATCACTGTTTAATAAAAATAATTTGATTGTCATAACATTTATAGTAATATCTACACTGATTTTCTTATTTATCGGCAAACCAGTTAGCTTACTTATTATTGCTGGAGCTATCAATGGTTGGATTTTGCCAATTACTTTAGGTGCCATACTTATCGCAAGCAAAAAGAAATCTGTTGTAGGAGACTATAAACACCCAACTTGGATGTTGTTATTTGGTATAGTTGCAGTTATTGTGACAATTGTAACAGCTATCTTTTCACTTCAAGACTTAGCTGCACTATGGCATAGTTAACAATGAGCTTAATAAAAAAGATTCTCTATTAAATAGAGAGTCTTTTTTATTATGTATTATAATAAACTTTATTCTTGTGTATCGTGGTAAAGGCTAAAATATGATAGAATAACATTTGCTAAGAAATATAAATGAGGTGGATTTATGATTGGCATTATAGGTGCTATGGAAGAAGAAATTACAATTTTAAAAGAAAAATTAATAAATACACAATATCATACGATTGCTCATGTTGAATTTTATCAAGGAAAATTAAATGACGTCGATGTTGTACTTACACGAAGTGGCATTGGTAAAGTCAATGCAGCTATTTCTACTACGCTGCTCATTCAACAATTTAAACCTGAAATGATAATTAATACCGGTTCAGCAGGCGCTCTGGATGAAGACTTATCAATAGGTGATGTTGTAGTAAGTGACAGCGTTATTTATCATGACGTAGATGCAACAGCTTTTGGCTATCAGTATGGTCAAGTACCACAAATGCCACTCCATTTTGAAGCTGATAAACATTTACTAGATAATGTGTTAGTTGTTTTAAAAGCACAGTCTTTAAATGCAAAAGTTGGACTTATTGTTAGTGGTGATAGCTTTATCGGAAGCACAGACCAACGCCTTTTGATTAAAGAAAGATTTCCGCAAGCGTTAGCAGTTGAAATGGAAGCCACTGCCATAGCACAAACATGCCATCAGTTTAAACAACCATTTATTATCACACGAGCAATCTCAGATTTGGCAAACGGCAACGCCGATATCACATTTGAACAATTTATTGAACAAGCTGCCTTGTCTTCTAGTAAAACAGTTGAACGTTTAATTAAACAAATATAAATATAATTTAAAGGTGAAAATTATGGGTATTATAAAAAAATATTTTATGCCGAATTCATACGTGAAATCGGTATTTGAAATTGATATAGATAAACTTGCAAAATCCGGAGTTAAAGGTATTATTACAGATTTAGATAATACACTAGTAGGCTGGGATGTAAAAACACCTACTATAGAAATCAAAGAGTGGTTTAGAAAAGCAAGTGAAGCTGGAATTACAATCACTATTGTTTCAAACAACAATGAGCAACGTGTTGCTAGTTTTTCAAAAGATTTAGATGTTGATTTTATTTTTAAAGCTCGTAAACCAATGGGTAAAGCATTTAAAAAGGCATTAAAGTATATGAATATACAAGCCGAAGAAGCTGTAGTTGTCGGCGATCAAATGTTGACTGATGTCTTTGGTGGCAATCGCAATGGTTTGTATACAATCATGGTAGTTCCAGTGAAACGAACAGATGGATTTATAACTAAATTTAATAGAATTATCGAAAGACGACTCTTAAACCACTTCAAAAATAAGGGCTATATCTCATGGGAGGAAAATTGATTGACTGAGACTTTAAAATGTATTGGTTGCGGTGCACCATTGCAATCCGAAAATAAAAACGCGCCTGGTTATGTACCAGAACACAATTTATTTCGCAAAGATGTAATTTGTCGACGATGCTTTAGATTGAAAAACTATAATGAAGTACAAGATGTAGGAATGGATAGTGAAGATTTTTTAAATTTATTAAATGGTCTATCTGATCGCTCGGGTATCATTGTTAATGTTGTAGATATTTTTGATTTTGAGGGGTCTTTTATTAATGCCTTAAAACGCATTGTAGGTAATAAAAAAATCATACTCGTTGCTAATAAATTAGATTTATTGCCGAAACAAATTAATCATCGTCGTGTGAAAGAATGGTTAAAGCGCTCAGCAAAAAAATATGGTTTAGAAGCTGAAGAAGTTGTGCTAATTTCTGCTGAAAAAGGGTGGGGAATTGAAGACTTATTAACAGCTATTAATCAAAACCGTGACCATGAAGATGTTTATATTGTAGGTACGACAAATGTGGGTAAATCGACACTAATTAATAAATTAATTGAGTTAAGTGTTGGCGAAAAGGATGTTGTTACAACTTCTAGGTTCCCAGGCACAACATTAGATATGATTGATATTCCATTAGATGAAACATCATTTATGTATGATACCCCTGGCATTATTCAAGAACATCAAATGACACATTTAGTTACTGAAAAAGAATTGAAAACGATTATACCAAAAAAAGAAATTAAACAACGTGTATACCAATTAAATGAATCACAAACATTATTTTTCGGGGGACTCGCTCGAATTGATTATGTTTCAGGTGGAAAAAGACCACTCATTTGCTTCTTTTCAAATGATTTAAATATACACCGCACTAAAACAGAAAAAGCCAATGAGTTATGGAAAAACCAATTAGGTGATTTACTTACACCCCCAAATAATGTTTCAAATTTCAATCTGAAAGATATAAAGGCTGTGCGCTTAGAAACAGGAAAAGAAAAACGAGACATTATGATATCTGGGTTAGGTTTTATTACGATTGATTCAGGTGCCAAAGTCATTGTCAGAGTACCCAAAAACGTCGATGTAGTGTTAAGAAATTCAATTTTATAAGGTGTGATATTTATGAAATTTGCAGTTATCGGAGATCCGATTTCACATTCTTTATCGCCATTAATGCATAATGCTAACTTTAAAGCCCTTAATATGAGACATACGTATGAAGCTATTCATGTTCCAAGAGAACACTTTCATCATATTAAAGACATTATAGCCGAAAAGGAAATTGATGGTTTTAACGTGACAATACCTCACAAAGAAGCCATCATTCCATACTTAGATGTTATAGATGATACTGCTAAAAACATAGGAGCAGTGAATACCATTGCAATAAAACAAGGTAAATGGATTGGCTACAATACAGATGGTATAGGTTATGTAACTGGGTTAAAGCATATTTATCCTGATATTGAGCATGCCTACATATTGATACTAGGTGCTGGAGGTGCCAGTAAAGGCATTGCCCATGAACTTATAAAATACGTTGAACCTAAAATAACGGTAGCCAATCGGACAGCTAAACGTTTTGATTCATGGACTTTAGACGTAAATAAAATTTCGTTGAAAACCGCTGAACGACATTTAAATCAATTTGATATTATAATTAATACAACGCCTGTAGGTATGTCTCAAAGTAAAGCATCAGTTGTATCACTTTCAAATTTATCACCACAAACTTTAGTAAGTGACATTGTATATATACCTGCAAAAACACCATTTTTAGACCAAGCTGAACAAAATGGTAATCCGATATATAATGGCTTAGATATGTTTATATTACAAGGAGCAGCAAGTTTTAATATATGGACTGGCCAAACTGCAAACATAAATACAATGAAGCAAACAGTAATTAATAAACTAAAAGGAGCATCCTCATGTTAACTGGTAAACAAAAAAGATATTTAAGAAGTTTAGCACATAATACGGATCCAACATTTCAAATTGGCAAATCTGGAATAAATGAAAATATGTGTAACCAAATTAGCGATACATTAGAAAAAAGAGAACTTGTAAAAATTCATATTTTACAAAATAATTTTGATGATAAAAATGATTTAGCAATACAATTAGCTAGTTCAACTAAAAGCGAAGTCGTTCAAATAATCGGGTCAATGATTGTGTTATATAAAGAATCAGAAGAAAATAAGCACATCAATTTACCTTAAATGACTAAAAAAATTGTTTTATATGGCGGACAATTCAACCCGATACACACGGCGCATATGGTGGTTGCTACTGAAGTTTATCATTTTATCCAACCAGATCATTTTTATTTTTTACCTAGTTATATGTCACCATTAAAAGATCATAAACAACACCTTAACACAAAGCATAGAATAAAAATGATTCAACTTGTTATTGATATATTAGGTTTTGGAGAGATTTGCTATGAAGAGCTGGAACGCAAAGGAACAAGTTACACTTTCGATACGATACAATCTTTGATTAGTAAAAATCAAGATGCAGAATTTTATTTTGTCATTGGAACAGACCAATACAATCAACTTGAACAATGGCATAACATCAATCAGCTTAAAGAAATAATTACATTTGTTATCGTAAATAGAGATACGTCACATCAAATAGTTGATCCGTCAATGATTTCAATAGATATTCCTAGGATAGATATTAGTTCTACCATGATACGTAAACGAGTTCAAAACAATAAAAACATCCAAGTACTCGTTCCACCAAATGTAGAAAGCTATATCAGAGAGGAAGGATTATATGAAAATTAAAAAAGCTGTCAAACTAACAAAAGAAAAGTTACCTAAAAAACGTTTCGATCATTCTTTACGTGTTGCTGAAACTGCAGTGAAATTAGCAGAAATATATGATGGCGATGTTGCTAAAGCTGAATTAGCAGGTGTATTACATGACTACTGTAAATATGATGATTTAAGTTCCATGTATCAAGTTGTAAGACAATATGATTTGGATAATGATTTACTTAGTTATGGTGGTGAGATACTACATGGCCCTGTTTGTGCTGCGTTGATGAAAGCCAAATATGGTATTGAAGATGAAGAGGTATTATCAGCGATTCATTATCATACTACAGGTCGACAACACATGACTAAAACAGAAAAATTAGTATTTATTGCAGATTACATTGAACCTGGAAGAAAAACCCCAGGAGTTGAAGAAATTCGAGATATGGCATACAATCAAGGTAGCTTAGATAAAACAATTTATGAAATTTCTAAGCGAACAGTATTATTCTTAATTGACAAAGATATTACAGTGTATGGTGCAACGATAGCATGTTTAAACTATTATAACTATAGTGATCAAAGAATAAAGGATGATTAAATGAGCTCAGAACAATTGTTAACAATGACTGTCAAAGCGACAGAAAATAAGAAAGCTGAAGATATTGTTTCTCTAGATATGAAGGGAATCAGTGATATGACTGACTATTTTGTTGTGTGTCACGGTAACAATGAACGACAAGTTCAATCCATTGCAAGAGCTGTTAAAGAAATGGCTCAAGAACAAGGTCTTAACTTAAAACGTATAGAGGGTTATGAAAGTGCACGCTGGATTTTAATAGATTTAGTCAATGTCGTTGTTCATGTATTCCATAAAGACGAAAGAAGCTATTATAATATTGAGAAACTATATCAAGATGCGCCAATAGAATCATATGGTCAGGCTGTATATTAAATGATGCAATATCAAGACATGAGTAATTTTTATGATTTATTTACTCAAGACCAACCATATGACTTGTGGTTCGATATTGTTCAACAACTATCTGTAAGTTTACCTTCAAATCCCAAAATACTTGATATCGGTTGTGGTACTGGGACTTTAACATCAATGCTAACAAATATTGGTGAAGTTACAGGTATGGATTTAAGCGTGGACATGTTAGCAATTGCAACACAAAAATCTAATCAAGTTCAATGGCTTGAAGGTGATATGACTGATTTTGACTTAAATCTTTCATTTGATTTAATAACAATATTTTGTGATTCATTAAATTATTTACCTGAAACGAATGATGTTACACAAACTTTTGCTAATATTTTCAATCATCTTTCCGATGATGGTATATTTATTTTTGATGTACATACACCATACAAAATGGAAACATTATTTAATAATCAGAATTATATAGAAGAACAAAATGATACTTTTCTAGCATGGCAAGCCTTCCGTGGAGAAGTACCATTAAGTGTTTATCATGAAATGACTTTCTTTAAGCTTAATGATCATAAAAATTATCAACGCTTTGACGAATCACATTATCAAAGAACTTTCGATGAAACACAGTATCGACTAATGTTGAAGCAAGCAGGTTTCAATCATATCAAAACTTTTACTGATTTTAATATGAATGAGCATTCAGATAACGGACTCAGATTGTTTTTTATCGTTCAAAAGTAATTTTTATAGCATAAGTAGTAAATATTAAGAATTTAAATAACAAACTCAAGTAAACTCACGCTTTCTATCGTTTATATCTTTAGAGAGGTGAGTTTTTTGTTTCAATGGAAGCAACAGTTGATAAACATATTTACTAGATGGAAATATTATTTTTTAATTGCGCTAGCTTGCATAATACTATTGATAGGTTATTTTGTATTTCAGATGCATCAGCCTTCTGCAAACATGGATAATGACGGTGCTGCATTGATAGATAACGATCAACAACAAAATTCTAATGTAAAAGAGTCTAAAGATCAGAAAGGAAAAGCATCAGATTCACAAAAGGGAACAGTTTTTGTCGATTTGAAGGGGGCTGTAGAACACCCAGATGTTTATGAAATGCCGTCAACAGCAAGAGTAAATGATTTAATCAAAAAAGCAAAGTTAAAATCAAACGCAGATATTTCACATATAAATCTGTCAGAAAAGCTTGTTGACCAAAAGATGATTTATATACCGACCAAAAATGAGCAATATGTATCAACTAATAACAATCAACAACCAACAAACTCAAATGAAACTATTCAAGGGCAAAGTCAAATCAATTTAAATACTGCTAATGAAGCATCACTTACAAAAGTTCCTGGTATCGGTCCTTCAAAAGCAAAAGAAATTTTAAATTACAAAGAACAGCACGGCCAATTTACCAGTGTTGATGAATTAAAAAAAATAAAAGGTATTGGTGAAAAAACATTTGAAAAATTAAAGCAATACTTTACTGTTTAAATTTTTCTATAATAATTAGGGTACACACTAGCAAGCGTGGAGTGATAACGCTTGACTACGGTCTAAAAAAGATTGAAAAATAATAAACAACATATATACTAAAACCATAGAACTTAGCAAAGTACATCACGGAGGTAAAAAATGGAAAGAATAAAATGGGAAGAATACTTTATGGCTCAAAGCCATTTGTTAGCATTACGTTCAACTTGTCAACGTTTATCTGTAGGAGCAACGATTGTGAAAGATAATCGTATTATTGCTGGTGGATATAACGGCTCAGTAGCTGGAGAGGTTCACTGTATTGATGAAGGCTGTTTAATTGAAGATGGTCATTGTATACGTACAATTCATGCAGAAATGAACGCGTTATTACAGTGTGCGAAACAAGGTGTATCAACTGAAGGGGCAACGATTTATGTTACTCATTTTCCTTGCTTAAATTGTACAAAGTCAATTATTCAAGCAGGTATTACAACAATTTATTATGCTCAAGATTATCATAACCATGAATATGCAATACGTTTATTGGATCAATCTGGTATTACATACAAAAAGATTCCATTTTCTGCTGAATATGTAGCAAAATATTTAACACAGTCGTGATTTAAGTGTTTTATATTGCATTAGCATTTCTTGCCGGAGCACTTTGGTATTCTAATTTTTATATTTCACTATTAATTTTTGTATGCTTACTTTATTTTGTTGCTATTAAAAGGTTAACACTTATTTGTTTTGTGCTTTCAATTTTCATTTCAATATTAAGCTACAATATCTATAGCAACCTTAACAATTCAATCAAAGAGCAGGAGATTTTTAATAAACATCATGAGCAAATCTCAGCATTTGCTCATGTCACATCAGCCATTGTCCAAAATAACGATTTTATTAAAGGACATCTTATAGTCTATAATCGAGAATATAATTATATTTACTATATTAAAAAACAAGATAAAGGTAAGTATATTCACAAGTTAAAACATTACACTTGCAAAATAAACGGCAATCTTACTCATTCAGAATCTCAAAATGCCCTTCTTGTAGTAAAAAGCATAGATTTTAAAAGCTGTAAAATAAATTCAAATCCTAATTTCATTCAACGTCACATTGATTTTATTAATAATCAGATTGTTCATTCAGGTACAAAATATCCATACCGCATTATCGCCTTAATAACTGGAGATACTTCTCAATTAAACAGTACTATAAAAGACGCTGTTAAGGACATAGGTATATATCATCTTTTAGCTGTGAGTGGCTCCCATGTTGCTGTAATCACATTGATTATTTACCAATCGCTAGTAAGATGGAATACACCACTTATTACTATTAAATTACTTTGTGTCTGCATTTTAGTTATTTTTGCTGTTGAAACTCAGTTTGCACCAAGTGCACTAAGATCAATTATTGCTATGATAATTATATTATTTAAGCCAAAAAGGACCTCACTATCAGGCCTAAATATATTAGCTTTCGTCTTTTTATTACTCCTTATCGTACAACCTGATTTTTTATATGATATCGGATTCCAATTTTCTTTCTTAATTTCGCTTTTTCTTATATTAGCACAGCCATCAATTCATCATCTGTCAAGATTAAAGGCCTTTTTTGTAATCACATATATTGCACAGTTAGGCGCATTACTTATACAAATTTACCATTTTAACCAAGTTCAATGGATTGGCATTTTGACAAACTTAATTTTCGTACCTCTATATTCCTTTATTTATTTTCCTTTAACTCTATTTTTCTTTTTAATCTCTCACATTTTCATAAATATTAAATTATTAAATTTCATCATCGATTATTTATTTGCTTTACATGACCAATTAGTATATTTCTTTTTAAAACTAAATAATTACCAATGGAACATTCCACAATTAAGTAATATGACTATAATGTTTTTAAGTATCTTAGTGATTTTAAGTTTCATCATTTTCATTCACAAAAAGTATATTCAGTCTTTAGCACTTATAATTTTAAGTTTAATCATTGTAAGCTATACTGCACATAGTCACGTACCTACATTAACTAGCTTTGACGTTGGCCAAGGTGATAGCTTGCTGTATCAAACATCAAGAAATCATAATATACTTATCGATACAGGGGGAAAAACAGCACAAAATCATTCTACAATTACACATAATATTGCCAAATATCATATTATCCCATCATTAAAAAAACGTGGCGTATCCAAATTAGATGAAGTCATTATTACACATCCACACGTTGATCATATGGGTGAATTAACTTATCTTATGCAGCATATTAGAATCAAACAACTAGTAATAAATAGTAAAAGCTTTCCTATTTCTCAATTAAATGTGATAAAAAAATGGTGTTCAAAATACAATATAATACTGATTAATGCTGATCATATCAACACTATGCACTTTGATGATTCAACAATTCAATTTTTGAGAAGTTATATTTATGACAGTCAAGATAAAAACGAACAGTCTATTGTTTTATTAATCAAATACCATTACAAAACGATATTGCTAATGGGCGACGCTAGTCAACGTAATGAAAAAATACTTATGAAAAAGTACCATTTACCTCACATAGATATTTTGAAAGTAGGGCATCATGGCAGCAAAACGAGTAGCTCTATGATATTTTTAAAACAAATTCAACCTAAAATAAGTATTATTTCTAGCGGTAAACATAACAAATATCATCATCCATCTATAGAAACTATTCATAAATTATTATCTATACACAGTAAATTATTTAATACGCAAGATAAAGGCGAAATCAGTGTGTCACTTGATTCCAAATTAACGATAAAATTAAATCATGGTAATCACTAGAGCTAAAAGATATATCAATGCTATAATTATAAGATACCTTACATAAATGAATAAGGAGATATAAGCATGCCTCAAAACTTAATTGCCGTCTATGGTGATGTTCCAGAATTAGTGGAAAAACAAAGCTTAGAAATCATTCAAACATATCTACAACAAGAAAGAGATGATTTTAATTTTGTGAAATTTAATTTATACGAACATGATATATCGACTATTATTGAAGAAACACTGACATTACCTTTCTTTTCAGAAAAAAAGGCTATCTTAGTTAAAAATGCTTATGTATTTACAGGAGAAAAAGTTCCAAAAGATTTATCAACAAACACTGATAAATTATTAGAATTTATTGATAAATATGATGGTGACAATCTTATTATTTTTGAAGTATACCAAAACAAATTAGATGAACGAAAAAAGTTAACAAAAGCGCTTAAAAAGCATGGACAAATTAAAAAAATTGAACAAATGTCAGAAGAAGATATAAAAAATTGGATTCAGCAACAATTACACGAAAATTATAAAGACATTAAACAAGATGCTTTAAATCTATTTATTGAATTGACAGGAATTAATTTTAACATTGTGCAACAAGAGTTGGAAAAGCTAATGTTGTTCATAGGGGATAGACCAACAATCAATAAACAGGATGTCAGCATGATTATCAATCGTAGTTTAGAACAGAATGTCTTTTTGCTCACTGAATACATTCAAAAGAATCAAAAACAAAAAGCAATAAATTTAGTTAAAGATTTAATTATTATGAAAGAAGAACCAATTAAATTACTCGCATTAATTACTAGTAACTACCGTCTTTATTATCAATGTAAAATATTAAGCCAAAAAGGATATAGCGCACAGCAAATTGCCAAAACGGTGAATGCACATCCATATCGCGTTAAATTAGCATTAGGACAAATACGACACTATCAATTGAATGATATTTTGGATATTATTAATGCTTGTGCTGAAACTGACTATAAGCTTAAATCTTCATATATGGATAAACAACTTATACTAGAGTTATTTATTCTTTCTATTTAAAAATAAAAAACAGTCTGGAAATGATATCCAGACTGTTAATTTAATATTTACTTTGCACTCATGAGTTGAGATTTAATTCGATCAGCTTTGTTTGAGTGGATTAAATTACTTTGAGCAGATTTATCAACTAATTTAATTGCAAAATTAACTAATTCTGCTTTGTTGTCAGCATTTGAAGCAATAGCTGCTTTAGCATTTTTTACTGCTGTACGCATCGCATTTTTTTGAGAAATATTACGTTCTTCAGCTGTTTGAGTTGTTTTCACACGTTTAACTGCAGATTTGATGTTTGGCATTACTGTCACCTCCTAAAAGTGAAGTTATCTTATCAAATTATATTTGATTGCAACAAGAAATATTTTATCAAAACTACTATGTTTGTGCAATCATTAATTGACCCTTGCGGAATTAAAACAGATATTTTACTTATTTATATTGGAATGCGTAATAGAACACTTTATAATTATACTATAAATAAAAATGATAAAAATTACTTGAGCTCATATATTTATCGATCAATTGCATGACCTTTAAAATTGAAGCATTTCAATTTCTGAAAAGACATATTTGCAAATGAATGTTAAAAACGTTATTATGTCAAAGATGTATACATATAAGGGTTAAATTTATGAAAGTGAGAAGGATTAATATAATGGATAAGCAAAATCGCTATGATAGAAGGGAAAACATCCGAAATTTCTCTATTATCGCACATATAGATCACGGCAAATCTACGTTAGCAGACAGAATATTAGAAAATACTAAATCTGTTGAATCTCGTGATATGCAAGACCAATTATTAGATTCTATGGATTTAGAAAGAGAACGTGGTATCACAATTAAATTAAATGCTGTACGGTTAAAATATGATGCTAAAGATGGACAGACTTATACTTTCCATCTTATTGATACACCAGGACATGTCGATTTCACATATGAAGTTTCTCGTTCACTTGCAGCATGCGAAGGTGCAATTTTAGTTGTAGACGCAGCTCAAGGAATTGAAGCACAAACTTTGGCCAATGTCTATCTTGCTTTAGACAATGATTTAGAATTATTGCCAGTAGTAAATAAAATTGATTTACCTGCCGCGGAACCTGAACGTGTGAAACAAGAATTAGAAGATGTTATTGGTTTAGATAAGGACGATGTTGTTTTAGCAAGTGCAAAATCAAACATTGGAATCGAAGATATATTAGAAAAAATTGTAGACGTCATACCACCACCAGATGGCGATCCAGAAGCACCATTAAAAGCACTTATTTTTGATTCTGAATATGATCCATACCGCGGAGTTATTTCGTCTATTCGTGTGATTGACGGTGTTGTAAAAGCTGGAGACCGTATTAAAATGATGGCAACTGGCAAGGAATTTGAAGTTACCGAAGTTGGAATTAACACACCTAAACAATTACCGATTGAAGAATTAACAGTTGGCGATGTCGGTTATATCATTGCGTCGATTAAAAACGTAGATGATTCTCGTGTGGGTGATACCATTACGCTTGCAAATAATCCAGCCGAACAACCATTAAAAGGGTATAAAAAAATGAATCCTATGGTTTATTGTGGATTGTTCCCAATAGATAATAGAGATTACAACGATTTACGTGAAGCTTTAGAAAAATTGCAGTTAAATGATGCGTCATTAGAGTTTGAACCAGAATCATCTCAAGCATTAGGATTTGGATATCGTACTGGCTTTTTAGGTATGTTGCATATGGAAATCATTCAAGAACGTATAGAACGCGAATTTGGTATAGAATTAATTGCCACTGCACCTTCAGTAATCTATCAATGTTTGATGAAAGATGGTTCTAAAGTGACTGTAGATAACCCAGCACAAATGCCTGAACGTGATCGTATTGAAAGTATATACGAACCCTATGTAAGAGCCACGATGATGGTACCAAATGACTATGTAGGTGCTGTAATGGAGCTGTGTCAACGGAAACGTGGACAATTTATTAATATGGATTATTTAGACGATATTCGCGTTAATATCGTGTATGAAATACCATTATCAGAAGTAGTATTCGATTTCTTTGACCAATTAAAGTCTAATACAAAAGGCTACGCTTCTTTCGATTATGAATTCATTGAAAACAAAGAAAGCAACCTTGTTAAAATGGATATTTTACTCAACGGTGATAAGGTTGATGCATTAAGCTTTATTGTCCATCGAGACTTTGCTTACGAGCGAGGTAAAGCTCTAGTTGAAAAGTTGAAAACATTAATCCCTAGACAGCAATTTGAAGTCCCTGTACAAGCTGCAATCGGTCAAAAAATTATTGCGCGTACGAACATTAAATCTATGGGTAAAAATGTGTTATCCAAATGTTATGGCGGGGACATTAGCCGTAAGCGTAAATTATTAGAAAAACAAAAAGCAGGTAAAGCTAAAATGAAAGCAGTGGGTAACGTTGAAATACCACAAGATGCTTTCCTAGCCGTCTTAAAAATGGATGATGAATAATGAAAATAGAGGTCAAGATACAAGAACACATACGTTTAAAGTTAAATAACGTTTCCACATTCGACGCTAACGTGGTCTTCAATTGAACTGAAGTAATAACGTTATTAGCTTTAGCAATAGATGTTTTTTGTCTTAGCCTCTATTTCGTTTGATTACTATGATAAAGTAGAGAAGGTGGCAAAATGACAATAAATAGTGCTTATATCCATATCCCATTTTGCGTAAGAATTTGCACCTACTGTGATTTTAATAAATATTTTATAGCAAAACAGCCAGTTGATGACTATTTAGATGCTTTAATAAAGGAAATGCATACAAGACTTAATCCAAATATTGAAACAATGTATGTTGGTGGCGGAACTCCAACTGCCTTAAATATTAAACAGTTAGAAAAGTTATTAAAAGCGATTAATAAGTTATTTACAATTTCAGGTGAATATACGTTCGAAGCTAATCCCGATGAATTAACCTTTCAAAAAGTTAAATTACTAAAAGATTACGGCGTAAATCGCATTTCAATGGGCGTACAAACATTTAAACCTGAACTATTAACAATTTTAGGACGTACACATAATACACAAGACATCTATCAAGCTGTTGACTATGCAAACAAGGTGGACATTTCTTCCATAAGTTTAGACTTAATGTATCATCTGCCACAACAAACTTTAGACGACTTTAAAGATAGTATAGAACGAGCGCTTAGTATGGATATAAATCATATCTCAAGTTATGGTTTGATTTTAGAACCAAAAACTCAATTTTATAACTTATATCGTAAGGGAAAACTAAAATTACCAAATGAAGATTTAGGCGCTGATATGTATCAGTATTTAATGCATCGTTTAAATCACTCAAAGTTTCAGCAATATGAAATATCGAACTTTGCTGAAAAAGGTCATGCTTCTACGCACAATATGACCTATTGGAAAAACGAGGAATACTATGGTTTTGGCGCCGGTGCAAGTGGCTATGTAAATGGCAAAAGATATACCAATGTTAATCCAGTAAATCACTATATCAAAGCAGTACAAGCTGATAAACCTCCAATATTATCTTTCACAATACCTACAATCAAAGAACAAATGGAAGAAGAAATGTTTTTAGGTTTAAGAATGAATAAGGGCGTTAATATTATCCGTTTCAAACAAAAATTTGACCAATCCATTTATCAAGTCTTTGGTCAAACAATTCATGATTTAAGTCAAAAGGAATTAATTAAACAAAATAGTAACTATTTCGCATTAACTGAACGCGGAAAAGTCATTGGTAATGAAGTATTTGAAGCATTTTTATTAAGCTAAAAATTTTTTTACAAATCCAAGCCTTTAACATTGACTTACTTTGACCAATTTGATAAATTATAATTAGCACTTGGAAGAAAAGAGTGCTAATGAGGTGGAAACATGATTACTGATAGACAATTAAGCATATTAAATGCGATTGTTGAAGATTATGTTGATTTTGGACAACCAATTGGTTCTAAAACCTTAATTGAAAATCATCATCTTGATGTTAGTCCGGCAACCATTAGAAATGAAATGAAATTTTTAGAGGATTTAAACTTCATTGAGAAGACACATACCTCATCTGGACGTATTCCATCTGAAGAAGGTTTTAGATTTTATGTTAATCAATTATTAGAAGATACATCTCATCAAACGTTTAAAAAAGAACAACGTTTTCATCAATTGTTGATTGAAAATCACTACGATATTTCATCGGCATTGAGTTATTTTGCAAATGAGTTGTCAACTGAATCTCAATACGCAACTTTGGTTATTCGTCCAAATCACAAACTGGATGTACTAAATAAAGTTCATTTGATTCAAGCTAACCCATTACTTGTTATTCTTATTATGATTTTTTCATCAGGTCATGTAGAAAATGTTCATATTGCAACTAAAGATAAATTATCTAGTGCTCGATTGGTTCAAATTTCAAGTTTTATTAGTGATTATTTTAATCGCCAGCGCACTTTTAATTTAATGGCCGAGTTAAACCGATTTTCGCAGTCAGATAGCGAAAAGAACTTTATTATTAAAGTCATAACAATGATGAGGCAACATATTCATAAACAAAGTAATAGCATTTACATGGGTGGAAAGGTTAAACTAATCAATGCGTTAAATGAAACGAATGTTTCATCAATTCAACCTATTCTACAATATATTGAATCAAATCGAATTATGGAACTTTTAGATGATTTTGCAAACTCTCAAGTAGATGTCAAAATTGGCAAGGAGATTGACGCAAATCTGAGCGATATTTCAATTATTGCAAGTGACTATCACTTCGATGATTCGCTCAAAGGTCAGATTGCTGTTATTGGACCAACAGCAATGCATTATCAAAATGTAATTCAATTACTTAGTAGAATTTGGTAGTAATTTGGATTATTTCGGAGGGCAGAAAATGGCAGAAGAAAAAGAATCAGTGAAACAAAATAATGCTGAAGAAGTAGAACAAACAGATCACACTGTTAATGCTACGGAAACTGACGATGAAGCAAGTCAAGCTGATCAAAGTTCAGAACAGAATCAACAAGAAGAAGCAAACAATGAATCTGAAAAAATTGATCCACAAGAAGAAAAAATTAACGAGCTAGAACAATTAGCTAATGATAATGAAGAAAAATATTTGAGATTATATGCAGAGTTTGAAAATTATAAACGTCGTATTCAAAAAGAAAATGAAACAAATCGTGCATACAAAGCTCAAAGCGTGTTAACCGATATTTTACCTACGATTGATAACATTGAACGTGCATTACAAATTGAAGGTAATGATGAATCATTTAAATCGCTGCAAAAAGGTGTTCAAATGGTTCATGAAAGCTTATTAAGAGCTTTAAAAGACAATGGTCTTGAAGTGATTGAAACTGAAGGTCAAACATTTGATCCTAATGTGCACCAAGCTGTAGTTCAAGATGATAATCCAGATTATGAATCT
Source organism: Staphylococcus sp. HMSC62D11 (assembly GCF_001839145.1). NCBI lineage: Bacteria > Bacillati > Bacillota > Bacilli > Caryophanales > Staphylococcaceae > Staphylococcus > Staphylococcus sp. HMSC62D11. Next base: position 141,858 of record NZ_KV840184.1, on the reverse strand, counting down.
GGTGAAATTACTCAAGAACTGCAAAAGGGGTACAAATTGAAAGACCGCGTATTAAGACCATCAATGGTTAAAGTAAATCAATAAAACGTTGACGAAAATAACCAAATATATTACAAAACGAACATTGGAGGAATTTTATTATGAGTAAAGTAATTGGAATCGACTTAGGTACAACAAATTCATGTGTCGCTATTTTAGAAGGTGACGAGCCTAAAGTAATTCAAAATCCTGAAGGTGCCCGCACAACACCATCTGTTGTTGCATTTAAAAACGGTGAAACACAAGTTGGTGAAGTTGCAAAACGTCAAGCAATCACTAACCCAAACACTGTTCAATCAATTAAACGTCACATGGGTTCAGATTATAAAGTAGATATTGAAGGAAAATCATACACACCTCAAGAAATTTCAGCTATGATTTTACAAAACTTAAAAAATACGGCTGAAAGTTATTTAGGAGAAAAAGTTGATAAAGCAGTAATTACTGTTCCAGCATACTTCAATGATAGTGAACGTCAAGCTACTAAAGATGCTGGTAAAATCGCTGGCTTAGAAGTAGAACGTATCATCAATGAACCTACAGCTGCAGCATTAGCTTATGGCTTAGATAAAACTGAAAAAGATCAAAAAGTATTAGTATTCGACTTAGGTGGCGGTACATTTGACGTTTCTATTCTTGAATTAGGTGACGGTGTATTCGAAGTACTTTCAACTGCTGGTGACAATAAACTTGGTGGTGACGACTTTGACCAAGTCATTATCGATTATTTAGTATCTGAATTTAAAAAAGAAAACGGTGTCGATTTGTCTCAAGATAAAATGGCATTACAACGTCTTAAAGATGCAGCTGAAAAAGCTAAAAAAGATTTATCAGGTGTATCACAAACCCAAATTTCATTACCATTCATTTCTGCTGGAGCAAATGGTCCATTACACTTAGAAATTAGCTTAACTCGTTCTAAATTTGAAGAATTAGCTGATTCATTAATTAAACGTACTATGGAACCAACACGTCAAGCGTTAAAAGATGCTGGCTTATCAACATCAGAAATTGATGAAGTTATCTTAGTAGGTGGCTCAACACGTATTCCAGCTGTACAAGAAGCAGTTAAAAAAGAAATCGGTAAAGAACCACATAAAGGTGTAAATCCTGACGAAGTCGTAGCGATGGGTGCTGCTATTCAAGGTGGTGTTATCACTGGTGATGTTAAAGACGTTGTATTATTAGATGTAACGCCATTATCATTAGGTATCGAAATCATGGGCGGTCGTATGAATACGTTAATTGAACGTAATACTACAATCCCAACATCTAAATCACAAGTTTATTCAACTGCTGCTGATAACCAACCATCAGTTGATATTCATGTGTTACAAGGTGAACGTCCTATGGCTTCTGACAACAAAACACTTGGCAGATTCCAATTAACTGATATTCCACCAGCTCCACGTGGCATACCTCAAATCGAAGTTACATTTGATATCGATAAAAATGGTATTGTTAACGTAACTGCTAAAGACTTAGGTACTAATAAAGAACAAAATATTACAATCCAATCTAGCTCTTCTTTATCTGATGAAGAAATTGATCGTATGGTAAAAGATGCTGAAGAAAATGCTGAAGCAGATAAAAAACGTCGTGAAGAAGTTGACTTAAGAAATGAAGCTGATAGTTTAGTATTCCAAGTTGAAAAAACAATTAAAGACTTAGGCGACAATATTAGCGAAGATGATAAGAAAAATGCAGAAGAGAAAAAAGATGCTCTTAAATCTGCATTAGAAGGTCAAGACATTGATGACATTAAAGCTAAAAAAGAAGAACTTGAAAAAGTAGTTCAAGAATTATCTGCTAAAGTTTATCAACAAGCACAACAACAAGCGCAACAAGCTCAAGGTGCTGAAGGTAACCAACAAAACGATAGCACTGTTGAAGATGCTGAATTTAAAGAAGTTAAAGATGACGAAGATAAAAAATAATAGCTAATCGTTTATAAATAAGTCATATACCATTTTAAATAGTAAGACTATATATATAAACTGACAGCCAAAAAGTCAAAGTCAATTGAGCATTGGCTTTGACTTTTTATTTAACATGTTAGTTTAAATGACATTCGCCTCTCAAACAGCATTAAACAGTAGTAAGTGCTTAAAAATTTATCAATTAAAAGGAGCGAGATGAATTGGCCAATAAAAGAGATTACTATGAAGTATTAGGTGTCAGCAAAGATGCCTCAAAAGATGAAATAAAAAAAGCATACCGAAAATTATCAAAAAAATATCATCCTGATATCAACAAAGAAGAAGGTGCAGATGAAAAATTCAAAGAAATTTCTGAGGCCTATGAAATTTTAAGTGATGATAATAAACGAGCTAATTATGATCAATTTGGCCATAGTGGTCCTCAAGGAGGTTTCGGCAACCAAGGATTTGGTGGTCAAGATTTCAGTGGCTTCGGCGGTGGTTTCGAGGATATCTTCAGTTCTTTCTTTGGAGGATCTAGACAACGAGATCCTAACGCCCCACGTAAAGGCGATGATTTACAATATACAATGACTATTGATTTTGAAGAAGCAGTATTTGGTGCAACAAAAGAGATATCTATTAGAAAAGATGTAAAATGTCATACATGTAATGGTGAAGGTGCTAAACCAGGAACCAGCAAAAAAACATGTAGTTACTGTAAGGGATCAGGCCGTACTTCTGTTGAACAAAATACTATACTTGGTCGTGTAAGAACTGAACAAACTTGCCCTAAATGTCAAGGTACTGGTCAAGAATTTGAAGAACCATGTCCAACATGTCATGGTAAAGGTACTGAAAACAAAGTAGTTAAACTAGAAGTTAACGTGCCTGAAGGCGTTGACAACGAACAACAAATTCGCTTAGGTGGTGAAGGTTCTCCAGGTGAGAACGGTGGCCCTAACGGTGATTTATATGTTGTTTTCCGTGTTCGTCCTTCTAAGAAATTTGAACGTGATGGCGACGACATTTATTACAACTTGAACATTAGTTTCCCACAAGCTGCCCTTGGAGATGAAATAAAAGTACCAACGTTAAAAGGCAATGTCATGTTAACTATTCCTTCAGGTACACAAACGGGTAAACAATTTAGACTTAAAGATAAAGGTATTAAAAATGTTCATGGCTACGGTTATGGCGACTTATTCGTTAATATTAAAGTTGTAACACCAACAAAATTAAATGAAAAACAAAAAGAATTAATGCGAGAATTTGCTGAAGTTAGTGGAGAAGAAATTAAAGAACAACATTCTAATTTTAAAGATAAAGCACGTAAATTTTTCAGAGGTGAATAAGCAATGAATTGGGTAGAGCTCTCAATCGTAGTTAACCATGAAGTAGAACCTTTAGTCACTAACATTTTAGAAAATTTCGGTTCAAATGGTGTTGTTATTGAAGATTCTCATGACTTGATACAACCACCTGCCGATAAATACGGTGAAATTTATGAATTAAAATCTGAAGATTATCCTGAATTTGGCGTCCGTTTGAAGGCCTATTTTAACGAAATTAAATTTACAAAGTCTTTAGCAACACAAATAAAAAAAGAAATTTTAAATTTAACCGAATTAGATACCACAGTTTTTACTTATAATACGCAACCTGTGGCTGAAGAAGATTGGGAGAATGAATGGAAAAACTATTTCCATCCTTTTAGAGCTTCGAAACGATTTACAATTGTACCCAGTTGGGAAACCTATACCAAAGATAGTAACGAGGAGCTCTGTATTGAATTAGATCCTGGTATGGCTTTTGGTACGGGTGATCACCCAACGACAAGTATGTGCTTACACGCTATAGAGAAATACGTTTCCTCTGACAAAAATGTCATTGATGTCGGAACTGGATCTGGAATCTTGAGTATTGCATGCCATTTATTAGGTGTACGGCACATCAAAGCGATAGATATTGATGATATGGCAATTAAAGTAGCAATAGAGAACTTTAAAAAGAATCACTGTGATGCTGTTATTGAAGCTAACACTGGTAATTTACTCAAAGATGAAACTAAAAAATACGATGTAGTCATTGCAAATATTTTAGCTCATATTATTGATGAAATGATAGAAGATGCTTATAATACATTAAATGAAGATGGTTATTTTATAACGTCTGGTATTATCACTGAAAAACATTTAGAAATAGAAGCACACATGAAACAGGTTGGCTTTGATATCATTTCAATTGAACAAAATAATGGATGGGTATGCCTTGTTGGTCAGAAAGTGAGTGAATAAGTTGCAACGATACTTTATTAACGAAAACGCTGATGACGGTCAGCGTTTTTTTATTCGAGATAAAAATGACCGTCATCATATTATTAATGTTATGCGCAATTGTGTTGGAGATCATATCATTATTACATTCCAAAATCAAAGCGTATTCGAGTGTGAAATTACAGATATTAATGATGAATATATTCAAATAATGCCGAAAGTCAAATTAGACATACATACTGAATTACCTCTGTATGTAACAATTTGTAGTGGGCTCATTAAGGCAGATAAGTATGAGTGGATGCTTCAAAAAGCTACAGAGCTAGGTGCCAATGAGTTTTGGGCAGTAGATATGGCGCGCTCGGTTGTGAAACTAAATCAAACAAAAGCTATGAAGAAAATTGATAGATGGCAAAAAATTGTCAAAGAAGCTGCCGAGCAAAGTTATCGACTTACTATACCTTCAGTAAAGTACATGTCGAATTTGAAATCCGTTTATGATAAAATAAGTCATTATGACTATATTCTGATTGCATATGAAGAACAAGCAAAGCAAAATGAAAGAAGCCATTTCAGACAATTATTACAATGTTTTAAGCCAAACGATCGCGTTTTAATGATATTTGGTCCCGAAGGTGGGTTAACAGAGTCAGAAATCGAGATGTTTAAGGATAATAGTCACACAGTAGGTTTAGGACCTAGAATTTTAAGGGCAGAAACAGCACCATTGTATGCACTAAGTGCAATGAGCTATGAAAATGAATTATTGGGGTGAATGACATGTCAACGGTAGCTTTTCATACATTAGGTTGTAAAGTAAACCATTATGAAACAGAAGCAATTTGGCAATTATTTAAAGAAGCAAATTATGAAAGAGTAGATTTTGAAACCAATGCAGATGTGTATGTTATTAACACATGTACGGTTACAAATACTGGAGATAAAAAAAGTCGACAAGTCATACGTCGTGCTATTAGAAAAAATCCTGATGCAGTTATATGCGTCACTGGTTGTTATGCACAAACATCATCAGCAGAAATTATGGAAATTCCAGGCGTTGATGTTGTAGTTGGTACGCAAGACCGTCATAAATTACTATCATATATAGATGAGTTTCAAAAAGAGCGCCAACCTATTAATGGTGTAGGAAACATTATGAAAAATCGCACCTATGAGGAATTAGATGTACCGTATTTTACAGATCGTACACGTGCTTCATTAAAAATTCAAGAAGGCTGTAATAATTTCTGTACATTTTGCATCATACCATGGGCTCGAGGTTTAATGCGTTCTAGAGATCCGAAAAAGGTTGTTGAACAAGCCACAACGCTTGTCAATGCAGGTTATAAAGAGATTGTGCTCACTGGTATTCACACTGGTGGTTACGGTCAAGACTTGAAAAACTATAATCTAGCACAACTGTTACGCGATTTAGAAACGATTGATGGTCTAGAAAGAATTCGTATTTCTTCAATTGAAGCCAGTCAACTAACAGATGAAGTGATTGATGTCATTGAAAAATCTAATAAAGTTGTCCGTCATTTGCATATTCCGTTACAATCAGGTTCAGATAGCGTGCTTAAACGTATGCGACGTAAATACACGATGGAACATTTTTCAGAACGTCTATCAAAACTTCATAAAGCGTTGCCAGATTTGGCAGTGACAAGTGATGTTATAGTAGGTTTTCCTGGAGAAACTGATGAAGAGTTTCAAGAAACCTTTGATTTTATAGCAAAACATAAGTTTTCTGAATTACATGTATTTCCATATTCTTCACGAATCGGTACACCTGCTGCTCGTATGGATAATCAGATTGATGAAGATGTTAAAAATGAACGTGTTCACAAATTAATTGCTTTAAGTGATCAATTAGCTAAAGAATATGCTTCTAAGTTTGAAGATGACGTATTGGAAGTTATTCCTGAAGAAAAAGGTAGTTTCCATGGTTCACTGGTTGGTTATGCAGATAACTACATGAAAGTACAATTTGATGGTGATGAATCATTGATAGGTCAAATTGTCAAAGTAAAGATTGTACATGCTGATTATCCGCTAAATAAAGGTGAAGCATTAAGAGTAGTTGAACATGCTTCTAATTTATCTGAGCAAGAAGTACTAGTGTAAACTTTCCGCGCTTTACTAATTGACCGCACAATGGAGATATATTATACTAAATAAAGCATAGTCTATTGTACTATGCACATAATTATTAAAGTTCCGTTGATATTTGGAGGGAGGGAAATACAGATGTCTAAAACAGTAGTACGTAAAAACGAATCACTTGAAGATGCGTTACGTAGATTTAAACGTTCAGTATCAAAAAGCGGTACAATTCAAGAAGTACGTAAACGTGAATTTTACGAAAAACCTAGTGTTAAACGTAAAAAGAAATCTGAAGCTGCGCGTAAACGTAAATTCAAATAATTAATAGCTCTGTTGACTCCCTCAACACGAATGTTAATTATATATTAGGTTAGGACTATAAATAGGTTCCAACCAACGAAAAATGGCAATTTCTATTGAAATAACGTAGAAATTGCCATTTTGTTATACTTTTGTTTTTTAGTTTGCAAAGTTATTATCTTTTCATATATTTTAATGATGTATTGCAAAAGTATATTTGAATATGAATTATCGTTTCATGGAACTGTAGAGAAAGTAGTACCAAGCAGGGGTTAAGTGATAACAACATATTATACAAGTGATATTACAATATAAAAAATATAATTAAAAATTCTAAATGCATTTCAAAAATCATTAAACTTTATTATTTAGGTTGTTGATTTTATCAGACTCATTATATCGTTAAAAATAAATACCAGCTATTATTCATTTATTTAATATATTGTTGTTGGAAATCTTATAGATTCTCTTTTATATCCCTATAATCTTAGTCATGATTCATGTATAATCAAAATGGGAGCGAGGTGAATTTATGACAGTTATAAATGGAATACATACCTTTTTCTTGCTGAACTTTTCTTCTGATGTCTCTTGGATATTTGATGTAGCTCAAATTCTTACACATCCATTGATGACACTTATTCTGACAGTCGCTATATTTTTAGGATTTTTATATCAATTATACTCTCCTAAAATTAATTTAATAGGTGTAGTTGCAGCATTATGTTTATTACTATTATTTTTAGGATTTCTCATCAATGGCGACGTCAATTTGATATCGGTAATTTTATTTGGCATAGGGGTAATTTTTGTTATTATAGAGCTCTTTATTGTAGGTGCAATAATAGGCTTTTTTGGCATAGTTCTAATCTCATTAAGCTTAATAATGCTTGGTGATAACTTGTTTATTATGTTATTCAATGTCATTATTGCAGTTATTCTTAGTATTGTTGAATGGGTCATTTTAGTAAAACTTTTAAATCGAAAAATACCTTTTTTTGAAAAAGTTGTACTTAAAGATTCGACAAATGCTGAAGCTGGTTATAGATCTCACGATGACCGTTCTCACTTAGTTGGCAAAATAGCTCGTACTTCTACAGACTTACGTCCAGCAGGCATTATTTTAATAAATGATGAAAGAATAGATGCTGTGTCAGATGGTTCATTTATTTTAAGAAATAAAGATGTCAAAATATTAGAAGTAGAAGGCACTCGAGTTGTAGTAAGAGAGATAGATTAATTTATAGGAGTGATTTAATGTTTAGTATTGGATTTATTGTAATTGCTATTATAATTCTTGTAGCAATTCTTATTTTATTTTCATTTGTTCCAGTTGGACTGTGGATTTCAGCAATTGCAGCAGGCGTTAAGGTTGGAATCGGAACACTCATTGGTATGCGTTTACGTCGCGTTTCGCCTAGAAAAGTAATTGCGCCATTAATAAAAGCACATAAAGCTGGTTTAAACTTAACAACTAATCAGTTAGAATCTCACTACTTAGCTGGTGGTAACGTTGATAGAGTTGTTGATGCAAACATCGCTGCGCAACGTGCAGATATAAATCTACCGTTTGAACGCGGTGCTGCGATTGACTTAGCCGGTCGTGATGTATTACAAGCTGTTCAAATGTCTGTTAATCCTAAAGTTATAGAAACACCTTTTATTACTGGTGTGGCTATGAATGGTATCGAAGTTAGAGCTAAAGCACGTATTACGGTTCGAGCTAATATTTCTCGATTAGTCGGTGGTGCTGGTGAAGAAACAATTATTGCTCGTGTAGGTGAAGGTATTGTTTCAACTATCGGTTCAAGTGAACATCATACACAAGTTCTTGAAAATCCAGATAATATTTCTAAAACTGTATTAAGTAAAGGTTTAGATTCAGGTACAGCCTTTGAAATTTTATCCATTGACATTGCTGACGTAGATATCGGTAAAAATATTGGTGCTGATTTACAAACTGAGCAGGCACTAGCAGATAAAAACATTGCTCAAGCTAAAGCCGAAGAACGTCGCGCGATGGCAGTAGCTAAAGAACAAGAAATGAAAGCAAGTGTACAAGAAATGCGTGCAAAAGTTGTTGAGGCAGAATCTGAAGTACCTCTTGCTATGGCAGAAGCACTACGCAACGGTAATTTAGGTGTCAAAGACTATTATAATTTAAAAAATATAGAAGCTGATACAGGAATGAGAAATGCTATCAATAAACATACAGACAAAGAAGACCCAGAATCACCAAAATAATTAAAGGGGTGATGTCATGAACATTGGTATTCTCATATTTGCTATTTCGGTCATCATTTCAATTATCAGTGCGATGGGGGATAAGAGTCATAAACAACGTCAGAATCAAAAACCACCTAAAAAGAAAGCTCAGTCTAAACCAACATCACGTCAACCACAAAAAGGTTCGTTCTTAGATAAAGTTGGAGATAAGCTAAATGAAATGAATGAAGAAATTTCAGGTGAACATACGAAACATAAAAAAGTACAACACGATAAAAATACCTCTCAACCTGTGTATAAAGATCGTAAATTAGAACGAGAGATTAAGGTGGAAACACAAGATAAAGCACGTCCTACAGTTCAAAGATCATCAAGGCAACTAACACAATCTCAAAATAGCAATAATGATACCTTACAAACACAGCCATCATCAAGAGATGTTGTGAATAAGCAGCCTTCAAATCAAGATTTAGAACATACACTTATGGATGATTTAAAACGTGTTCGTTTAGATATTGATAATGAAAAAGAAAAGCAACTCGCAATGATTGAGCAAAAAGCAAAAGAAATTATTAGCGATAAATATTTATCACCTAGAGCTAAACAATATCGCTTAAAGCAATTGCTAAACACCAAATCAATCGAACAAAATATGACCCATCAAGCACTACAATTTGATAACAATCCTGTAGTTAATGGTTTAATTTGGCAAGAAATATTGAATAAACCAAAGCAATTATAATATATAACATATTCCACTAATTAAATTGTATGTAGTGGGATATGTTATTTTTTATATTTTGAGCCCATTAGCCAATCTTTTTTAAATTTACAAACACATTAATTTGTATCAATATGGATTGTTTAGTAAACTTTTATTGAAAGTGAGTTTTAATAATTTTCACATCCAAGGTTATCTAGTTATCATGATATAATAATCATAAATTGACCTATTTATATCATGCAGTAAAAATTTGATAAATAATGTTACTTGTAAAGGAGCCCGTTTATGCCAGAAATAATTCAAATCGACAACATTAATCAATCTCAAGCTTTAATCGGAAATAATGATGAGCATTTAAAAGCGCTAGAGGATGCATATGATGTTGTCATACATGCCAGAGGTCAAGAAATTGCTGTTAAAGGCGAACGTCTGGAGCATGTTGAAAAGGCAGAACAAATTCTTAAAAATTTATTAAAAGTTATAGAACTCGGCCATGTTATTACACTTAAAGACGTAGAAGCTGCTATTAAAATGGCTGATAATAATACTTTGCAATTTTTATTAGATTTATATGAGGATGAAATTACAAAAGATGCATATGGTAAAACCATTCGTGCAAAAACTATGGGACAACGTATGTATGTCAATGCAATGCAACGAAATGATTTAGTTTTTGGCGTGGGTCCTGCTGGCACTGGAAAAACATTTTTAGCTGTTGTTTATGCAGCTAAACAATTACGAAAAGGGAAAGTCAAACGCATTGTGCTAACACGCCCTGCTGTTGAAGCTGGTGAATCTTTAGGATTTTTACCAGGTGATTTAAAAGAAAAAGTAGATCCTTACTTAAGACCATTATATGATGGCTTAAATACGGTATTAGGTCGTGAACAAACAGCACGTTTTATTGAAAGAGGAATTATCGAAATTGCACCACTTGCTTATATGAGAGGTCGTACATTAGATGATGCCTTTGTGATTTTAGATGAAGCACAAAACACAACACATGCACAAATGAAAATGTTTTTAACAAGGTTAGGCTTCGATTCAAAAATGGTTGTTACTGGAGATCAAACCCAAATTGATTTACCTAAAGGCGTTAAAAGTGGTTTGAAAGAAGCTATAAGCAAATTGCAAGGGGTAAATGGTATTCATATTATGAATTTGGATCAATCCGATGTTGTTAGACATCCTTTAGTAGGTAAAATTATCGCAAGATATGATGGGGAGGTAAAATAAACATGTTTACCATAGATTTTAGTGACCACACGCAAATGGTTGATGAAGCATGGTTTCAACAAATTGACGATTTACTTAACTTTGCAAAAGAACAAGAAGGTATTACACAAGATGCAGAATTATCCGTGACATTTGTAGATAAAGAAGAAATTCAACAAATTAATAAAATATATCGAGATAAAGATAAAGTAACCGATGTTATATCCTTTGCTTTGGAAGAGGATGAACCTGAAATAACAGGCTTGGAGATACCTCGCGTACTAGGTGATATTATTATATGTACAGATGTAGCACAAGAACAAGCTACGACATATGGTCATTCATTTGAACGAGAGTTAGGCTTTCTTGCTCTTCATGGATTTTTACATTTATTAGGCTATGATCATATGAATGAAGAAGATGAAAAGAAAATGTTTGGTCGGCAAGAAACAATATTAACTGCATATGGACTGACGAGAGATTAAAGAGTTTAAACGTTTTAGATACGCCTTTAATGGTTTTAAAGCACTGCTTGTTAAAGACCATAATTTCTTACTTCATCTTATCATTTCAATACTTGTTATTGTTTTAGGATTTGTCTTTCAACTTAACAGATATGAGTGGCTTTTTATCCTATTATCCATATTTCTTGTCTTAACATTAGAAGCACTGAATACGGCTATAGAATTTGTTGTTGATTTAGTAACATTGGATTATCATGAGTTTGCAAAGTACGCCAAAGATATCGCGGCTTTTAGTGTCATGCTAGTATCTATCTTTGCTATTATTACTGGACTAATTATTTTTATTCCTCATATATTTTCGTAAAGGAGTTTGTTACAATGAGTTATCAACAACATTATTTTGAAGAAGCTCAAAAAGCTCAAAGTAACGCTTACACGCCTTATAGTCAATTTAAAGTAGGCGCTTATTTGAAAACTAAGGATGGCAGAGGCTTTTATGGTGCCAATGTTGAAAATGCATCTTATCCTGCAACAATTTGTGCAGAACAATCCAGTCTTGCCGCAGCAATCGCTCTTGGATATCAGCCTGGGGATTTTGAATCAATAACTGTGACAGTTAATAGTATAAAACCAACATCGCCATGTGGTATTTGTAGACAAGTTTTAAAAGAATTATGTGATGATGATATGCCCATATATATGACAAATAATACAGGTGAAATGCGTGCTTCCTCAGTTTCAGAATTGTTACCATTTGGATTTTCCGGAAAGGATTTAGAAAATTAATGACAGTACATAAATCAGGTTTTGTTTCAATTATAGGTCGACCAAATGTTGGTAAATCAACATTTGTTAATAGAGTGATTGGCCATAAAATAGCAATAATGTCAGATAAAGCTCAAACAACGCGTAATAAAATTCAAGGCGTAATGACGCGAGATGATGCGCAAATTATTTTTATCGATACACCAGGTATTCATAAGCCAAAGCATAAGCTTGGTGATTATATGATGCGCGTGGCTAAAAATACATTGTCTGAAATTGATGCTATCATGTTTATGGTCAATGTAAACGAAGATATCGGACGTGGTGATGAATATATCATGGACATGCTACGTAATGTGAAGACACCCGTATTTTTAGTATTAAATAAAATTGATTTAGTACATCCAGATTCTTTGATGCCACGTATCGAAGCTTATCAAAAATATATGAACTTCACTGAGATAGTACCTATTTCAGCATTAGAAGGACTTAATGTTGACCATTTTATAGATGTGCTTAAAAGCCATTTACCAGAAGGACCAAAGTATTATCCTGACGATCAAATTTCAGACCATCCCGAACAATTTGTTGTTAGTGAAATCATTCGTGAAAAAATATTACACTTAACTAGCGAAGAAATCCCTCATGCTATTGGCGTGAATGTCGATAGAATGATTAAAGAAAATGAAGATCGTGTTCGCATTGAAGCAACGATATATGTTGAACGTGATTCTCAAAAAGGAATCGTTATTGGTAAAGGTGGAAAAAAATTAAAAGAAGTAGGTAAACGTGCACGTCATGATATTGAAATGTTACTTGGTTCCAAAGTATATTTAGAATTGTGGGTAAAAGTTCAAAAGGATTGGAGAAATAAAGTGAATTTTATACGTCAAATTGGATATATTGAAGACCAAGATTAAACAGAGAGTGGGTGTTATTTATGCTCATGAAACAAAAAGGGATTATTATTAAGTCTGTGGATTATGGTGAATCAGATAAAGTAATTACTATCCTTAATGAACATGGCGCTAAAGTACCCTTAATGGTACGTCGTGCAAAAAAAGCCAAAAGTGGTTTTCAAGCTCATACACAATTATTTGTGTATGGCTTATTTATTTATAACCAATGGCGTGGAATGGGAACCCTTAATTCTATTGATGTTATAAATCAGCATTACGAGTTAAGGCTTGATTTATACACACATAGCTACGCATCACTTAGTGCTGAAATTATAGACAAAGCCATGGACGATCAAGAAATTTCAAAATATTATTATGAATTATTGCATTTTGTTTTAACAAAAATTACTGCAGGTACTTCTGCACAGCTAATGTCGATAATTACGATGTTGAAATGTATGCATAAATATGGCTTTTCCGCAAACTTTAACCATTGTGTCATAACTGGTTCAACTAATCCGTCTAACTTAATAGGGTACAGTTTTAAATTTCATGGTGCTATTTCACAAGAAGCAGCTTATCGAGATCCACATGCCTTATTAATATCAAATAAAACCTTGTACCTGTTAAATATATTACAACAATTACCCATTGAAAAAATGAATCAACTTAGCATCCATCAAGAGATTATAAACGAAATGTCTGACTTTATGATTATGTTATATAGAGAATATGCTGGTGTATTTTTTAAAAGTCAAAAATTAATTAATCAACTCAATAGATTAGAACCCAAATAACTATTAAAACCTCCCATAACTGTTGTCCATTTCTAGACAATCTTTTTACGGGAGGTTTTATTTAGCTATTGATAATCTATTGCGCACAGAATTAGCAAGTATTAACCTTTACGTATATCTTAAAATTTAACTTTTTCTGTTAAAAATGCTTCTAATTCAGCAATCGGCATACGTACTTGATCCATAGAATCACGATCACGAACAGTTACTTGATTGTCTTCTAATGAATCAAAGTCAAATGTAATACAATAAGGTGTTCCAATTTCATCTTGTCGACGATATCGCTTACCAATTGATTGGGATTCATCAAAATCAATAGCAAATTTTGAACTTAAATCTTCAAAAATCTTAATCGCTTCTCCTGAAAGCTTTTTACTCAATGGCAACACTGCTGCTTTATACGGCGCTAAAGCAGGGTGGAAATGAAGAACCGTACGAGCGTCTTTACTGCCTTCAACACCTTCTTGATCATAGGCATCACACAAGAACGCTAATGTTACACGGTCAGCACCAAGAGACGGTTCGATACAATAAGGAATATATTTCTCATTTGTTTCAGGATCATGATATTTAAAATCTTCTCCTGAATGCTCACTATGTTGTTTTAAGTCGAAGTCAGTACGGCTTGCAATACCCCATAATTCACCCCAACCAAATGGGAATTTATATTCTATATCAGTCGTAGCGTTAGAATAGTGAGATAACTCATCTTCATCATGGTCTCTTAAACGCATATTTTCTTCACTAATATTTAAGTCTTTTAACCACTGACTAGCAAAAGTTTTCCAATAGTTCTGCCATTCGATTTCTTCGCCAGGCTTACAGAAGAATTCTAATTCCATTTGTTCAAATTCTCTTGTTCTAAAAATAAAGTTACCTGGTGTAATTTCATTACGGAATGATTTACCTATTTGACCAATACCAAATGGCAACTTTTTACGCATAGAGCGTTGCACATTTTTGTAATTAACAAAAATACCTTGCGCAGTCTCTGGACGTAAGAAAATTTCATTTGTTGAATCTTCTGTTACACCTTGGAAAGTTTTAAACATAAGGTTAAATTGACGAATATCTGTCCAATTTGCAGTACCACTTACAGGACAAACAATGCCTTCTTCATCGATAATGCGCTTCATTTCATCAAAACTCAAGCCATCAGCAATAAAGTTTTCGTCTCCTTTTTGTTGTTGCATATAATCTTCAATTAGTTTGTCTGCACGATAACGAATTTTACTATCTTTATTATCAATCATAGGGTCATTAAAATTACCTAAATGTCCAGAAGCTTCCCAAGTTTTAGGATTCATTAAAATCGCTGCATCAATCCCGACGTTATAAGGTGATTGTGTAATAAATTTTTGCCACCATGCTTTTTTAACGTTATTTTTTAATTCTACACCAAGAGGCCCATAATCCCATGTATTTGAAAGCCCTCCGTATATATCACTGCCAGGGAATACAAACCCTCTGTGCTTTGCTAACGAAACAATTGTATCCATATCTTTTACCATATGCTTATCCTCTCCTTGTACACAAAAACGTCCCAAAGACGTTGATATAATATATCTCCATCTTTGGGACGAGTCATTATTTTTAACCGAATAATAAATATTCGTTTATTAACATATTAACCCGCGGTTCCACCCAAATTAGTGTAGCCACTCTCTTTACTTATCAAATTGTTATGCCAATGTCATCGTTAAGCTTGCACCGTCCTTAACTCGCTTAAGTTCATTCTAATTGAAAGTATTTTTTTAAGCAAGTATTTATATGTATTTGTAGCAACAACCATTTACAGTTATAATATAATAGAAATTAAGAGGGGTGAAGACCTATAGAACTTAGTAAAAGGCAAGAGCAAATAATTGATATTGTTAAGCATGAAGGACCTATCACTGGTGAGCATATTGCTGAACACCTAAATCTTACACGAGCAACTTTAAGACCTGATTTAGCTATTTTAACTATGTCTGGTTTTTTAGAAGCACGACCTCGCGTTGGCTATTTTTATTCTGGTAAATCTAAAAATAAAATATTTAAAGATCAATTGCGCCAATATAATGTCAAAGATTACATGTCACATCCAGTTGTAGTAAAGGGAGATATGACTGTTTACGATGCCATTTGCACGATTTTCTTAGAAGATGCGAGCACATTGTTCATTGTGAATAACAATAATGATTTTATAGGCATTTGTTCTCGCAAAGATTTATTACGCGCTTCTATGATTGGTGAGGATATACATACTATGCCGATTAGTATCAATATGACAAGAATGCCAAACGTCACATATTTAGAGGAATCGGAATTAGTCGTATATGCTGCAAATCAAATGATAGAAAAAGAAATTGATGCTTTACCTGTAGTTAGAAAAAAAGACAATAATAAATACGAAGTTGTGGGTCGTATTTCAAAAACAACAATAACAAAACTTTTTGTATCTTTATTTAAAGAATAGGTGGTATACATTAATGGAAAATATAAAGATTATTATTGCCTCAGATTCAATTGGAGAGACAGCTGAACTCGTGGCACGGGCTTGTGTGTCTCAATTTAATCCTAAACAATGCAAAAATGAATTTTTAAGATATCCTTATATCGAATCGTTTGAAAATATTGATGAAGTCATTCAAGTTGCGCATGACACAAAGGCTATCATTGTTTATACATTAGTTAAACCTGAAATGCGCAAATATATGGAAGCAGAACTTAAAGATAAACAGATTCAGTCTGTTGATATTATGGGTCCATTGATGAGTATATTATCAGAGTCAGTTGAACAAACACCTTATTATGAGCCTGGAATGGTTCATCGATTGGACGATGCTTATTTTAAAAAAATAGATGCGATTGAATTTGCTGTAAAATATGATGATGGTAAAGATCCAAAAGGTTTGCCAAAAGCAGATATCGTGCTCATAGGTATTTCAAGAACATCGAAAACACCGCTATCTCAATATCTTGCTCATCGTAGTTATAAAGTAATGAATGTGCCAATTGTACCAGAGGTTACACCGCCTGATGCACTATTTGAAATAGATCCTGCAAAATGTATTGCACTTAAAATTAGTGAAGATAAATTAAATCGTATTCGAAAGCAACGTTTAAAACAACTTGGCTTAGGAGATTCTGCACGTTATGCAACCGACGCTAGAATTAAAGAAGAAATTAAATACTTCGAAGACATTGTTGCACGGGTAGGATGTCCTGTTATCGATGTTTCTGACAAGGCGATTGAGGAAACTGCAAATGATGTTATTGCACTTATAGAACAGCGTCAATCAAAATAATATCTTTTGAAACAAAAAAGCGTTATAATTTGACGACTAACAAGTAATAGGTGATCGAAATTGCGAATAGAACAATCCGTGATTAATGAAATAAAAGAAAAAACTGATATCTTAGATTTGGTAAGTGAATACGTTAAATTAGAAAAAAGAGGGCGCAATTATATAGGTTTGTGTCCTTTTCATGATGAAAAAACACCTTCATTTACAGTTTCTGAAGATAAGCAAATTTGTCATTGCTTTGGTTGTAAAAAGGGTGGAAATGTCTTTCAATTTACACAAGATATAAAAGATATCTCTTTTGTTGAAGCAGTGAAAGAATTAGGTGCACGTGTCAATATAAACGTTGATATTGGTACACCTTCAGAAACACCACAAATCGCATCTGATGACTTAAAAATGATAGAGATGCACGAATTGATGCAAACATATTATCAATATGCTTTATTAAAAACAGTTGAAGGGGAAGAAGCATTAAACTATTTAAAACAACGCGGTTTTACCGACGAGTTAATTCAACAACGCGGCATAGGATATGCCCCAGATAATGCACACTTCTGTTTAGATTTTTTAACAAAGAATGACTATGATATTGAACTTGCATACGAAGCAGGGCTACTGTCCAGAAATGAAGAAAACTTTAGCTACTATGATCGCTTTAGAGACCGCATCATGTTTCCATTAAACAATGCACAAGGACGTATTGTAGGCTATTCAGGCAGAACCTATCGTAATCAAGAGCCCAAATATTTAAACAGTCCTGAAACACCTATATTCCAAAAGAGAAGGTTATTATATAATCTTGATTATGCTAGAAAACGTATACGTAAAAATGATGAAGTTATTCTCTTAGAAGGATTTATGGATGTCATTAAGTCAGACGCTGCAGGATTAAAACACGTAGTTGCCAGCATGGGAACAGCTCTATCACAAGAGCATATAACATTTTTAAAAAAATTAACCAGCAATGTTACCCTTATGTTTGATGGCGACTTTGCTGGTAGAGAAGCTGCACTTAAAACAGGCCAAGTATTATTACAACAAGGACTTAATGTTTATATTATACAGTTACCAAATGATATGGATCCAGATGAATATATAGTGAAATATGGTAAAGAGGAATTTTTGAATTTTGTAGCTACTGAAAAGAAATCTTTTATTGTCTTTAAATACAAGACGAAACAAGACGAAATACAACATAATGATTTAGCCTACGAACGATATTTGAAGGAAGCTATACAAGATGTCGCATTTGTACAATCAAATATTCTGAAAAACAAAATTGTTCAAGATGTAGCTGGTGTGTTTAATATTGAGGCAAATCGTTTAAATAATGAAATAGCTCAACAATCTCATTCAATTACTGAATATGATTACGATAACTATTATTCTGGTGCATATTTTCATGATAATCAGCCTATGCATGCGCCTCAAATAGACAATTTTAATCATTTAAATAAACGTGAAAAAGCAGAGCGTGGCTTACTAAAACATTTTATGAATGATAAAGATACATTTTTAAATTATGCAGCAAATATCAATAGTCAACTTTTTTCTAATCCCTCTTTCAAACAAATATTTGAGATATTAAAAGATTTTTATGCTGAAAATGACAATTATCATATCAGCGATTTCATTCAATATACAGATTCTAGTGATTTGAGAGAAATGATGATTTCACTAGATAATTATGATTTAAATTTAGAGCCTTTTGACCATGAAATTGAAGACTATATCGCGACCTTAATGGAAAATAATGATGAAGATTCGATTGAAATCTTAAATCACAAGTTAAACGAAGCGCAGCGTACCGGCGATATTGATATGGTTAAATACTATTTACAAATGATTGTTCAAAAAAATCAACAACGAATGTGATGATGTAACAAATGATAAGTATTTCAAAACATAATAATATTAGTGCACAGACTGTTTCTATTTTAAGGTTTATATTGTATAATGGTTATTATGCGCTTTTAATGGGTAAATATAGTCTGTGATTGATATTTGTCTATTAATTCAAAATGATTATAACGTAGTAAATAAAAATAACGACAATACTTGTGCGTAATTGTTATGAATTTTTAATTATACTATCGACATTATATAAGTTTGTTATATAATTAAATATCGCTATTGAAAGCTTATATTATTTTCGGGAGGCCTTTTCATGTCTGATAACAAAGTAAAAATTAAAAAGCAAACAATTGATCCTACTTTAACTTTAGAAGATGTAAAAAAACAATTGCTTGAAAAAGGTAAAAAAGAAGGCCATTTGAGCCATGAAGAAATTGCAGAAAAAATGCAAAACTTCGATATGGACACCGATCAAATGGATGAATTTTTTGAT
Organism: Staphylococcus sp. HMSC62D11; assembly: GCF_001839145.1. Lineage (NCBI taxonomy): Bacteria > Bacillati > Bacillota > Bacilli > Caryophanales > Staphylococcaceae > Staphylococcus > Staphylococcus sp. HMSC62D11. Next base: position 122,491 of record NZ_KV840184.1, on the reverse strand, counting down.
CAATTGAATGATAATGACATTTCACTAGTAAACGAAAAAGATAGTTCAGATACCGATGAAAAACTTAATCCAAATGATTTAAGTGCACCTCCAGGCGTTAAAATAAATGATCCTGTCCGCATGTACTTAAAAGAAATTGGACGTGTTAACCTTCTTAATGCACAAGAAGAAATTGAATTAGCAAAACGTATTGAACAAGGCGATGAAATTGCTAAATCACGTTTAGCTGAAGCAAACTTAAGACTTGTGGTAAGCATAGCTAAAAGATATGTAGGACGAGGCATGTTATTCCTTGACTTAATTCAAGAAGGCAACATGGGACTAATTAAAGCTGTGGAGAAGTTTGACTTCAATAAAGGGTTTAAATTCTCAACTTATGCAACGTGGTGGATTAGACAAGCAATTACTCGTGCAATTGCTGACCAAGCACGTACAATTCGTATCCCAGTGCATATGGTAGAAACGATTAATAAATTAATCCGCGTTCAACGTCAATTACTTCAAGATTTAGGACGAGATCCTGCACCTGAAGAAATTGGTGAAGAAATGGACCTACCTCCTGAAAAAGTTCGAGAAATACTAAAAATTGCTCAAGAACCAGTGTCTTTAGAAACGCCAATCGGTGAAGAAGATGATAGTCATCTTGGTGATTTTATTGAAGACCAAGAAGCTCAAAGTCCTTCTGACCATGCAGCTTATGAATTGCTTAAGGAACAGCTCGAAGATGTGTTGGATACATTAACTGATAGAGAAGAAAATGTACTGCGCTTAAGATTCGGTTTAGACGATGGACGAACACGCACTTTAGAAGAAGTTGGTAAAGTATTTGGTGTAACAAGAGAACGTATTCGTCAAATAGAGGCAAAAGCTTTGAGAAAACTTAGACATCCAAGTCGAAGCAAACGCTTAAAAGACTTTATGGACTAAATCATATCCGCTTTATTCGGCTGAGACAATATAAGATGTCTCAGCCTCTTTTACATAAAGGAGAAATCAATGATATCACTAAATAAAAGATTGCAAACTGTTAGCAAATATATTCAACCAGGCGTTTTGGCTGACATTGGTTCAGATCATGCTTATTTACCCATCTATGCAGTTCAACATCATTTATGTAATAACGCAATAGCAGGAGAAGTTATCGAAGGACCGTTTAAGGCAGCTAAACAAAATGTCCATGCACATCACTTAACACAACAAATAGATGTTCGATTAGGCGACGGCTTAGCAGTTATTTATGATAATGACGTAATTGATTCAATATCAATTTGTGGCATGGGTGGACCGCTCATTGCTAAAATATTAACTGAAGGCCAGGCAAAATTATCAAAACAAACACGACTTATCCTTCAAAGTAATATTCAAACTGAGACGTTGCGTAAAACGCTAGTAAATTTAAACTTTACTATTATTGCGGAAGAAATTTTGATAGAAAAAGGTCATATTTACGAAATTGTTGTCGCAAAGTATAGCAATGAGAAACCACAATATACTAAATACGAACTTAAATTTGGTCCCATCTTATTGCGCAATAAAAATGATATTTTCTTTTCGAAGTGGCATCATGAACTTACTGCACTAAAACATATAAAAAAACAGTTAAATCCAACGACACATCAGGAGAGACTTCAAGAGGTCTCTCTTGAAGTCGAGTTGATTGAAGAGGTGTTAGCCAATGAAAATTGATGAATTAATGCAAATAATTGAAAAACATGTCCCTTTAAAAACTGCCGAATCATGGGATAATGTTGGCTTATTAATTGGTGACAAACATACAAAGATGACTGGAATTTTAACTGCGTTAGATTGCACAAATGAAGTGGTTGAAGAAGCATTAACAAAAGAAATCAACACTATTATATGTCATCATCCTTTAATCTTTAAAGGACTGACATCCATTACAGATGACGGTTATGGACGGTTGATACGTAAAATAATTCAACACGATATCCAAGTTATCGCGTTACACACTAATTTAGATCACTATTACAAAGGTGTCAACGCTATGCTAGCTACCAAATTAAAATTGCAAGATACTGAAATATTAGTGCCTCAAACTACAACATATTACAAAGTTCAAACATTTATTCCCGAAGAACATTTGGAACAATTTAAACGCCAAATTAGTAAAGCTGGATTAGCACAAGAAGGCAACTATGAATATTGTTTTTTTGAAAGTAAAGGTACGGGACAGTTTAAACCAGTAGGTGAAGCTAATCCTTTTATCGGTAAAATAGTTCACATTGAATATGTGAATGAAGTTAAGCTTGAATTTATGATTCAATCACAACAACGTAAACTTGCAGAACATTTAATTCAACAGTATCATCCTTATGAAACACCAGTTTATGATTTTATTGAACTATCAAAAGAAGCTGATAGCGGTTTAGGAATGATTGGAAATTTAGCAACACCTCAAAATGTTAAAGATTTTATTCAAGAAACAAAATCCACTCTAGCTATTCCAAGCTTGCGTTATGCTGGAAAACCTGATATAACAATTAGTCGAGTTGCAATCATTGGCGGCTCAGGTATCGGCTTTGAGCACGTAGCATTTCAAAGAGGAGCAGATATTTTTGTAACTGGAGATGTTAAACATCATGATGCGCTCGATGCAAAAACAGAAGGCATGAATATTTTAGATATCAACCATTATAGTGAATACGTCATGAAAGATGGTTTGAAACAGCTATTATCTGATTGGTTAACTGATCATGAAGCTGATATAACAATAGCATCTTCTTCTATCAATACTGATCCATTTCAATACTATTAATCATAGTAAAATAAACATAAATTAGGAGGCATTTTCATGTCCAAGCATCCATTTGAAACATTTAATTTAGAATCAACCATGCTAGATGCGATTAAAGATTTAAATTTTGAAAAGCCTACGGAAATACAAAATCGTATTATTCCTAAAATATTAAAAAGAACAAATTTAATCGGACAATCTCAAACTGGTACAGGTAAATCACACGCTTTTTTATTGCCACTCATGCATTTAATTGACATAGATCTTAAAGAGCCTCAAGTGATAGTGGTTGCACCAACCAGAGAACTAGCTCAACAACTTTATCAGGCTACTCAGCATTTGGCACAATTCAAATCAAACGTTAAGGTTTCATTGTTTATCGGGGGAACTGACATTGAAAAAGACAAACAACGTACGCATATACAACCACAATTCATCATTGGTACACCTACACGGATTAATGATTTAGCAATGAGTGGTCATTTACATGTTCATTTAGCTTCGTACTTAATTATCGATGAAGCAGATTTAATGATTGATTTAGGATTAATAGATCAAGTAGATCAAATTGCAGCGCGTCTAAATGATACGTCAAATATTGCAGTCTTTAGCGCAACTATACCTAAATCACTGCATCCATTTTTAAACAAATATCTAAATCAACCAGAGTTCATAGTTGTCGATAATCAATCTCAAAATAAGAAAAATATCGAATTCTATCTTATTCCAACAAAAGGTACAGCTAAAGTTGAAAAAACATTACAATTAATTGATATTTTAAATCCTTATTTATGTATTATTTTCTGCAATAGTCGTGAAAATGCTAATGAATTAGCAGACTCTCTAAATGCATCTGGCATCAAAGTCGGCATGATACATGGAGGTTTAACACCGCGTGAACGTAAACAGCAAATGAAACGCATTCGCAATTTAGACTTCCAATTTGTTATTGCAAGTGATTTAGCTTCTCGTGGAATCGATATTGAAGGTGTGAGCCATGTTATCAATTTTGATGTACCAAATGATATCGATTTCTTCACACATCGAGTTGGAAGAACAGGTCGAGGTAATTATAGAGGCGTAGCTATTACACTATATAGTCCTGATGATGAACATAATATTTCATTAATTGAGGACAAAGGTTATCAATTTGAAACGGTCGATATCAAAAACAATGAATTACAACCAGTGAAATCATTCAATACACGGAAAAAGCGCGAACGTAAAGACGACCACTTAACTAATGAAGTAAAGCAAAAAGTACGTAGTAAATCTAAAAATAAAGTGAAGCCTGGCTATAAAAAGAAATTTAAACAACAGGTTGAACAAATGAAGCGTCAAGAAAGAAAACAATATAGCAAACGACAAAATAGACAGAATAGAAAAAACAAAAAAGGTTAGGTGATAGTTATGCTATTAGGATCTCATGTGTCAATGAGTGGTAAAAAAATGTTACAAGGTGCTGCTGAGGATGCGCATAGTTACGGAGAATCAACATTCATGATTTATACCGGTGCGCCACAAAATACACGTAGAAAAAAGATAGAAGATTTAAATATCGCAAAAGGTCATGAAGCAATGAAATCCTATGGCCTATCAAATATTGTAGTACATGCGCCTTACATTATTAATATCGCTAATACTACAAAACCAGAAGTTTTCGAATTAGGCGTCAATTTTTTACAAAATGAAATTGAACGTACTCAAGCGATAGGAGCTAAAGATATCGTCTTACACCCTGGTTCACATGTTGGTGCTGGTGCAGATGCCGGTATTAAACGTATTATTGAAGGTTTGAATGAAGTACTAACGAATGATAATGACGTTCGTATCGCACTTGAAACAATGGCAGGAAAAGGCTCTGAAGTTGGACGCTCTTTTGAAGAGATTGCACGCATTATTGATGGTGTAAACAACAATGAACGTTTATCTATTTGTTTTGATACATGTCATACTCATGATGCTGGATATAATGTTAAAGAAGATTTTGACGGTGTTTTAAATGAATTTGACAAAATAATTGGTGTTGATCGCATCAAGGTTGTTCACGTCAATGATAGTAAAAATGAACGTGGTGCACATAAGGATCGTCATGAAAATATTGGATTTGGATACATTGGCTTTGATGCATTAAATTATATTGTCCATCATGATGCTTTTAAAGATATACCTAAAATTCTTGAAACACCTTTTGTAGGTGAAGATAAGAAAAATAAAAAAGCACCTTACAAGCTTGAAATTGAGATGCTAAAAGCACAACAATTTGATCCACAACTCAAAGATAAATTGCTAACGCAATAACTATTTAAAAACTGAGATTTTGATAAAGTCTCAGTTTTTGCAATTCTATCGTAAAGGTTACTATTTACAAATTTTATAAATATATGTATAGTAAATTGCGGGGTGAAAAAGATGTCAACACCAGTATTTGAATTGAGAAATATTAATTATTATTATGATCATAAGCAAGTTCTTGAAAATATTAATATTAAAATAAATAAAGGTGACTTTTTAGCAATTGTCGGTCCAAATGGTGCCGGGAAGTCAACGTTGTTAAAGATTATCCTCGGATTATTGCCATTGCAAACTGGCGACATTTATGTAGATGGGCAACAATATAAAAAGAAAAAGTCATCATTAAAAATAAGCTATGTATCACAAAAAGCAATTGCTTTTAATGCAGGATTTCCTGCAAGTGTAAGAGAAGTCGTTATGAGTGGCTTAACGAAAACAAAGCGACTTTTTCAACACTTTAATAAAAACGATTATCAACAAGTAGAACATGTCTTAAACAAATTGAATATTAGTCATTTAATGCATAAAAATATTGCCAAACTTTCTGGCGGTCAACAACAACGCGTCCTTATTGCACGTGCACTAATATCTAACCCTAGTGTACTTGTATTGGATGAGCCCACTAATGGCATTGATGCTAAACATGTTAGTGAATTTTATGAAACATTAGAAACATTAAAGAGAGAAGGCATCACTATCATTTTAGTTACACATGATATAGGCGTTGTAGCAGATACTGCAACAACAGTGGCTTGTTTAAATAAACATCTTCATTTTCATGGTACAACAGAAGCGTTTAAATCTTTGGATGAAGTCGAAATTTCTAAAATTTATGGTCACCCAATACAATTTGTTGACCATCAACATAACCGACAATGTTGTCAAAAATCATAATACTAATATCACTAGGAGTCAGATTATGTTATTAAATGTATATCGTTATCACACAAGTTTGATTAGAGGTGTTTACTTTTGATCGATGCATTATTAAACTTTGATTTTATGAGATACTCATTGATTAGCGGACTTTTAATAGGTTTTATTGCCCCATTGATCGGCGCATTTATTGTGGTTCGTAGATTATCCCTTATTGCTGATGCTTTAAGTCATGTCACTTTAGGCGGAATATCTTTTGGCATGTTTATACTAACCGTTTTTCCTGCGCTCATTATCATAAATCCAATGTGGTTTGGCATACTTTTTGCAATCATAGGTGCCTTACTTATTGAAAAATTACGTACTTCTTATACAAATTATCAAGAAATAGCTATCCCAATAATTATGAGTGCAGGTATCGCTTTAAGTGCCATATTTATATCTTTGGCAGATGGTTTTAATCAAGAAATAGTTGGATTACTCTTTGGATCGATTAGCGCAGTAAGTTTAAGTGATTTAGTGACAATTATTATTATTACTATAATTGTATTCAGCTTTGTCATGCTATTTTACAAAGAAATGTTTATCCTATCATTTGATGAAGAATATGCTACCGTTATCGGCATTCCAAAATGGATACAATTCTTATTTATTATTATTGTGGCTATGGTAATCTCAGCATCCATGCGCGTAGTTGGTATTTTATTAGTAAGTGCATTAATCACTTTGCCTATTGCAATTTCTATGAGAATTACAAATGGCTTTAAACAACTTATCATCAGTAGTATTATACTAGGGGAATTGTCAGTTGTATTAGGTTTAGTATTAGCATTTTATATGAACATTTCTCCTGGCGGTGTTATCGTTGCTTTATTAGTGATAATGCTAGGATTAACTATGCTACTACAAAAAGTAAATTTTAAAAAGGGTGTTTAATTATGAATACAAATGATGCTATTAAAATCCTTAAAGATAATGGTTTAAAATATACAGATAAGAGAAAACACATGCTTGATATTTTTGTTGAAAAAGATAAATATATTAACGCAAAGCATATCCAACAACAATTAGATCAACATTATCCTGGAATTTCTTTTGATACTGTCTATAGAAACTTACATTTATTTAAAGATTTAGGAATCATTGAAAGTACAGAACTAGACGGAGAAATGAAATTTAGAATTGCATGTACAAATCACCACCATCACCATTTTATTTGTGAACAATGTGGTGATACTAAAATCATTGAATATTGCCCAATTGATGAAGTTAAACAATTTTTACCAAACGTTGATATCCACACGCATAAACTTGAAATATATGGTACATGTGAGTCTTGTCAACATAAATCACATTAACTTTTCATCAATCATATTTATACCAATAAATGTTTAAATATAGGTCAATAGTCTGAATTTCCTTCCATTTAAGTATTTATATTAGTTTTATGTTTAAAATAATTTCAAATGCGCTATAGTAATATAGTAAGAATAATAATATAGTATATGGATAAGCAAATACTTTGTTGTATCCCAGATTACTTGTTATTATGAGTTAGAACATATTTAGGAGGATGATTAATAATGGCTTTTGAATTACCAAAATTACCATATGAAGCAGATGCATTAGAACCACATATTGATAAAGAAACAATGGAAATCCATCATGATAAACATCATAATACGTATGTGACTAAATTAAATTCTGCAGTTGAAGGTACAGACTTAGAGTCTAAATCTATTGAGGAAATTATTGCCAATTTAGATAGCGTTCCTGAAAACATTCAAACAGCTGTACGTAATAATGGTGGTGGACACTTAAACCATTCACTATTCTGGGAATTTTTAACTCCTAATTCTGAAGAAAAAGGTACTGTAGTTGATAAAATTAAAGAACAATGGGGTTCTTTAGATGAATTCAAGAAAGAATTCGCTGACAAAGCTGCAGGTCGTTTTGGTTCAGGTTGGGCATGGTTAGTTGTAAATAACGGTAAATTAGAAATTGTTACAACGCCTAACCAAGACAACCCATTAACTGAAGGAAAAACACCTATCTTATGTATAGATGTATGGGAACACGCATACTACTTAAAATATCAAAATAAACGTCCTGATTATATTAGTGCATTTTGGAATGTGATAAATTGGGAAAAAGTTGACGAATTATATAATGAAGCTCAAAAATAATTAGTCACATATCACGGTCTCGCTATCGAGACCGTTATTTTTTTACCAAAATAATAGAAATATCTCGCGATTTCATATATCATTTGATAGTAGAGAAGTTGAATAGAGGTAGGTTATTTTGCTTAAAAGGTTAAAGGAAAAATCAAACGATGAAAAAATAAGAAATACAATGAATCACCGCATTAATTTTATATTCGGACTCATTGTCTTTATTTTTGTAATAATTGTACTCAGATTAGGATACTTGCAAATCGCACAAGGCTCACATTACAAACAAGAAATCAAAGATAACGAAAATATCACTGTAAATGAATCTGTACCACGGGGACGTATATTAGATCGAAACGGCAAAGTGCTTGTAGATAATGCTTCAAAAATGGCTATTACATATACGAGATCTAAGAAAACATCCCAACAAGAAATGTTAGACACGGCTAAAAAGTTAGCCAAATTAATTCATATGGATACAGATAAAATAACAACTAGAGACAAACAAGACTTTTGGATACAACTTCATCCGAAACAAGCCCAGCAAATGATGACAAAAGAACAAAACTTAATTGATGATGGTAGTATTACTCAAGATCAATACGATGAAGCACTTCATAATAAAATAAGTAAAAAGCAATTAAATTCATTCTCTAAAGATGATTTGCAAGTACTAGCAATCTATAGAGAAATGTCAGCTGGTTCAACTTTAGACCCACAAATGATTAAAAATAAAGATGTTTCAGAAAAAGAATATGCAGCCGTATCTCAACAGTTAAATAAATTACCTGGCATTAATACAACTATGGATTGGGATCGTAAATATCCTTATGGTGATAGCCTAAGAGGTATTTTTGGTAATGTTTCTACACCTGCTGAAGGTGTACCTAAAGAATTAACGGAACAATATCTTGCTAAAGGCTATTCTAGAAATGATCGTGTGGGCAAGTCATATTTGGAATATCAATATGAAGATGTGTTACGTGGTAAGAAAAAAGAAATGAAATATACGACCGATAAATCAGGACGTGTTATTAATTCTGAAGTAATCAATCCAGGTGCACGTGGTCATGATTTACAACTAACTATAGACATAGATTTACAGAAAAAAGCTGAGGAGTTATTAGAAAAGCAAATTAATAAATTAAGAAGTCAGGGTGCAAAAGATATGGATAACGCTATGATTGTTGTTCAAAACCCTAAAAACGGTGATATCTTAGCAATGGCTGGTAAACAAATTGATAAAAATGGTAAGCTAACTGACTATGACATTGGTAACTTCACAGCACAGTTCGCAGTTGGGTCATCAGTGAAGGGTGGCACACTACTTGCTGGATATCAAAATAACGCCATAAAAGTTGGTGAAGAAATGGTAGACGAACCACTACATTTCAGAGGCGGACTCACTAAACGCTCTTATTTTAATAAAAATAATCGTATTACAATCAATGACAAAGAAGCCTTAATGCATTCATCGAACGTATATATGTTTAAAACTGCATTAAAATTAGCTGGAGATCCATATTCATCTGGCATGACATTACCAACCGATATCTCAGCAGCGGGGCAAAAACTTCGTAAAGGCCTTAATCAAGTAGGCTTAGGAGTAAAAACTGGCATTGATTTACCAAACGAAACTGCAGGTCAAACGGCACCATTGACAAATAATCCTGGTAATTATTTAGACTTAGCGATAGGACAATACGATACCTATACGCCAATACAATTGTCGCAATATGTGTCTACAATTGCTAATAACGGATATCGCATACAACCTCATATCGGTCTTGCAATACATGATTCTACAAATACCGATGAGTTAGGACCACTTAAGAAAAAAATTAAGGGTAACGTATTAAATAGAGTCAATAATACACAAGATCAACTTGATGAAGTTAAAGCAGGCTTTAAAATGGCCTTTAATAAACAAGACGGTACTGGATATGCAAGTTTCCATAAAACCACTGTGCCTTCTGCAGGAAAAACAGGTACAGCTGAAGTCTTCCAAAATGGCGAATCACGTGTTAATTCAACATATATTGGATATGCACCGATAGATAATCCACAATTAGCATTTTCTATCGTTTATACAAATCAACCGGTGCCACCACCATGGTTAAACGGTGGCGATTTAGGAAGAGATATTATTAATTACTATTTTAAAGATCATGCCGATAAAAAGGATAACGATGGTAATAATGAAACAGATTAACATCAAAATGTATATAGGTTTAAGCTAACAATAATAGCCGTCTAATACATCAACAATCCACTTAAGACTTAATATTCATTGCAGAAGTATAGGTGTTCATTTAGCAGCTATTAACACAGCCAATTAAAAATAGTACTTTTCAATTAAGTATGATAGTGGTATGATTAATAAGTCGTATTTAGATAAGGTAAGGAGGTATAATCATGCGCGTAAACGTTACATTAGCTTGTACAGAATGTGGTGACAGAAACTACATCTCAACTAAAAACAAAAGAAATAATCCTGAACGTGTTGAAATGAAAAAATATTGTTCACGTGATAATAAACATACTTTACACCGTGAAACTAAATAATTTGGTAATGGTTTGACAAGCTAGGACATTATTCCTAGATAAATTAGCCAGTAAGTGAGTTTTGTAAATTCATTTACTGGCTTTTTTATTGGCTTTGAATAGAAATCATACAGATAAAAAGATTTAGGTGTTGCAATTTTAATCCGTTTTATTTATGTTCAAACCGTTTTAATTATTACAAATTATCGTTTTGTATAAATGACAATATATTTTATAAACGTTATAATAAGTGGATAAGAGGGTGATAGATTGACTAAAAAACAAATTCGTCAAAATATGATTTCAAAGATGAAATCTTTTGATGCTTCTTCTAAAAAAACTGCAGACCTATGGCTAAAGGGTCAATTATTCCAGCAAGAAGTATTTCAAAAAGCTCAAAAAATTTCTATCGTGCTTTCTATGCCCCATGAAGTGAATACATATGACATTATAGAAACGGCAATTAAAATGGGAAAACAAATATATGTTCCTCACACTGATTATAATGAAAATCATATGACATTTAAGCAATTATTATCATTAAATGATATAAGTAAAGATGCAAAAGGAATTAATTATTCTACTTCAAACACGGCTACAACCAATGAGTTAGATTTAATTATTGTCCCTGGTGTAGCCTTTAATAAAGACGGATATAGAATAGGCTACGGGGGCGGATATTATGACCGCTTTTTAAGTGAACATCCTTCTCATACGATTAGTTTAGTTTATGATTTCCAAATCGTGAACTTTGCAACTGATTATTATGATCAGGCTGTGGATCAATTAATTATTTATACAACATAGCGCTATGGAGGACGCCATGAAATTAGAAAAACTTTATTGGAAATCAAGTTATTACTGGATTAGATATTTAAACTATGACTATATATATCAAAATAGCGAACAGCATGAACTATGGTTATGCAATAGAAAAAAACAGTCTCTCATTATTATTAAAGATACCGTTAACTCATCACAAGAAATTAGATTTGACAAATCAAAGATTAAAGAAAACATCAATGATATTGCGCTAAAATTTAACTTCCAACCAAAAACCTGTGATTTTTACTACTTTTCGGACAAACCTGTCCCCATTGAAGATTTACAAGAATTACAGCCGTTAAAAATAAGTGTTAAAATAATAGCGTCTGAAGCTGATGCGCAACAATGTATACCGAATAAATTTTTACGTCGTCTTTTTAATAAAAAAGATAGTAAAACAACAGCTTATTACAAAAAAAGAGTGCTAAATCAAAATCCTCTAGACAAATATATGGCAAAATTTTCTCCTGCTACCTATAGTTTAATTACTATAAATATTGTAATTTGGCTTAGCATGATATTACTATTAAATCGCTTTTCAAATATAAAGCTCTTAGACATGGGTGGTTTAGTCCACTTTAACGTTGTTCATGGAGAATGGTATAGACTTATTACTTCGATGTTCTTACACTTTAATTTTGAACATATATTGATGAATATGCTATCGCTTTTTATATTTGGTAAAATTGTTGAAGCGATTATAGGCCCAATGAAAATGTTGATTTTATATATTATTTCTGGACTTTTCGGAAATTTTTTATCTTTGTCTTTTAATACTGATACTGTTTCAGCTGGTGCTAGTGGGGCAATTTTTGGGCTTATAGGTGCCATAATAGCAATGATGATAATAAGTAAAGTTTATTCTCGTAAGATGATTGGCCAATTATTGATTGCATTAGTTATACTAATTGGGTTTTCGCTGTTATTATCAAACGTTAATATCATGGCACACCTTGGTGGTTTTATATCTGGCTTATTACTAATCTATATAGGCTATTATTATAAAGCGAATCGGAATATTTTTTGGTTGCTCTTAATCGTATTTTTAATACTTTTCATTTTATTGCAGGTTAGAATATTCACGATTAAAGAAGATAATATTTACAATATTCTTATAGAAGATGAAATGAATCATTATAACTATAACGAAGCCGAAAAAATAGTTTCACAGACGTTGGATAATCATTATGATGATGCTAAAACATACTATTTAAAGGGGTTAATTACAGCAGCTACCAAATCTAAAGCTGAGAGCATCGCTGAGTGGGAAAGGGGATTGCGCAATTATCCTAATTCAGGATTATTAAATTATGAATTAGCTATCGCAAATCGATCACTTAGTGACAATAAAAAAGCTGAAAAATATATTAATCATGCTTTAAAGGTAGAACCCAACAATGCGGATTATTTAAATTTAAAAAAAGAGTTGAAAATAGTCAATGAAGACAAAAATTAATAGTTTTTATGATGTTCAACAATTACTTAAAGAATTTGGCTATATTATTTATTTTAAAAATCCAAAAGATACGTGTGAAATGATGGCACAAGAGATTAGAAGCTTATTTGATTATCAGCTTATTTCAAAAGATACTTATTTAAAAAGTTTATTGATTATTAACCAAAGAAGGAATGAACACAAATGAAGAACATAATTTTAGCAGCAGATATTGGTGGCACAACTTGTAAACTAGGCATCTTTGATGAACAATTGAATCAATTAAAAAAATGGTCGATTCATACAGATACTTCTGATCCATCAGGTGTGACATTATTAACACAAATTAAACAATCATTTGAAAAACAACTACCACAACAAAATTACACAATGGACAATGTAATAGGCCTTGGGATAGGAGTTCCTGGTCCTGTTGATTTTGAAAGTGGTGTTGTATATGGTGCTGTTAATCTACATTGGACAAACCATGTAAATGTAAGAGAAATTTTTTCCAAAATGCTTGATTGTCCAATTTATGTAGATAATGATGCTAATGTTGCAGCACTTGGCGAAAAACATAAAGGTGCCGGCAAAGGTGCCGATGATGTTGTAGCTATTACACTTGGTACTGGACTTGGCGGAGGCGTAATCTCTAACGGAAAATTAGTTCATGGACACAATGGTTCAGGTGCGGAATTAGGACACATTCGAACAGATTTTGATCAAAGATTTGATTGTAATTGTGGACATGCTGGTTGTATTGAAACTGTTGCTTCAGCTACTGGTGTGGTTAATTTAGTTAACTTTTATTATCCAAAATTAACTTTTAAATCATCAATTTTACCTTTAATTAAAGAAAATAAAGTTACTGCAAAAGCAGTTTTTGATGCAGCAAAAGCTGGTGATCAATTCTGTATTTTTATCACTGAAAAGGTTGCTAATCATATTGGCTATTTATGTAGTATCATTAGTGTAACTAGTAACCCTAAATATATTGTGCTAGGTGGTGGTATGTCTACAGCAGGTGCAATATTAATAGAAAACATCAAAACTGATTTTCATCATTATGCGTTCAAACCGGCTCAGCACAATACAGAGATTGTTCAAGCTAAACTAGGTAATGATGCTGGTATTACAGGCGCTGCCGGTTTAATTAAAACTTATATTATTGAAAAGGATGGTGTTAAATAATGGCTATTGTAGATGTAGTTGTTATTCCAGTAGGTACAGAAGGACCAAGTGTAAGTAAATATATTGCAGAAATACAAACAAAATTAAAAGAGTTTAAAGACCAAGGGAAAATTGATTATCAATTAACACCTATGAATACTTTAATAGAAGGCGATTTAAAAGATTTATTTGAAGTAGTACAAGCCATACACGAATTACCATTTGATAAAGGATTAGACCGAGTTTGTACGAATTTACGTATAGATGATCGAAGAGATAAAAAACGTAAAATGAATGATAAACTAAAATCTGTCCAAAAACATTTGGACAACAAAGGTGAATAAATTATGAGAATTTCAAAACTAACGTTAGGTTTAGTTGATACCAATACTTATTTTGTTGAAAATGATCATTCCGTTATTTTATTTGATCCCGCAGGTGAAGTAGATAAAATCTTTAAAAAATTAAATCAAATTAACAAACCATTACAAGCTGTTTTATTAACACATGCGCATTTTGATCATATAGGCGCACTTGATGAAGTATTAGCAAAATATCCAGTTCCCCTATATATGAATGATGAAGAATTCAGCTTTCTGACTACACCAGAAAAGAACGGATCTGAAAAATTCCAACAATATGGTATGCCAATAGTTGTTAGCACAGCTAAACCTAAGCCGCTTCAAGAAGGCCATGCAAATATTCAAGGCTTTGAGTTTGATGTCTTGCATACACCAGGACATTCTCCAGGTAGTTTATCTTATGTCTTTAATGACTTTGCAATAGTTGGTGATACACTATTTAATAATGGCATAGGACGAACAGATTTATATCGTGGTGATTACGAAACATTAGTTGACTCTATCAAAGATAAACTCTTTGAATTAGATGGCGATTTACCTTTGTTCCCTGGACACGGAGATTATACGACAGTTGATGATGAACAATTAAATCCCTATTTAAATGGTTAAAGTAAAAATAACACCTCCTACGTTTATATATGTAGGAGGTGCTTTTATGAAAATATTATTTAAGGAAATTGTTAACAAAGCGATACAACAGAATGCAAGTGATATTCACTTTATTCCAAGTCAAACTACTGTCATCATTAAATTTCGTGTTAATGACCAACTTGTAGATTATGAAGAATTAAATTTAAGCATCTATACTAAACTGTTAACGTTTATGAAATTTCAAGCTGGCTTAGATGTATCAACACATCAAATCGCCCAAAGTGGAAGATATACCTATCAATATAAGCAACAATATTACTTAAGAATCTCAACTTTACCACTATCATTAGGTACAGAAAGTTGCGTCATTCGTATCGTACCACAATACTTTCAACAACATAAAACGTGTTACCAATTTAATGATTTCAAACAGTTTATGAATAAAAAGCAAGGATTGTTATTATTTAGTGGTCCAACTGGATCTGGTAAAAGTACACTGATGTATCAAATGGTTTTATATGCACAACAAGAGCTTAATTTAAATGTTATTACAATTGAAGATCCAGTTGAACAGTTGATATCAGGCATTACACAAGTATCTGTAAATGATAAAGCAGGCATTAATTATGTATCAACATTTAAAGCTATTCTGCGCTGTGATCCTGATGTTATCTTAATTGGCGAAATTAGAGATGCCAGTATCGCAAAATGTGTTATTCAGGCAAGTTTAAGTGGCCATTTAGTATTATCTACAATTCACGCAAACAACTGCAAAGGAACTTTATTAAGATTATTAGAAATGGGAATTTCAGTTCAAGAAATATGTCAATCAATTAATTTAATCTCTAATCAAAGACTCATTACCACCCTAAATCAACAACGAGCATTGGTTTGCGAAATGATGATAAATCATCAAATAGAATACTTTTTTGAACATAATCATACCTTGCCTAAATCATTTCATCATTTATCACAGTTAATTGGTAACATGTCAAAAGAAGGGGTCATTTGTGAAGAAACTGCTAATAAATATACTTAATTATCATCGCAAGCCTTTAACTCACAAACAACAAGCAGAGTTGTTATTAAGCTTGTGTAATCTGTTAGACAATGGTTTTACATTACTTGAAAGCTTTAAATTCCTTAATTTTTATTATCTTTCTAAAAATGTACAGTTAGCATCACAAGTAATAAGCACTATAAAAAGCGGAGGTAATTGCTACGAAGTTTTAAAATTATTAACATTTTCTCCAGGTATTCTTTCACAAATTTATTTTGCAGAACAGTATGGTGAATTTACTAATTCATTAAGACAAACAGCTCAATATATGCAACGACATATCAAAGCAAAAGAACGGTTTATTAAAACCATACAATATCCAATCGTTTTAATTATTGTTTTTCTTGGCATACTGACAACTTTAAAATTAACTGTCTTACCTCAATTTACACAACTTTATGACACTATGAATGTTCCTGTATCACGAGGACAACATCTCCTTACAATACTTATCAGCTACCTACCTAATATTATTTTACTATTCTCAACTTTATTAATGATTTCTGTACTCATAATAAAATACTTTTTAAAACGTATCGATGTATATAAGCAAATACAATTTATAACTCATATACCTATTGCTAACAACTATTATAAATTGCTAATGACATATAAATTAGCTAACGAACTAGCATTGTTTTATAAGAATGGTATATCACTTCAAAAAATAGTATCTATATATACTGAGCAGAACAATGATATGTTTTTAAATTACCTTGGACAGCGATTATTAGAAAAATCTAATCAAGGTCAATCATTATCACAAATTCTCAAAGATGAAGCTTGTTTTCAAAATGATTTAATTAAATTTTTAGAACAAGGAGAAAAGAGTGGCAAATTAGATATGGAATTGCACTTTTATAGTCAAATCCTTATTCAGCAATTTGAAGAAAGAGTCAATAAACATTTAAAATTTATTCAGCCTTTCATCTTTATTATTTTAGGTTGCTTTATCATCACTATTTATCTAGTCATCATGTTACCAATGTTCAATTTGATTCAAACAATTAAATAATAAAGGAGCTAATTATGAAATTTTCTTTTTATAAAAAATGCAAAGCGTTTACACTAATAGAAATGTTATTAGTATTACTAATTATTAGTGTCTTGCTTATCTTAATTATTCCAAACATTGCCAAACAAACAGCACATGTACAATCAACAGGTTGTGAAGCACAAGTAAAGATGGTCAATAGCCAAATAGAAGCCTATACTCTAAAGCATAATGGATCTCCAAAAAGCATTGATGATTTAATTTCTGAGGGTTTTATTAAAGATGGTCAAAAGAATTGCAAATCTGGGGAAACCATCAGCATATCAAATGGTGAGGCAGTTGCAAATTAACAAAGCTAAAGCATTCACTTTAATTGAAACAATGCTTGCCTTATTTATCATACAACTTCTTCTTTTCATCTCAATAAGCTATCTTTCAACTTATCATTACATTCAATCTGCTCACAATAATAATGTAACATTACTAATCAATCAATTTGACTTTTATAAATCTAAAGCACTTCGGAATCATCAATCCATTACTTTATTATTTTCAAAAAACAGTAATCAAATAAAAGTGATTGAACAACATGGTCAAAAGTATCATTTTAGTATCTCTAATGGTTATATTTACCGTATATCTAATATTTCACTTCTAACTTTCAATGCCCAAGGAGAAATCAACCAATTTGGTTCTCTTTATATAAAATATCCAACTGCAACTTATAGAATAATTTTTAATATCGACCAAGGGAGAATACGTTATGAAAAAATATAGACTTCAAGGTGTACTACTTATTGATAGTCTATTCGGACTGTTAATCGTTGTTTTAATATATACGACGATAATCAGTTCATTTCAACAATTAAATAATAATTATCAAGAGGAGTTATATCATTTGGATAATTTAAACGTCATGCTAAACGCAGTTAAGCACTACAAATTTCAAGAATTAGCTAAAGGAGTTACTGTTGATGAGTATTATATTCATTTAAACTCATCATCAATTTGTGGTTTAAATGCACAGACACATATTAAAACATGTATTAAAATTTAGGATCGCTTCATTTACGTTAATTGAGATGCTATTAACCCTTTTTATAACCTTCACCCTCTGTATGTTGCTTCCTCTCTTTATTCATAATGCAAATTACTATTTTCATCAAGCAACGAATGCTTTTGATGTTGAATATGAATTATTTGCTATATCATTACACCAAAATAAAGTTTTTCAGCATGCTACTTTTGAAGTCAAAACTCCTCAGAAGATACTGATAAAAAAGAATCATGAATTACTATGGCTCAAATATCAATCTCATAAAATAATTTTAGAATATCCACACAAAGGTAATATTATTTTATTAAACGATGTACAGTCAGCGTCCTTTACTATTGTGAACCATCAATTTATTAAAATTCATTTGCAAAGTGGAGGTGTCATGAATATTTATGAAAAAAACTTATACCTATCACAATAAAGCTTTTATAAGTATCGCGCTTCTTGTAATTTTTACAATTTATCTATCACTTTTATTTTTATATACGGTACAATATACAGTAAAGCTTAAGACTTTAAATAATTTAGAAATGTATTACAATAATCAGATTATTGAGACGTTCAAAAAAGGAAGATGACATTGTTTAATTTTACAAAACCAATTATTTTTATTGGATTTATGGGTACTGGAAAATCAACGTTAGCACAATTTATGGCTCAAAAGCTCACTCTATCTTTTGTTGACTTAGATCAATTCATTGAAATAAACGAGCAGCAATCAATACCTGAAATATTTGCAACACGTGGCGAACAACATTTTCGTGAGTTAGAATATCATTACTTAAAAGAAGCGTTACAGCAATTTGATATTATTGCAACAGGTGGGGGAATTATTGAAAATGATGCTTCCTTTCATTATCTAAAAACGCAACAAAATGTGATATGGTTAGATTGCGACATCGATATAATTTATCAAAGAATTGTTAACGATTCACATCGACCTAATGCTAAAAGCAAAACCAAATCCCAATTAAAAAGCTTGTATTTAACAAGGGTTTCAAGATATAATGAAATCGCATTCATAAAAGTGAATAGTAGTTTTTCTATTCAACAACTTTATGAAGAGATTATCAATAGCATAAATCGCGATTGATCAGTATTAGAGAGCATAAAGTAGTTAAACTACTTTGTCGCCGAAGGTGCAAGTTGTATAAACGAAACTCTCAGGCAAAAGGATAATACTGTAACGCATCCTGAATTCGTTTATAAACAGGGTAGCTTTGGCTATCCTGTTTTTTTATAAAATAATAGGGGGTTTTTAAATGACAAGCGAATTAAAAAAAACACCATTGTATCAAAACTATGTAGATAGTGGTGCTAAGATTGTAGAATTCGGTGGATGGGCTATGCCTGTTCAATTTACTAGTATTAAAGATGAACATAAAGCAGTTCGATATGATATTGGGTTGTTCGATGTCAGTCATATGGGAGAAATAGCTATTAAAGGTAATGATGCTAGTAAATTTGTCCAATATTTACTTTCAAATGATACAAACAACTTAACTGATAATAAAGCTCAATACACTGCTTTATGTAATGAAGAAGGCGGTGTCATTGATGATTTAGTAATTTATAAATTAGAAAATAATGATTATTTATTAATCGTCAATGCTGCAAATACTGATAAAGACTTTACTTGGATAGAAAAGCAAAGTTCAAAGTTTGATGTGACAGTATCAAATGTTTCAGACAAATATGGTCAATTAGCTATTCAAGGACCAAAAGCAAGAGATTTAGTCAGTCAATTAGTTGATATAGATGTTAGTGAAATGAAACCTTTTGAATTCAAACAAAATGTAAAATTATTAGGAAAAAATGTAATTCTATCACAATCTGGATATACTGGTGAAGACGGCTTTGAAATCTATTGTGATATTAATGATACTGTTGATATTTGGAACGGCTTGTTAGAACACGATGTTGTACCATGTGGCCTTGGTGCACGTGATACATTACGTTTAGAAGCTGGGTTGCCATTACATGGTCAAGATTTAACAGAGAGTATTACACCATATGAAGGCGGAATTGCCTTTGCAGCTAAACCTTTAATTGAAGAAGACTTTATCGGTAAATCTGTCTTGAAAGATCAAAAAGAAAATGGTTCTAAACGAAGAACTGTAGGCCTAGAATTATTAGAAAAAGGCATTGCTCGTACTGGTTATGAAGTTATGGATTTAGATGGTAACGTGATTGGAGAAGTCACTTCTGGTACTCAATCACCAACATCTGGAAAATCTATTGCTTTAGCAATTATTAATCGTGACGAATTTGAAATGGGACGGGAATTATTAGTTCAAGTTAGAAAAAGACAATTAAAAGCTAAAATTGTTAAAAAGAATCAAATTGAAAAATAATTAAGGGGTGTGTACTTTGAGTCATCGTTATATTCCATTAACTGATAAAGATAAGCAAGAAATGTTAGATACTATTGGTGCGAAATCTATTAATGACCTATTTGGAGATGTACCTAAAGATATTCTTTTAAATAGGAATTTAAATATTGCTAGTGGAGAGTCTGAAACCACTTTATTGAAACGTTTAAACAATATAGCAAATAAAAACATTACGAAAGAGACGCATACTTCATTTTTAGGCGCTGGTGTATATGATCACTACGCACCATCTGTCGTAGATGCAATGATTTCACGATCAGAATTCTATACCGCTTATACACCTTATCAACCCGAGATTTCTCAAGGTGAGCTTCAGGCTATTTTTGAATTTCAAACATTGATTTGTGAATTAACAAATATGGATGTTGCCAATTCTTCAATGTATGATGGCATAACAAGTTTTGCCGAAGCTTGTATCTTAGCTTTTAACCATACTAAGAAAAACAAAATCGTTGTATCTAAAGGTTTACATTATCAAGCATTACAAGTTTTAGACACGTATGTGAAAGTACGCAAAGATTTCGAAGTTGTTGAAGTAGATCTTGACGGTACAGTTACTGATTTAGACAAATTAGAAGCAGCTATCGATGATAATACAGCTGCAGTTGCAGTACAATATCCTAATTTCTATGGATCAATTGAAGACTTGGAAAAAATCCATTCATTTATTGAAAATAAAAAAGCATTATTTATCGTCTATGCAAATCCATTAGCGTTAGGCTTACTGACACCTCCAGGTTCATTTGGTGCAGATATTGTAGTAGGCGATACGCAACCATTCGGTATTCCAGCACAATTTGGTGGGCCACATTGTGGATATTTTGCAACGACCAAAAAGTTAATGCGTAAAGTACCAGGTCGTTTAGTTGGGGAAACACAAGATGACCACGGAAATCGTGGATTTGTTTTAACTTTACAAGCTAGAGAACAACACATTCGTCGTGATAAAGCCACATCTAACATTTGTTCAAACCAAGCACTTAATGCACTAGCTTCATCAATTGCTATGTCTGCGCTTGGTAAACAAGGGATTTATGATATTGCAGTTCAAAATCTAGAACATGCAAATTATGCAAAAGAACAATTTAAGTCTCATGATTTTAAAGTTTTAGATGGTACATCATTTAATGAATTTGTGGTTCAATTTGATAAACCAATTGCAGATATCAACGCTCAATTAAAAGACGAAGGTATTATTGGCGGATTTGATCTTGGTGCCGTATCAGATGACTTGAACAATCATATGTTGATTGCAGTTACTGAATTAAGAACAAAAGAAGAAATTGATACATTCGTTAAGAAAGCTGGTGAGTTAAATGGTAAGTAAATCTAGCCCATTAATTTTTGAAAGATCTAAAGAAGGAAGATATGCGTATTCATTACCACAATCTGATATCAAAACCGACGCTGTATCATCAATTTTAGATGAGAAATTTATCCGAAAAGAAAAAGCGGAATTACCTGAAGTTGCTGAGTTAGACTTAGTTCGTCACTATACAGAGTTATCAAACAAAAACTTTGGTGTTGATTCTGGGTTTTATCCTTTAGGTTCTTGTACGATGAAGTATAATCCAAAAATTAATGAAAAAGTTGCACGTATTCCAGGATTTGCTGAATCTCATCCGCTCCAAGATGAGGATCAAGTTCAAGGCTCTTTAGAAATTATTTATAGCCTACAAGAAGAACTTAAAGAAATAACTGGCATGGATGAAGTCACACTTCAACCAGCTGCAGGTGCTCACGGTGAATGGACTGCATTAATGATTTTCAAAGCGTATCATCAAAAAAATGGTGAAGGCCATCGAGATGAAGTTATTGTTCCTGATTCTGCTCATGGTACAAATCCTGCTTCTGCATCATTTGCCGGATTTAAATCTGTCACTGTAAAATCAAATGAACGTGGAGAAGTTGATATTGATGACTTGAAACGTGTTGTTAATGAAAATACAGCAGCTATTATGTTAACTAATCCAAATACATTAGGAATTTTCGAAAAAAACATCATGGAAATTCGTGAAATCGTACATGAAGCAGGAGGATTACTTTATTATGATGGTGCGAACTTAAACGCTATCATGGATAAAGTACGCCCAGGAGATATGGGATTTGATGCCGTACACTTAAACCTTCACAAAACATTTACAGGTCCACATGGTGGTGGCGGCCCTGGTTCTGGACCAGTTGGTGTAAAAAAAGAATTAGCTAGCTATTTACCTAAACCTATGGTTATTAAAGAAGGGCAAACATATAAATACGACAATGACATTGAAAATTCTATTGGACGTGTCAAACCATTTTACGGTAACTTT
This sequence comes from Staphylococcus sp. HMSC62D11, assembly GCF_001839145.1. Classification (NCBI taxonomy): domain Bacteria; kingdom Bacillati; phylum Bacillota; class Bacilli; order Caryophanales; family Staphylococcaceae; genus Staphylococcus; species Staphylococcus sp. HMSC62D11. The sequence continues at coordinate 99,651 of NZ_KV840184.1, read as the reverse complement.
GGTATTTATTTAAGAGCGTATACTTACATCAGAACGATGGGTGCTGAAGGTCTTAAAGAAGTATCTGAAGCTGCAGTATTAAATGCTAACTATATTAAAGCTAGTTTGAAAGACTATTTTGAAATACCTTATGAACAGTATTGTAAACATGAATTTGTGCTTAGCGGTTCTAAACAAAAAGAACATGGCGTGCGTACACTCGATATGGCAAAACGTCTACTAGACTTTGGTGTACATCCACCAACAATCTATTTCCCATTAAATGTTGAAGAGGGAATGATGATTGAACCAACAGAAACTGAGTCTAAAGAAACACTCGACCACTTTATTAATGCAATGATTGAAATTGCAGAAGAAGCAAAAAACGATCCTGATAAAGTATTAGAAGCACCACATACCACTATTATTGATCGTTTGGATGAAACACAAGCAGCACGTAAACCAGTATTAAAATTCGAAAATTTGCACGCTGAAAAAGAATAATCATAAATAATCCCTTATAGACAAGCACGTTTCTCTATAAGGGATTTATTTTTTCTAAAATCCAATATCTTAGTTCCATATATTAAAAACACATGAGCGCACATTGCTAGTGGCGGGGCCCCAGCACAAAGAAATGCGAAGCCATTTTTCAAGCGGGGCGAGTTGAAGTGGCTGAAAGCTGTCCTCTAAGAAAGCCAATCATAGGAAGTGTAGTCAATAAATTAGCCAGTAAATGAATTTACAAGAAACTCACTTACTGGCTAATTTTTCTAATGATGTCCCAAACGCATCTAATTTTTATCGTATTACTTTTTGGACTTGATTTTACCAGTCCATTTTTTATAGCCACCTTTTAACATATAAAGGTTTTTGTAGCCATTTTTCTTTAATATTCTTGCAGCACGATAACTTGCGATACCATTTGCATCACAAAGATAAATAGGTTGATCTTTTCTCAAACCTTGAAATCTTTGTTTAAACATCGTGATAGGAATATTTCGGGCACCATTAATATGTCCGTAATCGTAATCAACTTTCTCTCGCACATCTATCACTTGTGCTTTTCTTAGACCACTATGAAATTCATTTTGATCTAATTCTGTTACGGATCTTTTGTTCAAAATCCAATTATATAGCATGTAAAGAATGATTAAAACAATAATCGCTATAGCAATGATCAAAGAGATATTCATCTTGCATCCTCCCTAAATTACCGATATTATAATTATAAGACTGTTGGCGCAAATTATCAAAATAATTTAATGCTAATTCCGTAAATTATTTTAGTAATTTTACTTTAATGCTAGCATAGAAATATATAGATTAGTGAATGGAGTTTTTTTATGACTGAAACATGGAATTTTATCAATACTGGTAGTCATGATCCTTTTTATAATATGGCTATGGATGAAGCCTTATTAAACTTTGTTGCCAGTGGTGACATTGGGCCAGTTATTCGCTTTTATACGTGGAATCCTGCAACATTATCAGTGGGATACTTTCAGCGATTAACGAAAGAAATTGATATTGATAAAGTAAAAGAAAAAGGTTTCGGACTTGTAAGACGTCAAACCGGAGGACGTGGTGTTCTTCATGATAAAGAACTAACATACAGTGTTATTGTTCCTGAATCTCACCCTAATATGCCTTCTACTGTAACAGAAGCGTATCGCGTTATTTCACAGGGATTATTAGAAGGATATAAAGAACTTGGGTTAGACGCTTACTTTGCTATACCTAAATCAAAAGAAGAAAGAGAAAAGCTTAAACAACCTCGTAGTGCAGTATGCTTTGATGCACCAAGTTGGTATGAATTGGTAGTTGAAGGGAGAAAAATTGCAGGAAGTGCACAAACAAGACAAAAAGGGGTTATTCTTCAGCACGGTTCATTACTTCAAGATGTTGATGTTGATGAATTATTTGATATGTTTATCTTCAAAAACGAGCGTTTAAAAAGTAAAATGAAAGCTGCTTTTGTAGATAAAGCTGTTGCCCTAAATGATATTGCTGATCACTATATTTCTATCACGGATATGGAACAAGCATTTGAAAAAGGTTTCAAACAAGGATTAGGTATAGAATTAAAGCCACTCACTTTAACAGATGAACAATTGCAAGAAGTAAAAAAACTCGAAGATAAATATCGTTCAGATGAATGGAATTATAGAAAATAATCACTTCTTTAATAAAACAGGGTCTGGGACGGTGTAAATCCATAATAAACAGCAGTAAGATAATTTTTAGAAAATATCTTACTGCTGTTCTCTATTTTCACAATACTTCGTATTG
>NZ_KV840184.1:0-97280 GCF_001839145.1 Staphylococcus sp. HMSC62D11 | reverse complement strand
GCTTTCTTTTCGAAAGCCTATCTGTTGGGGCCCCACCCCAACTTACTTTGTTCGACGAATTACTTTTCGCTTTTCTCTTTGTTGGGCCCCCTCAGGAGTCTCACCTTAAATACTACGTATTAACATGTAATTTTACCTTTAAATGCTAAAAAATTAGTCACTTTCGTATAATTTATTATCTAATACATAAGGGAAAAGACAATTTCTATCAAATAATTTTAATAGAAATTGTCTTTTTACATTGTTTAAGAACTTAATGTCCCAGACCCTGTCTTATTGTACTTATTTACGATGTCTTTTTCGATATTTTCTTACAGCACGACGGTATTTGCGCTGATCCTCAGTCAAAAAGAAGAAATAGTAAATTAAATAAATAATTATGATGATAAGGATAAGCCCAAAAATTGTCTTGGCAAATGAAACTACGAATACATTAAAATTCAAGATTAATCCTATAGCTGCTATAGCTAGAACAAGATAAAATATAAAATTTTTCACATTAAAACTCCTCGATATAATTCATTGCTTATTTTGTTGTTTGATTGTCACTTAAATTAACTTGTCCAAGTTCTGATTGTCCTTTTTTTAATTTCTTAGTATCCTTTGACTGATATCCAGATTTGATATCATCTAAAGCTGATGTTAAATCTTTATTTAATGATTTGATAACTTTATGTTTTTTCTTATTATCACTATTTAAATCATGCTCATTCACAGAAGATTGATAATTTGAATAGGCTTCAGAAAGTTTATTATCGATTTCATCTAATTTGTCTAAGTTCTCTTTTTTAACCTTAGATGAAGTTTTAGTCAAATCAAGTTTATTATACATATCTATAGCCTTAGTAATTTGTTGATAATATTCAGCAGAAGCTTTAAGAAATTTAGCTTCTTGGTTATTTGATGCTGCTTGTTTTTTATTATTTTTATCTTTTTCTAAAGCTTTAACTTTTTCTTTTTCTGATGTAACTTCACTGTTTAATTCTTGAATTTTTAATTTAAGCTGATGATTATCATCTCTTAACTGTGTCGTTTTATCTTCAAGTGGTCCTAAATTTTGAGATCCACAACCCGCTAAGAGTAACGACGCACCGATTGCCAAAACTATTTTTTTCATACGTATCTCCCTGTTTGAATATCACTTTATTTCTCCAATTATTATGCTATCATTTTAAAGTATAGATAAAAATACTACAAATGTTAACTAAGGAGGATTAATTATGAGTAAATTATCCCAAGTACGCCAACAGATATTAGATGCTAAAAAGTTAGATGCCATTGTGATATTATCCGATTTTAACCGCAGATATTTATCTGGGTTTACTGGCACAAGCGGTGCTTTAATTATTAGTCAGCAACAAAATATATTAATCACAGATTTTAGATATATTAAACAAGCTACAGAACAGGCAACTGATTTTGAAATTATAAATCGTACGCATGATCTTATCACAGAAGTAAAACAAGTGCTACTAGATAAGGGCTTCTCCACAATTGGTTTCGAGGGGCATTTAGTAAGTTACGATACCTATAAATCATTACAAGATAATACGATTACTTTTAGTTCAATTGCAAATGAAATCGAAACGATTCGTGAAATAAAATCATCCGCTGAAATCGACCTCATTAAAGAAGCAGCACATATCGTTGACGATACATATAATTATATTTTAACCGTCGCTAAAGCAGGCATGACTGAAAAAGAAATAAAAGCTTTATTAGAAAGTAAAATGCTACATCTTGGTGCAGATGGACCATCATTTGATACGATTGTTGCATCGGGCTATCGTGGTGCATTACCACATGGTGTGGCTAGTGATAAAATCATTGAGCAAGGGGATATGATTACTTTAGATTTCGGAGCATATTATCATGGTTATTGTTCTGATATAACACGTACATTCGGCATAGGAAAACCTAAAGCTCAATTGGAAGAAATATACAATATTGTATTAGAGTCACAGCAATTAGCAATCAATCAAATTAAAGCAGGTATGACCACACAACAAGCTGATGCTTTGGCAAGAGATTATATTGACAAGCATGGCTATGGGGACGCGTTTGGTCACTCTTTAGGGCATGGTATCGGATTAGACATTCATGAAGGGCCTTTGTTATCAAAAAACACGAATAATACATTAAAAGTTAATAATTGTGTTACCATTGAACCAGGTATTTATGTTGAAGGTCTTGGTGGTGTTCGAATAGAAGACGACATTTTAATTACAGAAAATGGCTGCGAAGTCTTTACTAAATGTACGAAAGACCTTATTATTTTATAGAAAGCGTATAATTGAGGAGGAAACTGAATGATTTCGGTTAATGATTTTAAAACAGGTTTAACAATTTCTGTAGATAATGCTATTTGGAAAGTTATCGACTTCCAACATGTAAAACCAGGTAAAGGTTCTGCCTTTGTTCGTTCGAAATTACGTAACTTAAGAACAGGTGCTATTCAAGAAAAAACTTTCCGCGCTGGTGAAAAAGTCGAACAAGCTATGATTGAAAATCGTCGTATGCAATATCTATATGCTGACGGAGATAACCATGTATTTATGGACAATGAAACATTTGACCAAACTGAATTATCTGGAGATTATTTAAAAGATGAATTAAATTACTTAAAAGCAAACATGGAAGTTCAAATTCAATCTTATGAAGGCGAAACAATTGGAGTTGAATTACCTAAAACAGTTGAGTTAGTAGTAACTGAAACCGAACCAGGTATTAAAGGGGATACTGCAACTGGTGCTACTAAATCTGCCACAGTTGAAACAGGATATACTTTAAACGTCCCATTATTTGTCAATGAAGGGGATACTTTAATTATTAATACTGGTGATGGTAGCTACATTTCAAGAGGATAGTCCTTGTAATACAACATTGAATTAAGCACACGATATAGACCATTATTTGTGCATATTAATAATGCTATTTTAGCACGCCATCTATTATCATTATGAGTTGAGCTGAGGCAAACATAAACTGTCTTAGCTCACTTTTATTTTGATTTTCATAGTAATAAACATCCCTTGCTTGAATTGACTCTAGCAGTCCAGTAAAATATACGAGTAAAGGAAAACAATCTTAAGGAGTCATTCATATGAATTTTAAAGAAATCAAAGAATTAATTGAAATTCTTGATCAATCAAACTTAACTGAAATCAACATTCAAGAAAAAGATAATATAGTTAGTCTAAAAAAAGAAAAAGAAACTGAAATCATTACACCACAATATACAACTCAAGCTGCACCTGTTTATCAATCAAGTGAATCAAACTCAGCCTCACCTGTTAGTCAAAACGATGCTGCTACTGCTGAAAAACCACATTCAGATGAAAACTATAATACAATAAATGCACCAATGGTTGGCACATTTTATAAGTCACCTTCTCCAGAAGAAGAAGCTTATGTTCAAGTCGGAGATAAAGTTACAAATGATTCAACCGTTTGTATATTAGAAGCTATGAAATTATTCAATGAAATTCAAGCTGAGATTACAGGTGAAATCGTAGAAATATTAGTAGAAGACGGACAAATGGTAGAGTATGGCCAACCGTTATTTAAGGTGAAATGATGAAAAAAGTATTAATTGCAAATCGTGGTGAAATCGCCGTACGCATCATACGTGCATGCCATGATTTAGGTATCCAAACAGTTGCAATCTATTCTGAAGGGGACAAAGACGCATTACATACTCAAATTGCTGATGAAGCATATTGCGTTGGTCCTACTCAGTCAAAAGATTCTTATTTAAATATTCCAAATATCTTATCAATTGCTACGTCAACAGGCTGTGATGGCGTACATCCAGGTTATGGATTTTTAGCTGAAAATGGAGACTTTGCTGAGTTATGCGAAGCCTGTCAATTAAAATTTATTGGACCTAGCTTTGAATCTATCCAAAAAATGGGGATTAAAGATGTAGCAAAAGCGGAAATGATTGCAGCAAATGTACCTGTAGTACCAGGTAGCGAAGGATTATTACAGTCGATTGATGATGCTAAACAAATTGCTAATCATATTGGTTATCCAGTAATAATTAAAGCGACTGCAGGTGGTGGCGGCAAAGGCATTCGTGTCGCACGTAATGATCAAGAATTAGAAAAAGGATATAAGATGACTCAACAAGAAGCAGAGACTGCATTTGGTAATGGGGGATTATATCTTGAAAAATTCATAGAGAATTTCCGACATATAGAAATTCAGATTATTGGTGATCAATTTGGACATGTAGTTCATCTTGGAGAACGCGATTGCACAATCCAACGACGCATGCAAAAGTTAGTTGAAGAATCCCCATCACCTATTCTAACTGAAGCTAAAAGAGAGGAAATGGGTGCTGCTGCAGTGAGAGCAGCACAAGCAGTTAACTATGAAAATGCAGGAACGGTAGAATTTATTTATGATTTAGATGATGATCAATTTTATTTCATGGAAATGAACACAAGAATTCAAGTTGAACATCCTGTCACTGAAATGGTAACAGGCATTGACTTAGTCAAACTTCAATTAAAAGTGGCCATGGGTGAAGCATTACCATTTACACAAAGTGATATAAAAATTAATGGGCATGCCATTGAATTTCGTATTAATGCTGAAAATCCATATAAAGATTTTATGCCATCACCTGGAAAGATTACACAATACTTAGCTCCAGGTGGCTTTGGAGTGAGAGTTGAATCAGCATGCTATACAAACTATACTATACCACCATTTTATGATTCTATGGTTGCAAAGCTTATCGTTCATGAACCAACAAGACGTGAAGCCATTAATACAGGAATTCGAGCTTTAAGTGAATATTTAGTATTAGGTATTGATACTACTATTCCATTCCATTTAAAATTATTAACGAATGATATTTTCCAAAGTGGTTTATTTAATACTAAATTCTTAGAACAGAACAATGTCATGTCTGATGAAAATTAATTAGGAGGTACGATTTATGGTAAATGTTGCAGATTATACAAATAAAAATTTAGGTAAAGTTGAAATCGCACCAGAAGTTTTATCCGTGATTGCCATTATAGCGACGTCTGAAGTAGAAGGTATATCAGGACATTTTGCTGACTTAAAAAATACAAACTTAGAAAAAATTAACCATAAAAACTTTAATAAACTATTAAAAATAGATGCTAAAGAGGAAGGCATTAACATTGATGTTTACTGTTCTTTAAAACATGGCACTAAAATTTCCAAAGCGGCAAGTAACATTCAATCCGCTATCTTTAATTCTATAAAAACAATGACGGCAATTGAATTAAATCAAATTAATGTGCACATCACACATATTACAGTTGAGAAATAAGACACACAATAGAAGGAGTTATTTATGAGTCGAAAAGAATCAAGAACTCAAGCATTTCAAACACTATTCCAGCTCGAAATGAAAGATAGTGATTTAAGCATTAGTGAAGCGATAAATTTTATTAAAGATGATCATCCTGACTTAGATTTCACCTTTATCCATTGGTTGGTTACTGGTGTGAAAGACCATGAGCCAATATTGGATAAAGCAATTGAACCTCATTTAAAAGATTGGTCATTAAATCGTTTATTAAAAACGGATCGTATTATTTTAAGAATGGCAACATTTGAATTACTGCATAGTGATACGCCACCAAAAGTGATCATAAATGAGGCGGTGGAACTTACAAAGCAATTCAGTGATGATGATCATTATAAATTTATCAATGGTGTTTTAAGCAATATAAATTAACAGTAATTGAGTGATAATTTATGACAGAATATTTAAGTGTCAGTACATTAACTAAATACATCAAATATAAGTTTGATCAAGATCCACATTTGCAATCTGTATTAATTAAAGGTGAATTATCAAATTTTAAACGTCATTCAAGTGGCCATCTCTATTTCAATGTTAAAGATCAAAATAGTGTTATTAGCGCAATGATGTTTAAAGGTAACGCAGCGAAAATTAATTTCGATCCTAAAGAAGGAGACGAGGTGCTCATTGAGGCACGCGTCTCAGTATACGAACGCCGTGGCAACTATCAAATCTATGTCAATAAAATGCAATTAGATGGTATAGGTAATTTATACCAACGCCTTGAAGAATTGAAAAAGAAATTAACTAAAGAAGGCCTTTTCGACCAACAATATAAAAAATCAATTCCAAAATATCCTAAAAAAATTGCCATTCTAACCGCAAGCACTGGTGCAGCTATTCGTGATATTCAAACAACAATAGAAAGTCGATATCCATTAGTCGAAAAGATTCCCATTAGTACACTTGTTCAGGGAACACAAGCAAAGCAAGATATCATTGAAAAAATTCGATATGCTGATAGTTTAAATGTTGACACAATTATCGTTGGACGTGGTGGTGGATCTATTGAAGACTTATGGAACTTTAATGAAGAAGAAGTTGTTCGAGCAATTTATAATTGCCAAACTCCTATTATTTCGGCAGTTGGCCATGAAACAGATTTTACTTTAAGTGATTTTGCTGCTGATATCCGTGCAGCCACACCAACACAAGCTGCTGTTATAGCAACACCAGATCAATATGATCTTATGCAACAAATTAAACAGCAACAATTTACATTAACTCGATATATAAAACAACGTATTGAACAGCATCGCAAACAATTACAACATATCTCATCATATTATAAATTTAAGCAACCTTCATTATTGTACGATCAACAGATACAACGACGTGATGATTTAGAAAAACAGTTAAATTTAAAAATAATTACAAAGCTTAAAGAGCAAAAGCAAAATTTACAAATAATACAGCAACGATTTAACATCAAAAATTTCAAACAGCATATATTAACTGAACAACGACAAACGAATCAGCTTGAAACCAATTTAACAAAAATAATACAACACCAGTTAAAACAATTTAACACATTATTGCATAATCAAGTTGAACAACTTAATCATTTAAGCCCAACCAATACAATGTTACGAGGTTATTCAATTATTCACAAAGATAATCAAGTTGTGACAAGCACACATGATTTAACGGTTAATGATGATATCACTTTAAATATGAAAGATGGTCAAGTAGAAGCTACTATTAAGAAAGTAAGGTGTGACAATGAGTAAAGATCAGCAAAGTTTTGAACAAATGATGGAAGAACTAGAAAATATCGTTACAAAATTAGATAATGAAACGGTGTCGTTAGAAGAATCTTTAGCCCTATATCAACGTGGCATGACATTATCAGCTGCTTGTGATACTACCTTAAAAGAAGCCGAGCAAAAAGTGAATGATTTAATGAAAGACGAATCAAAGGAAGATCATGATGACGAACCTATCGAAGAATGACTTAATTTCACAAGTCAACCAAGTATTAGACGATCTTATTCCTCAGTCAAAGCTCGGTACAAACCTTGAGGAAAGCATGCAATATTCAATTAATGCAGGGGGTAAACGCGTTCGCCCGCTATTACTTCTTCTTACATTGGATATGTTGAACAAAGATTATCAATTAGGATTAGCTACAGCAGCTGCTTTAGAAATGATACATACGTACTCGCTTATACATGATGATTTACCTGCTATGGATGATGATGATTATCGTCGTGGTAAGTTAACTAACCATAAAGTATTTGGCGAATGGAAAGCAGTTTTAGCAGGTGATGCACTATTAACTAAAGCTTTTGATGTCATTTCAAATGATACTCAACTTGATAACGATATTAAAGTTAAATTAATACAACGTTTAGCTTTTGCAAGTGGTCATCTAGGCATGGTCGGTGGACAAGCACTTGATATGCAAAGTGAGACTCAGGCAGTGGATATTTCAACATTAGAACAAATTCATAGAGCTAAGACTGGTGCGTTACTTACTTTTGCTGTCATGGCTGCAACTGATATTGCTCAAGTCAATGAGCATGTTGCAGAGCATCTTAATTTATTTAGCCAACATTTAGGATTAATGTTTCAAATCAAAGATGATTTACTTGATGTTTATGGAGAAGAATCAAAATTAGGTAAAAAAATTGGCAGCGACATAGATAATCATAAAAGTACGTATGTCTCATTATTAGGAAAAGATGGTGCCGAAGAAAAATTAACAATGCATAAAAATGCTGCCCTAAATGAACTTGAGCAACTTAAAGAGGATTATGATATAAGTCAGCTAAAAGATATCGTTGAATTATTTTATACACGTGATCATTAAAATCAATTATAACATAACAACAAAAGGGGGATCCTTTTGTTGTTTTTCTATACGAAACTAGTCAACTTATAAATATTCAAAACAATTGCAAAATGTATAAATGGTTTTCTAGCCACAACCTAAATATTCTAGTTAATAGCGTATTATTTTGAATCAAACATCTCTCGTCAATCATTTGTACACAACACACTCACACTATTTTATGTTCAAATTCAAATATCTATTCATAATAGCATTAGTAGTAGTTCTTTTAGCATTGTGATAAGATAAATGTATAAATATTCGTAAATAGAGGTGTTCATATTGGCTAAAAAATCTGTAAGACATATAAAAATAAGAGAAATTATTTCAAACGAACAAATAGAAACTCAAGATGAATTAGTTAAACGTTTGAATGAATATGAACTCAATGTAACACAAGCTACTGTCTCAAGAGATATTAAAGAATTACAACTTATTAAAGTTCCAGCACCATCAGGTCATTATGTTTATAGCTTGCCTAACGATAGAAGATATCATCCGCTTGAAAAATTGGGAAGATATCTTATGGACTCATTTGTAAATATAGAAGGTACTGGTAATCTTTTAGTTTTAAAAACATTACCAGGCAATGCACAATCGATTGGTGCCATTCTGGATCAAATTGATTGGCCAGAAGTGCTAGGAACAATTTGTGGCGATGACACATGTTTACTCATTTGTAGAGATGAAAATGCTAGTAATGAGATTAAATCTCGAATTTTTAACTTATTATAAGGATGCGATGAATGTATGCTACAGAATTTATCAATCAAACAATTTGCCATCATTGACGAATTAGAAATTCAATTTTCTGATGGACTAACTGTTTTGAGTGGTGAAACAGGTGCTGGAAAATCTATTATTATTGATGCCATAGGACAATTAATTGGTATGAGAGCGTCATCCGACTTTGTGCGTCATGGCGAAAAGAAAGCCATTATTGAAGGTATCTTCGACATAGATAATAGCATTGAAGCCATTTCGATACTTTCCGAACTTGGCATGGATATCGATGAAGATTTTTTGTTAGTGAAACGTGAAATATTTAGCTCTGGTAAAAGTATCTGTCGCTTAAATAATCAAACCGTTACCCTTCAAGATTTACGTAAAGTTATGCAAGAATTATTAGATATACATGGTCAACATGAAACGCAATCCTTATTAAAGCAAAAATATCATTTAAAATTACTTGATGATTATGCCGAAGATAAATACTTAAAGTTAAAAGAGCAGTATCAAGACATATTTCGTTCTTATAAACAGAAACAAAAAGAACTTGAAGAGCTTGAATCTGCTGATCAAGCACTACTGCAACGTTTAGACTTAATGAAGTTTCAGTATGAAGAATTACAAGAAGCTCAATTAAAAGAAGATGAAGAAGAACAACTAGAAAGTGACATTAATCGTATTCAAAATTCTGAAAAGTTAAGCATTGCACTAAATAACGCTCATATGACATTAACAGATGACAATGCCATAACCGATCGTTTATATGAGTTTAGCAATCAATTACAAGTTATTAATGACATTTTGCCAAATAAATACCAAAAACTTAAAGAGGAAGTAGATCAATTCTACTATACTTTAGAAGATGCTAAACACGAGCTATATGATGACATGACTAATACAGAATTTGATGAGCAAGTATTAAATGAAGCAGAATCTAGAATGAATTTATTAAATAATTTAAAACGAAAGTATGGCAAGGATATTCCTAGTTTGATCACTTATCAAAGTAAGCTCGAACATGAAATTTCAAAAATTGAAAACTACGAAGAAAGTACGGCACAACTAAAAGAAGAGATTAACATACTTAAAGATAGGGTTTATGATAAAGGACAACAGTTATCTAAGGAACGACGAAATGTTGCTCTTGAATTAAGAGATCATATTGTTGCGGAAATTCGCAATTTACAAATGAAAGATGCAAATTTAGAAATTGCCTTTCAACCACTTGAAGAACCGAATCAAGACGGTATTGAGTTTGTAGAGTTCTTAATAAGTCCTAATAAAGGAGAACCATTAAAAAGCTTAAATAAAGTTGCTTCAGGCGGTGAATTATCACGTATCATGCTTGCACTAAAAAGTATTTTTGTTAAATCAAGAGGTCAAACAGCTATTTTGTTTGACGAAGTAGATTCAGGTGTTTCAGGACAAGCTGCTCAAAAAATGGCAGAAAAAATGCAAGATATCGCTTCTTATATACAAGTTATATGTATTTCGCATTTGCCACAAGTAGCTTCTATGAGTGATCACCATCTATTAATAAGTAAAGCCTCGGATGATAGTCGCACAACAACACATGTGAAAGAGTTAAAAAATGAAGAACGTATTAATGAGGTCGCGCGCATGATCTCGGGTGCACATGTTACTGATTTAACACGTGAAAATGCAAAAGAAATGATATCACAAAATCAACGTCAAACTTAAACATAATAATAATGATGTGGAGCTGAGTCGTATGCATTATAAACAATTGATTCAGAAAAAAGATAATTTTACTGGAAATATAAGAATTTTATTTGCAAATGAAGAAAAATATATTGCTGCAATTATTAATCTTTTAAAAACGACACACGCACATATTTATATATATGATATTGAGGATGCTTCCGAGTTAATACGTTCTTATGATTTAGATATTCAATTATTAAGACGTATTCACTTTAAATTAAATGATAATTTGCGAGATTTATTTTATTCTTGTAGCCAAGATTTGGAAAAAGATTCAACAAGCATTTTGGTTAAAGGCAATATATCTACAACCCGTTTTAAAAAGTTTTTAACACAAGCATTTGGCAATGCTTCTCAATCATTTAATCACATTGCTTGTTTTGATTTACCACAATATTATAAGACGTTAGTTTTAAGTGATGTCGTATATCAACGTTTTCCGGAATATAAAACAAAAATAAACACAATTTTTAATTTGAAACATTTTGCGCAATCAATGGAGTATGATCATTTTAATATTGGCATTTTATCATCGGTTAACCAACCTTTTGTGAAAATCTCGTCTTCGATTGATGCCGCAAAATTAAAAGAGCACTTTGCTAAAATGAACGAACGCTTTATTACCGTAGATGGTCCAATCACTTTGGATAATGCTATTGACAAAAATATTGCTATTCAAAAAAATGAAATGTCTGAGGTAGCTGGTGAAGTTGATGCATTACTTGTTCCTGATATAGATGTTGGTAATGCCATTTATAAATCATTCACATTGATAGGTCATGCTCAAGTAGCGAGTATTCTACTTGGAGCAGCAATACCAATTTCCTATACATCAAGATCTGATCAATTACAAACAATTATCGATTCAATTCATTTAGCTATAAGTTTAAGTTAAACAAAAACATAAACTATACAGTACGCAAATAATTTTTGAGTTTTATAGCTTTAAGAGTAAATAAATATCAAAATAAAGAATAATTCTTCATTTTGTTAAATTACATGTTGTAAAATGATTTAGTGAAATTAATATATAACTATATTTAAAAGTCATTGAACTTCATAAATGCGTAGTTAAAAATGAAGTTGTAAAGACGGGAGTTTTATCAATGTCAAAAAACCAATATGATTTAGTCGTGTTAGGCGGTGGAACTGCAGGTTATGTTGCCGCAATTAGGGCATCACAACTTGGTAAAAAAGTAGCAATTGTTGAACGACAATTGCTTGGTGGTACTTGTCTGCATAAAGGATGCATACCAACCAAATCTTTATTGAAATCTGCCGAAGTTGTACATACAGTTACACAAAGTAGTGAATATGGCATAAAAATTAATGATTTTTCCATTGATTTCAACAAAATTATGCAACGGAAGACGCAAATAGTTAATCAAATGTTCCAAGGTGTTCAGCATTTAATGAAACAAAATCATATTGATATTTTTAATGGAACTGGCCGAATTTTAGGGAGTTCAATATTCTCACCTCAAAGTGGAACGATTTCCGTAGAATATACTGATGGGCAATCAGAATTACTGACAAATCAATTTGTACTTATCGCAACTGGCTCTAGACCAACAGAATTACCATTTTTACCTTTTGATCATCACACTGTATTATCGAGTGATGATGTATTGAATCTAGATACATTACCTCACAGCATAGCCATTATTGGTGCTGGTGTCATTGGTTTAGAATTTGCTTCACTTATGATTGATTTAGGTGTTCATGTACATGTAATTGAATCATCATCTCGCGTACTGCCTACTGAGAGTGAGCGTATTTCTCAAGCCATTCAAAAAGCATTAGAACAACGTGGTGTACATTTTCATTTAAATGTAGAATTAACTAAAGATACAGTTAATATTACAACAGAAAAAATCGATTTTACATTGAAGGATAACCAAATAATTAATGTTGATAAAGTGTTAGTTGCAGTTGGTCGTAAACCTAACACTTTAGATATTGGGTTAAACAACACTAAGATCACTTGTAATGATGCAGGTTATATAAATATCAATAAATTTCAACAAACTGAAGAACAACATATATATGCAGCCGGAGATTGTATAGGTAAATTACAACTCGCACATGTTGGCTCGAAAGAAGGTATCGTTGCCGTAGAACATATGTTTGAACATAATCCTATTCCTATAGATTATCAATTAATGCCTAAATGTGTATATACATACCCAGAAATCGCTTCTATAGGAATGAATGATAATGATGCAACAGTACAAGATATTGAATTCGAACGCTATACATTACCACTTCGTGCAAATGGTAAAGCAATGATAGTGTCAGCGGACAATCAAGCTGGATTTATCGACGTTATAGTTCGTGCAGATGATAAGGAAATCATTGGTATACAAATGTTTGGAACACATGTTACCGAACTAATTAATGAGGCTGCATTATTACAATTTATGAATGGTTCTGCGTTAGAATTAGGATTAACAACACATGCACATCCATCCATGTCAGAAATATTGATGGAAGCAGGATTGAAAATAGAGAATAGAGCTATTCACGTTTAATTAGGAGGAAATACAATGAAAGATTATCAATCTGTCGGATTAACCGAAGATGATTTAAAAGCCATTTTCAAAGGAATGGATTTAGGAAGAAAAGTAGATGAGCGCTTATGGTTATTAAATCGAGCTGGTAAAATACCTTTTGTTGTCAGTGGTCAAGGGCAAGAAGCGACTCAAATTGGTATGGCTTACGCACTTAAAGAAGGAGATATTTCCTCACCTTATTATCGAGATTTAGCTTTTGTAACGTATATGGGTATGAGCCCTTATCAAATTATGTTAAATTCATTTGGTAAAAAAGATGATGTTAACTCTGGAGGGAAACAAATGCCTGCCCACTATGGCTATAAAGCAAAAGGTATGCTTTCCCAAAGTTCTCCTGTAGGGACTCAAATTCCACATACAGCTGGTGCAGCGCTAGCACTGAAGATGGATAAAAAAGAAAATATAGCTGTGGCAACTATCGGTGAAGGAAGTACTAATCAAGGTGACTTCCATGAAGGTCTAAACTTTGCTGGTGTGCATAAGTTGCCTTTAGTGTGTGTTATTATCAATAACAAATATGCAATTTCAGTGCCTGATTCATTACAATACGCTGCCGAAAAATTATCAGATAGGGCAATAGGCTATGGTATAAAAGGGATTACAGTTGATGGTAACGATCCAATTGCTGTTTATGCTGCCATGAAAGAAGCTAGAATACGTGCATTAAATGGTGATGGCCCAACGTTAATAGAAGCCGTTACAGCTCGAATGACACCGCATTCTTCTGACGATGACGATCAGTATCGCAGTAAAAGTATTAAAGAGGGATTAAAAGCAAATGACTGTAATGTAAAATTTAAATCTTACTTACTGGACACTGGCATTATTGATCAAACATGGTTAGATAAAATAGAAAATGAACATAAACATATCATCAATCAAGCAACTAAAGATGCCGAAGCTGCAGACTACCCTAATGTAGAAGAAGCTTACACACATGTATATGAAGAAGGGAGTAGTCAAAATGGCTAAATTATCTTATTTAGATGCTATTCTACAAGCTCAAGATATCGCTATGGAAAAGGATGAAAATGTCTTTATTCTTGGTGAAGATGTAGGTGTTAAGGGTGGTGTCTTCGGTGCAACAAAAGGCTTACAAGAAAAATATGGTGTTGAACGTGTAATTGATACACCTTTAGCCGAATCAAATATAGTAGGTACTGCGATTGGTGCTTCAGCTTTAGGTAAA
Source organism: Staphylococcus sp. HMSC62D11 (assembly GCF_001839145.1). Taxonomy (NCBI): domain Bacteria; kingdom Bacillati; phylum Bacillota; class Bacilli; order Caryophanales; family Staphylococcaceae; genus Staphylococcus; species Staphylococcus sp. HMSC62D11. The sequence goes on along the minus strand of NZ_KV840184.1, from coordinate 82,881 downwards.
CGACCAATTGCTGAAATTCAATTTGCAGACTTTATTTTACCAGCTACAAATCAAATTATTAGTGAAGCAGCAAAAATGCGCTATCGATCCAATAATGATTGGAATTGTCCTATCACAATTCGCGCACCTTTTGGTGGAGGTGTTCATGGTGGTTTGTATCACTCGCAAAGCATCGAAAGTATTTTTGCTTCAACGCCTGGATTAACAGTTGTTATACCATCATCCCCTTATGATGCTAAAGGATTATTATTATCATCCATTGCATCTAATGACCCAGTATTATTCTTCGAACATAAAAAAGCTTATCGTTTTTTAAAAGAAGAAGTTCCTGAAGGCTATTATACCGTGCCACTTGGAAAAGCAGATGTAAAAAGAGAAGGACAAGATATAACTGTATTTACATACGGATTATGTGTTAATTATTGTCTGCAAGCAGCTGATATATTAGCAGCAGATGGCATTAGTGTTGAAGTTGTCGATTTAAGAACCATATATCCATTAGATAAGGAAACAATCATTCAACATGCAAAACAAAATGGCAAAATCTTGTTGGTCACAGAGGATAATTTAGAAGGAAGTGTTATGTCAGAGGTCGCAGCAATTATAGCTGAAAACTGTCTCTTTGATTTAGATGCACCTATCATGAGATTAGCTGGTCCAGATGTACCTTCAATGCCATTTTCACCTTCTTTAGAAAACGAAGTAATGATGAATCCTGAAAAAATTGAAGCGAAAATGCGTGAACTTGCGTCATTTTAAGGAGTGTATAAAAATGGATGTAAAAATGCCAAAGTTAGGTGAAAGTGTACATGAAGGTACAATAGAAACGTGGTTAGTCTCAGTTGGAGATTCAGTAGATGAATATGAGCCACTATGTGAAGTTATCACAGATAAAGTCACTGCTGAAGTCCCTTCAACAGTATCAGGTACAATTACTGAAATACTTGTTGATAAAGGTGAAACAGTTGCCGTTGATTCAATTATTTGTCGTATTGAAACACATGGAGAAACAAATAACCATATTGATGATAAATCTCAAAATAACGTAACTGAATCTGAGTCTGCAAAAAATGCCTTAAATTCTTATAAATCACAAGATACAGACGCAAAAAATAATAACGGTCGATTTTCACCTGTAGTATTCAAATTAGCTGCTGAACATCAAGTAGATTTAACTCAAGTAATAGGTACAGGATTTGAGGGACGTGTAACCAAGAAAGATATTTTAAAATATATTCAACAACACAGCGATAACACAAGTCAAGAAAAGCAACAAACTAAAGCTACGACAGCAACTAGAAATACAACTTCTAAGACTGAGTCATTGCAACCATCAAGTATTCCTGTCAACGGTGTCAGAAAAGCCATCGCGCAAAATATGGTAACTAGTGTAACAGAAATACCACACGGTTGGATGATGGTTGAAATAGATGCTTCAAACTTAGTTCAAACAAGAAATCATTATAAAAATAACTTTAAAGAAAAAGAGGGTTATAACTTAACGTTCTTTGCATTCTTTGTAAAAGCCGTGGCAGACGCTTTAAAAGCAAATCCTATTCTTAATAGTAGTTGGGACGGTGAAGACATCATCATTCATAAAGACATAAACATTTCTATAGCAGTAGCTGATGATGATAAGTTATATGTCCCAGTGATTAAACACGCGGATGAAAAATCAATTAAAGGTATTGCTAGAGAAATTAATGATTTAGCAAATAAAGCACGGACAAAAAAATTAACACAAGCTGACATGGAAGGCGGTACATTTACTGTAAATAACACAGGTACATTTGGTTCTGTTTCTTCTATGGGTATTATCAATCATCCTCAAGCAGCCATTTTACAAGTTGAATCAATCATTAAAAAACCTGTAGTTATTGATGATATGATAGCTGTTAGAAGCATGGTAAATTTATGTATTTCAATTGATCATAGAATACTTGATGGGGTACAAACAGGTAAGTTTATGTCACACGTAAAAAAACGCATTGAACAATATACGATAGAGACAACAAATATTTATTAATATTTTGCAGGCATGAAAACGTAGTCAACTTTGATTTTGTTTTCATGCTTTTTGTGTTATATCATTTCGAGTAAACAAGCTTATTGAAGATTGCTGTCAATATTAGTAGAATAAAGGAAAGTCTTTTTAAAATGAAAGGTGAATCATATGGATTTAAATTTTGATTTATATATGAACGATGTAGTTAATCAAGCCCGCAGTGAAATTGAACAAGCTGGCTATCAACAACTAACAACTGCAGAAGAGGTTGATGAAGTATTACAACAACAAGGAACCACATTAGTGATGGTGAATTCTGTATGTGGTTGTGCAGGAGGCGTAGCTCGTCCAGCAGCTTCACACGCATTACATTATGATAAATTGCCTCAACGTCTTGTTACGGTATTTGCTGGTCAAGATAAGGAAGCAACACAAAAAGCAAGAGATTATTTTGAAGGCTATGCACCATCTAGTCCATCTTTTGCACTTATTAAAAACGGTAAAATCACTGAAATGATTGAACGTCATCAAATTGAAGGACATGATGTTATGGATGTCATCAATCAATTACAAGCGTTATTCGATAAGTACTGCGAAGAAAGATAATTGGTGCTTACACATGTTAAAGTTAAATCCTTATAAGATTGGATTTAGAACACTGAAAACAGCTGTAGGTATTACTCTCGGAGTCATTCTAGCAAAATGGCTAGGACTTGATAATTATGCTTCAAGTGCTATCCTTATTGTGTTGTGCATCAAACATACAAAAATGCATTCGGTTCAAGCGATAGTATCTCGATTTATATCCTGTATCTTAGTTTTATTTATTGGTTCTGCTATCTTCAGTTTATTAGGTCAAACACCAGTTATTCTAGGTTTAATCGTTATGTTATTTATTCCTGTTACCGTGATGTTAAAAGTACAAGAAGGTGTCGTTACCAGTTGCGTTATTTTACTTCATGTCTTTAATGCTAAAGCAATTAACCTTCATTTAATTTTCAATGAAATCCAGCTTTTATGTGTTGGTCTTGGTATTGCTTTTATTATGAATTTAATTATGCCAAGTTTAGATAAAGATTTAATGCGTTATAAAGCTAAAATTGAACAAGAATTTAAAGAAGTCTTTTTAAAATTTAGCCAATTATGTAAATCATCAAATGAGATTATTAAATTGAATTTCAAGCAATTACAGTTAGATATTAGCAAAGGAAAGTCAATCGCATTTAGAGATGTAAAAAATCATTTTGTACGTAATGAAAATTCATACTATCACTATTTTGATATGCGACAAGAACAACTTGAGTTATTAAAACGTATACACGCACACCTTCAAAATGTTGAAATAAACGATCCAATAGCTAAAAGAGTCTCACATTTATTGTATGAAATTGGTGAAAATGTCAATAGCAACGACTATACAGTATTGCGCTTACATTCTTTATATGAAATCAGACTCACATTAAATGAATTGCCTTTACCAACCACACATAAAGCATTAAATTCACGTTCAAGTTTAATTCAGATTTTAAATGAATTAGAGGATTATTTACAAATAAAATCACAATTCGGCTCATTGCGCTTACATAGTGAATTATAATAAATACAGGCATGCTTGCATGACACAATGTCATTACAACATGCCTGTATTTTATTGCATAAATGGCACTAAACTTGTTAATAATAATGCTGCCACAACTGCAACCAACATGACGATAATAATAACTCTTAAAACTTTGTTATTCAATTGAAACGCTCCTTAACACTGTATGATAATGTTATAAAATTTATATATAAAATAACCTTATATGATTTACTTCAAAATGGCAATCATTATATTTTCTCTGTTAACTCAAGTCAGTTAAACTATAATCATAAGTTTTAGAAGAAGGAGTGGGCAAGGTGATTAACCAATCGCGATTAGTTGATACATTTTTAGAATTGGTACAAATCGACTCAGAAACGGGTCATGAATCAGTAATTCAACCCATATTAAAAACTAAATTAAAACAATTAGGGTTAAATGTAATTGAAGATCAAGCCAGTCAGCATGATGGTTTAGGTGCAAACAATTTAATTTGTACATTACCAAGTAATATTACGAATAGAGATGTTGATAAAATTTATTTTACGAGTCATATGGATACCGTCGTTCCTGGTGTAAATATTCAACCTGAAATTAAAGAAGACGGCTATATTTATTCTGATGGCACTACGGTTTTAGGGGCTGACGATAAAGCAGGATTAGCAGCTATTATAGAAATGATTCGGCACATCCAAGAACACAATATTTTACATGGACAAATTCAATTCATTATTACCGTAGGGGAAGAATCAGGATTATTAGGAGCTAAAGCACTTGATGACAGTCTTTTAGATGCTGATTATGGTTTTGCTGTAGATGCCAGTGTAGATGTTGGCACAACCGTAACTGGTGCACCTACTCAAATGCTTTTAGAGGCAATCATTAAAGGTAAAACAGCGCATGCAAGCACTCCTAATAAAGGTGTTAGCGCGATTAATATTGCTGCAAAAGCAATTAGTAAGATGAAATTAGGCCAAATTGATAATGTGACTACAGCTAATATTGGTAAATTTCATGGTGGCGCTGCTACAAATATTGTTGCTGACGAAGTTGTTTTAGAGGCAGAAGCAAGATCTCATTCCGATACAATGATCAAACAACAAATACATCATATGAAAGAAACGTTTGAATCTACAGCTAAAGCATTGGGTGGCGCTGCTGAAGTAAATGTAGTAAAAAGTTATCCTGGTTTTAAAATTCCCGACGACGCACTTGTCACTCAAATTGCTGTAAATAGTTCCCATGCATTAGGCTTATCTGGAGATACTGTAATTTCAGGTGGCGGTTCAGACGGAAGTATAATCAATATGTTAGGCATTCCTACTGTGATATTAGGCGTTGGTTATGAAGCCATCCACACTACATCAGAAAGAATTTCAGTGACTGCTTTATGTCAATTAACTGAGCAACTAATTAAAATCGTTGAAAATGTAGCTAAGTAAGTTTATGTAAGATGAAGTATACTCATAATATATGATACAATACTAATGAAAAATTGAACAAGAGAGGTAAGTAATATGACACAACAAATCGGTGTAGTAGGTTTGGCAGTAATGGGGAAAAACTTGGCGTGGAATATAGAATCACGCGGTTACAGTGTTTCTGTGTTTAACCGTTCTAGACAAAAAACGGATGAAATGGTAGAAGAATCAAAAGGAAAAAATATTCATCCAACTTATAGTTTAGAGGAGTTTGTTAATTCCCTAGAAAAACCTCGTAAAATTTTACTCATGGTAAAAGCTGGTCCTGCTACAGATGCAACTATAGATAGTTTGTTACCTTTATTAGATGATGATGATATTCTTATTGACGGAGGAAATACAAATTACCAAGATACGATTCGTCGAAATAAAGCGTTAGCCCAAAGCGGCATTAATTTCATAGGCATGGGTGTATCTGGTGGAGAAGTAGGGGCTCTTACTGGTCCTTCTTTGATGCCTGGTGGACAAGAAGCAGCATACAATAAAGTAAGTGATATTTTAGATGCTATAGCTGCGAAAGCTAAAGACGGTGCTTCTTGTGTAGAATATATTGGGCCTAATGGTGCAGGCCATTACGTGAAAATGGTCCATAACGGTATTGAATATGCCGATATGCAATTAATCGCGGAAAGTTATGCTATGATGAAAGACCTATTAGGTATGTCACATGAAGAGATTTCGAAAACATTCAAAGATTGGAATGCTGGTGAATTAGAAAGCTATTTAATCGAAATCACTGGAGATATCTTTACAAAATTAGACGAAAGTCATGATGCTTTAGTAGAAAAAATTCTTGATACTGCTGGCCAAAAAGGAACTGGTAAATGGACATCGATTAACGCGTTAGAATTGGGTATTCCATTAACAATTATTACAGAATCAGTATTTGCTCGTTTTATTTCATCCATAAAAGAAGAACGTGTCAATGCTTCCAAATTATTAAATGGACCAAACGCTACATTTGACGGTGACAAAGATGAATTCTTAGAAAAAATTCGTAAAGCTTTATATATGAGTAAAATTTGTTCTTATGCTCAAGGTTTTGCTCAAATGCGCAAAGCAAGTGAAGAAAACGAATGGAATCTTAAATTGGGCGATTTAGCTATGATTTGGCGCGAAGGTTGTATCATCCGTGCACAATTCTTGCAAAAAATTAAAGATGCATATGATAATAATTCAGAATTACAAAACTTATTATTAGACCCTTACTTTAAAGGTATTGTAACTGAATATCAAGATGCATTAAGAGATGTCGTAGCTACAGGTGTTCGTAATGGCGTGCCTACACCTGGTTTCTCAGCTAGTATTAATTACTATGATAGTTATCGTTCAGAGAACTTACCTGCTAACTTAATCCAAGCTCAACGCGATTACTTTGGCGCTCATACTTATGAACGTAAAGACAAAGAAGGCGTATTCCATACACAATGGGTTGAAGAATAATATTTAAGAGTCTGAGATATTAGTATGTTATTGGCTATGAACTATTGACTGTATTGAAAATAAGCTTATACTAAGCTTTTGTCATTCCTAGTCAACCTTGCCGGAGCGGGACAGAATTCATTATGAATTCGTAGTCCCGCTCCCTTCTTATCATTCTGTGCAAACGTTTGCATAATTATTTTACTTTTACCTATTAAATGTTATAGAATTCCTATTGAAAGCGTTTACTATAAAAGAGGTGATTTTACGGTAACAATTAAAGACGTGGCAAGGTATGCAAATGTCTCACCATCAACTGTTTCAAGAGTCATTAAAGGTAACAAGAAAATTAGTTTAGCCACTATCCAAAAGGTACAAACAGCGATGGATGAATTAAATTACTTCCCTAATCAAGCTGCACGTACACTTATAACTAAAAAAACAAACACAATCGGTCTTATCTTCAAAAGTGAAACAAATCTATTGCGCCAAAATCCATTCTATAATGATGTGATTACTGGCATAAGTAACACATGTAATCAATTTAATTATGCTACCAATACAACAGTTTCAAATAATGAAGAAGATTTGTTAAAAGAGGTTCAATATTTTATAGATAGCAAAAAGGTGGATGGATTTATATTACTTTATTCCAAAGAAAATAATCCTATCTTTCAATTATTAGTTAATCTAGGTATACCGTTTGTTGTTATTGGTAAAAATTATAATAAAAATGATGTCATCCATATTGATAATGATAATATTGAAGCAGCATATAAACTAACTGATTGGTTAATCCTACAAGGCTATCAAGATATTCTATTTTTGTCCGAAAAAGGTAATTATGCAGTTTCCGCAGATCGAACAATTGGCTATCAACAAGCAATGATCGATGCGAGTTTATATCCCAAAGTGCACAACATATCAAATCAGCGCCTAGATTTACAACAATTTGTCAAATACTTATTATGCTTACAGCAATTACCTCATGCTATTATCACTTCAGATGCAATGCTTAATCTACATCTTTTAAGCGTGTTATATGATAATCATGTGTTTATTCCAAAAGATATAGGCACTGCAACATTTAATTATTCATTTATAACCGAAAGTGCTTCACCCCCACAAACGTGTATCAATATAAATACAGAATGTTTAGGACAAACTGCTGCAACACAAATCATTAATCTATTAGCACAACAACAAGTATCTAATGTAGAAAATCAAAACATCTATATACCAACATCAATCATTCAACGTCAATCAACTCAAATAAATATAAAGGAGTAGGTACTATGTCAATTAAAAGAAATTGGTGGAAAGAAGCAGTCGCATATCAAGTGTATCCTAGAAGCTTTAATGACAGTAATAATGATGGTATCGGGGATTTACCCGGTCTCATTGCTAAGTTAGATTACTTAAAAGATTTAGGCATTGATGTCATTTGGTTAAGTCCAATGTATCAATCACCTAATGATGATAATGGGTATGATATAAGTGATTATCAAGCAATCATGGATGAATTTGGTACAATGTCTGACTTTGATCAACTGTTAAATGAAATTCATGCACGTGATATGAAATTGATTTTAGACTTAGTCGTTAATCATACTTCTGATGAGCATCCATGGTTTATAGAATCAAAATCAAGCAAGAATAACCCCAAACGCGATTGGTATATATGGCGAGATCCTAAAGAAGACGGTTCAGAGCCAAATAACTGGGAAAGTATCTTTAATGGATCTACTTGGGAATATGATACTCAAACACAACAATATTATTTCCATCTATTTAGTAAAAAACAACCCGATTTAAATTGGCATAATCCTGAAGTAAGAACAGCCATATTCGACATGATGAATTGGTGGTTTGATAAAGGAATTGATGGATTTCGAGTTGATGCAATTACTCATATTAAGAAAACATTTGAAGCAGGGGATTTACCAGTTCCAATTGGTAAATCCTATGCACCTGCCTTTGATGTTGATATGAATCAACCAGGTATACAAGCGTGGCTTCAGGAAATGAAAGATAAATCTTTGAGTCATTATGATATTATGACAGTGGGTGAAGCAAATGGTGTTAATCCAGATAATGCAGAAGAATGGGTAGGCGAGGACGAAGGAAAATTTAATATGATTTTTCAATTTGAACATCTCGGATTATGGTCAACAGGAGATCAAAAATTTAATGTCAACGCCTACAAAAATGTCTTAAATCATTGGCAAAAACGTCTCGAAGGCATAGGGTGGAATGCATTATTTATTGAAAATCATGACCAACCACGTAGAGTTTCAACATGGGGAGATGATGAAAAATATTGGTATGAGTCGGCGACAAGCCACGCTGTAGTTTATTTCTTACAACAAGGTACACCATTTATCTATCAAGGACAAGAAATAGGTATGACCAACTATCCATTTGAAAGCATAGAGACATTTAATGATATAGCTGTAAAAAATGAATATCAAATTGTGAAAAAGTCAGGTGGAGACGTTGAAAAACTACTAGACAAGTATAAAATGGAAAATCGTGATAACGCGCGTACACCAATGCAATGGGATGATAGTGTGAATGGTGGATTTACAGAAGGGCAACCATGGTTTCCAGTCAATCCTAACTATAAAACGATCAATGTTAAAGCGCAATTAAGTAATGAACATTCTGTATTGAATTTTTATAAAAAATTAATTAAATTAAAAAAATCTGATGACATTTATACTTATGGTCAATTTGATTTAGTAGATGCTGATAATTCTAAAATATTTGCATACACACGCACACTTGGAGATAAAACTGTTGTAGTAGCAGCTAATTTAACAAAAACTGAAGCAAAACTTAATTTACCATTTGATATTACGCATGCCAAGATTAAATTACACAATTATCCAAGTGAAGTAATTCTGGAAAGAGTCCAACCATATGAATGTTTTGTTGCAGAACTTTAGTTTGACCACTATTATATTGGCAGTAGTTGACTGGATTGAAAATACGCTAATACCAAGCTTTTTCAATCCTAGTCAACCTTGCCGGGGCGGGACTACGAATTCATTATGAATTCTGTACCGCAAAGGGTCTTGCAAAAATACATCTCATTTATACGTAATTTCACATCAACATACTTAAAAAAGCCAGTTCCTATATTATTTTCAATAGAAATTGCTTTTTTATTTGTCCAAGAACTTTATGTCCCAGACTTGTCGTTTGTCACATTATTCTATTTCATCTTCTGAATCTACATGATATGTTTCTTGTTGTATTGGTAACCAAAGTTGAATTTTAGTTGGCTGTTCAAAAGATATCTCATGTGGATATATCTCGACATAAAGGCTATCTCGTTCATAAGGCAATGTTAATTGCAAACTCGTTTCAATAAAATGCCATGCTTCATTTACAGCATAATCTATCTCACCGTGCAGATTAAACTTTGCATAATGACGACCAGGTAAGCGTCTACGTTCTAAATGCATCGGGTATCGATCACTTGGAACGCCGACAAATATTTCCAACCCGTTGTCTAAAGGACAACTAATGACAAATAATTCATAAGGGCTTATATTATTATACTTTAATAAATCTTTAATCTTACCATCAAGGTATAAATCTTCTAAAAAGTCTGGAACATTAAATGGATTGGATAGTTGGTTTGTATTAATATATCGTGCATGCCCAACCAGCGCAATATCACTGGTTTCTTCTAATCTATAGGGAAATGGTTCACGCTCTGTTGTAGATAATTTTATGTATACTCTTTTTTGAATTTTAAGTTCATTTTTTTTAGTAGATGCTTGAATAGGTGAGAGACCATGAAAACGACTAAAATCATTTGCAAAATCATTTGCATTAGCATATTGATACTTTTTTGCAACATCAACAAGACGTGATGAATTTTGTATCATATCTTCTGCTGCAAGTGTCATTTTTCTTGCTTGAGCATAATTTGATGGAGATAAACCCACAATCATTTTAAATGATTGGTCGAGATGGTAAGGTGAAAGACCAACGTAATCACTTAATTCCTGCAAATTAAACGGCTCGGTAATGCGGTCTTCAATATAAACAATGGCCTGTTGTAGCTGCTTAATAACGTCCAAAACTTTCACTCCAATAAATTTCAATCATTACATTATATTTTACAATAATTTCACTAAATATACACCAATTACGGTCACATTAATTTAAAAATAAAAGAACAGCACTCGAATACATAAAACGATATGCTGCTCTTTATGTTTTTATTGAATATCGTCCCACCAGTGATTACCATCTCGGCTTAATAATAAATCGCTTTCAAGCGGACCATTAGTTCCAGATTCATAATTAGGAAATACAGGGTCATTTAATGTCCATTCTTCTTGAATGATATCGACAAATTTCCATGTTGATTTTAATTCTTCCCAATGCGTGAAGTTAGTCGCATCTCCTTTTAGACAATCAAAAAGTAAGTTTTCATACGCATCAACTGTGTTCATTTTATCTTGAGCACTCATTGCATAAGATAGTTGAACTGGTTCAGTTTCGATACCTTGGATGCTTTTTTTAGCGTTTAAATGCAGTGAAATACCTTCATTTGGTTGGATATTAATGACTAATAAGTTAGAATCTAACAGCTTATCTGATTCATAATATAAATTCATTGGAACTTCTTTAAACTCAACTACAACTTGAATTGTTTTTGACTTCATACGTTTGCCTGTACGGATATAAAACGGTACACCAGCCCATCTAAAGTTATCTATCATTAATTTACCTGACACAAACGTTGGCGTGTTAGAATCATTTGCTACTCGATCCTCATCTCTATAAGCCTTAACTGGCTTATTATCAATATAACCTTCACCATATTGGCCACGTACAAAGTTTTGTTTAACTTCTTCTGGCTCTAATTTACGTAAAGATTTTAATACTTTTACCTTTTCGGCACGTATATCTTCGCTTTTTAAACTAATAGGTGCTTCCATGGCAAGTAAAGCCACCATTTGAAGCATATGGTTTTGCACCATATCTTTTAATGCACCACTTGATTCATAGTATCCTCCACGATCTTCAACACCTAATAATTCTGATGATGTTACTTGAATATTTGAAATATATTTATTATTCCATAAAGGCTCAAACATCGCGTTGGCAAATCTTAACACTTCAATGTTTTGCACCATATCTTTACCTAAATAATGATCAATTCTATATATTTCTTCTTCTTTGAACGATCTTCTAATTTGTTTGTTTAAAGATTCTGCAGATTTCAAATCACTGCCAAATGGTTTTTCTATAACTAGACGTTTGAAACCATGTGTATTAGTAAGACCAGATGTTTTTAAGAAATCTGAAATAATACCAAAGAATTGAGGTGCCATAGCTAAATAGAATAGGCGATTACCTTGTAATTGATATTGCTTATCTAATTCATTTGAAAAAGTTAACAACGATTGATAACTTGCCTCATCATTGACATCATGACGATGATAATAGACATGCGTCATAAATTCATCTAATAAGTCTGTATTGCCTACATGGTGTTGTATAGAAGATGCAACTTGTTGACGAAATTCATCATTTGTTAAATCTCGGCGACCAATTCCGATGATAGCAATATGTTCATCAAGATTATTCTGTTGAAATAAATGGAAAAGAGATGGGAAAAGCTTTCTGTGACTTAAATCACCAGTTGCTCCAAAAATTGTAATTAAACAAGGAATATGTTTGTTTTTTGTACTCAAGATCAAAACCTCAATTCTTTAGGGATATGATTTTCTTATTATAAAATAAAAGGGACAGGTATTCATATCTTTTTGCTTATATTATACTTTATTTCTTATTATAACAATTGTCATTACTTATGATAAAATATATTGAAGTAAAGGAGGCATATGCATGGAAGTAACGTTTTTTGGTACGAGCGCAGGCTTGCCTACAAAAGAAAGAAATACCCAAGCAATTGCTTTAAATTTGGAACCTTACTCTAATTCAATATGGCTATTTGATGTAGGCGAAGGAACACAACATCAAATTTTACATCATTCCATTAAACTCGGTAAAGTTGATCATATTTTTATAACGCATATGCACGGCGATCATATTTTTGGATTACCAGGTTTATTAACAAGTCGCTCATTTCAAGGAGGAGAAAGTAAACCTTTAACTTTGGTTGGTCCTCATGGAATCAAGGCATTTGTTGAAACAACTTTAAGCTTATCTGAATCTCACTTGAATTATCCAATTACTTTTATAGAAATCGACGATGGCTTTAGTTATCATCATAATGGGTTTAAGGTAACTGCAAAGGTTCTAAACCATGGCATTGTATCTTATGGTTACAGAGTTGAAGCGCCTACAACACCAGGTAAAATTAATGTCGAAGCTTTGAAAGCACTCGGACTTGAGCCAGGTCCTAAATACCAAGAAGTTAAGGATAACGATACATTTGAATTTAATAATATTATTTATAAATCCCAAGACTTTAAAGGATTAGCAAAACCAGGTCCAATCATAGCAATATTTGGAGATACTAAGCCATGTGCCAACGAGAAAATCATAGCACAGGGCGCTCAGTTAATGATTCATGAAGCTACATACATAGAAGGGGATAAAGCATTAGCAAATAACTATCATCATAGTCATATAGATGATGTATTTCAGCTTATTCATCAGGCACATGTTAAGCAAACATTAATCACTCATATGAGTAATCGCTATAATAAAGAGGATATTCATCACATTTATAATCATCTTTTGCAGCAAGACAATGTACCTAATTTCATATTTGTAAACGATTTCGACACTTTCAAAATTGAATAAAAATAAATAATATATAAAATAGAGTAGCACAGAAAATCAGTTTAACTTAAAGATTTCTATGCTACTCTATTTAATGTTTTAATTGTATTAGTTATCATTTTTAGATAATTCTATACTTCTTTTAACAGCCGCATTTAAACAGTCTTCAAATATACCCGATATATTATGCTCTGCAAGCGCATCTAACCCTGCTTGCGTAGTACCACCCTTGGATGTAATATTTTTTCTAAGTTGTTCCATACTTAAATCTGAACGTTCAATCATCTTACTCGTACCAATTATAAGATTACGGATTGATTCTTCTACTTGACGCTTCTCTAAACCAAGATTTGTCCCGGCTTTGACATATTGTTCAAATACATGGTAAAGGAAAGCTGGACCACTTCCAGTAATTGCTGTCACTTGATGTAAATGACTTTCGTCAACTTCTATTACAGAACCAAAGGCGTTTACCAAATCAATCACTTCTTGCTTAGCAGTTGGTCCAAAATTATTTGAAAAGCTAATACCTGTGACTGAATGACCCACTTGCGCATTTGTATTAGGCATGATACGCGCTACTGGCTGATTAACTTCAAGTTGCTGTTTAATATAATCAATAGGCAGTCCTGCCATGATTGATATAAAGCGATTATTATCTTGTATATATGGACGAATGCGTTTGGCAACAGTTTCAAAATCATGTGGTTTTGTTCCTAAAAAAACATAATCTGCACCTTTTAATAAAGCTGCATCATCATAACTATATTCAACACCTAAGCGAGTTGAAAATGTTTTAAGGCGCTCTTCATTAGATTTATTCGTAAGATAAATGTCATTTGATTCTAACTTATTTGCATTAATAATACCTGTGAAAATAGCTTGAGCCATATTACCTGCACCATAAAAAACAAGTTTCATTATTATATCAATTCCTTCCCCTTTTGATAGATACATAGTAACATAACTATAAAATATGGTCGAAATTGATACTAAAAGGAGAACAAAATGATAGGTAAACATTATGTTGTAACTGGAGGAACAAGTGGCTTAGGCTTAGAAATTGTAAAAGCATTGCTAAGTCATGGCGCAAAAGTGACCTTAATCATAAGAGACATAGAGAAGTATCAATCATTGTCGTTAAATAAATACAAAGGACATATTCAAACAATATGTTGTGATTTAGAACAACAAAATGACATTATAGCACTTACTTCTCAATGGTCAGAAACTATTGATGGCATTATTTATAGCTCAGGTTTAGGTTACTTTAAATCTATAGCCGCTCATTCAAATAAGGAAATGATAGAAACTTATGCAGTTAATTTACTTGGATTTCATTTGCTCTTTTATGGTTTAGCACCTTATTTAGTTAATGGGGCGTCAATCGTAGCTATTTCAAGCCAAGCTGCTTTTGTTACCCAAGCACATGCCGCACATTACAGTGCATCTAAAGCAGCTTTAAACGCTTCGTTAAACGCATTAAGAATAGAATCACCTGAATTACACATTATGGTTGTTAATGCTGGTCCGATTCGAACGCCATTTCATAAAAAAGCAGACCCCACGATGACATATGCAACAAAGTATAGTCGTCTAATGATTGAACCTGAACAGTTAGCACACCGAGTTATTAAAGGCATAATTAGAAAAGAGCAAGAAATAAATCAACCGACATGGATGCATCAAATGCTCAAAATATATCAACTTGCTCCAAGAACATTTGAACGTATTTTT
Source organism: Staphylococcus sp. HMSC62D11 (assembly GCF_001839145.1). NCBI lineage: Bacteria > Bacillati > Bacillota > Bacilli > Caryophanales > Staphylococcaceae > Staphylococcus > Staphylococcus sp. HMSC62D11. The sequence continues at coordinate 67,877 of NZ_KV840184.1, read as the reverse complement.
GCACCATTATTTAAAAATAAAATGTAATGAAATAATTTGTAGGCTAAACATTAAAGATATTAAAACTGATATTTCTATTGATAACATATGTTGCTTCATGTCATTATTCTTATTCATAAGGCACCTCATTCATTGCGTTTATTAACGAATATTAAATGATACAAAAGCGCCATACTTTTTTAAAAGCACTTCACCGTAAAATGACATGTAAATACATAATATTTATGACAAAACTCATGAGAAAACAGTGCCGGGGCAACAACAAAGAGAAATGCAAAAAGCATTTCACCAAGCAAAGCAAGTTGGGGTGGGGCGGATGAGACAGCGCCCTATGAAGACGAACCAATAAAATACAAAGTGTTGAATATAAAAGAAGCGCAAAAAGTCTGGGACATCATGATGTCTTAGCTTTATGAACTAATATTGGCAACAGTTGACTAGGATTGAAAAAAGCTTGATTTAAACATATTTTCAATCCTAGTCAACCTTATCAGGGCAGGACTACGAATTTATAATAAATTCTGTTCCGCTCTCTTTGCGCTAATATTTTATTTTTGATGTCCAAGCTGTTTTCCTAAGTTAAATGCTGCGTATATTCTATATTTTTTACACGATGACGCGCTGCTTTAACTTTGTCTAAACTAAGTTTAATTAAATAATTATGGACATTTTCTTCAAGTTGCTTCACTGAACTTGCACCAACAATAATAGATCCTAATGCATCATGTGACACTAAATAGTTAAATGATAACGCACTTAAATTATTATCAATTTCTTTAATAGAAGCAATTGTTTCACCTAAATCATGATGCGTATAGTCAAATATACCTTCATGAAATTTACTATCTAATACATCAATACTATTAGCAGTTAATAATCCTTTAAATACGGGGCCACGAGCGAGTAACTTAACTTGCTTTGCATGGATTTGTTCTAATAAGCGTTCTGGGCGATTATCTATCAGATTAAATTGCGACATAATTGTATCAATTTGACTATGCTTCAAGTAATAGTCAATAACATTTGGACGAATGGATGAAATACCGTATGAACGTATGATACCTTCTTGCTTCAATTCATCAAAGGCACTAATCGTTTCATCTAAAGGATCATCGATAGTCCCACCATGCAATTGATATAAATCAATATGTTCCATTTTTAGACGCTTCAGCGATTGTTTCACGCCCTCTTTAATATGTTTCTTAGAAGGATCCCAAGTTGTCTGACCATTATCTAATAGACGGTTACCTACTTTTGTACCAACGATGATATCACCACGATTATGGTATTTTTTAAGTGCTTTCCCTACAAGTTCTTCATTCATTCCACGGTCATACATATCAGCCGTATCAAAGTAAGTAATACCATGCTCGATAGCACAATCAATAATAGATTGAGCAGTTTTAAAATTTGTTCCTAAACTCATGCAACCTAAACCTAATTCAGAAATTTCTATGCCACTCTTTAAAATATTTTTTTGCATGTCCTAGCTCCTTTCGATACACTTTAATTAACGCATTTATCTTATCAATATATCCATCTAAATGAAAGAGGAGTGAATAAATAATGGACTTTACAGAAACGACCATTGATAGAACAGTTATTTATAATGGGAAAATCATAGACCTGGAACTTCATGAAGTGGAATTACCGAATGGCAAAAGAGCCAAACGTGAACTTATTTATCATAATGGTGCCGTAGCAGTATGTGCGGTGACCCCTGAGAATGAAGTTTTATTAGTTAAACAATATCGCAAGCCAATTGAGCAACCTTTACTAGAAATTCCAGCTGGTAAATTAGAACAAGGAGAGCAACTTGAAAGTGCAGCTAAAAGAGAATTGTCTGAAGAGACAGGGTATGTTGCTGAACATCTTGTGCATATAACGGATATGTATGGTTCTCCTGGCTTTTCAAATGAAAAATTATCTATCTACTTTACTGACAAATTATCACCTGGCAAGATGCATTTAGACGATGATGAATTTGTCGAATTACATAAAATACCTTTAACAGAGATAAGCCAACGATTAGCAACTAATGAAATCACCGATGCAAAAACAATCATCGCACTACAATATTTACTGCTACATTATAATAATTCTAAATAATAAGCAGTCTTACTTGCGTTTTATTGATAATATTGGTACTTTATAAATGAGAATTTTATCAGTATAGATTAAAATGATTATAATTTTTAGTAGAGGGGTGAAGCTTCCGTGGAAGACCGTTTAAATCGCGTGAAGCAACAATTACAACAATCTTCATATAAATTAACACCTCAACGTGAAGCAACAGTGAGCGTTTTAATTGAAAATGAAAAGGACCATTTAAGTGCAGAAGATGTATATTTGAAGGTAAAGGATCGTGCTCCAGAAATTGGGTTAGCCACTGTCTATCGTACGTTAGAATTATTAGCAGAATTAAAAGTAGTAGACAAGATTAATTTTGGTGACGGCGTTGCCCGCTTCGATTTAAGAAAAGAAGGTGCTAAACATTTTCATCATCATTTAGTTTGTATGGAGTGTGGTCGTGTTGATGAAATTGAAGAAGATTTATTACCACAAGTCGAAGAACGTGTGGAAACTGAATTTAATTTTAAAATTTTAGATCATCGCTTAACATTTCATGGCATATGTGCTGAATGTCAAGCTAAAGGTAAAGGAGATAACAAATCCTCTTAAAGACACTTTGTTACATCCCGTTTTAAAGAGGTTATGACATGAATACAATCATAGAAGAATATTTAAAATTTATTCAAATTGAAAAGGGATTAAGTCCAAATACGATTGGTGCCTATCGTAGAGATTTAGATAAATATAAACTTTATCTTGAAACACGACATATTGAACATATCGACTTTATAGACCGTCAAACGATACAAGAGTGTTTAGGTTACTTAATTGATCAAGGAAGTTCGGCTAAATCGTTAGCTCGTTTTATTTCAACTATTAGAAGTTTTCATCAATTTGCATTACGAGAAAAGTATGCCGCAAAAGATCCAACTGTATTACTTGAAACACCGAAATACGAGAAAAAATTACCTGATGTTCTTGAAATAGATGAAGTTGTACGTTTATTAGAAGCGCCAGATTTATCTAAAAAAAATGGCTATAGAGATCGCACAATTCTTGAATTAATGTATGCAACTGGTATGCGTGTTTCCGAACTCGTGCATATTGAAATAGAAAACATTAATGTCATAATGGGCTTTGTACGTGTGTTTGGTAAAGGTGATAAAGAACGCATTATTCCATTAGGTGATACTGTCATAGATTATTTAAAGACTTATATGAAAGAGATTCGACCACAATTGCTTAAAAGCACGGTTACGAATGTATTGTTTTTAAATATGCATGGTAAACCATTATCTCGACAAGGTATTTGGAAAATGATTAAACAATATGGCATAAAATCAAATATTACGAAAACATTAACGCCACATACTTTAAGACATTCATTTGCAACACATTTATTAGAAAACGGTGCTGATTTAAGAGCAGTTCAAGAAATGCTTGGACATTCAGACATATCAACTACGCAATTATATACTCATGTTTCTAAAGCACAAATCAGGCAAATATATAATCAATATCATCCAAGGGCATAATAAAGATTAATGTCAGTCACTAAAATCTTTATTATGACTCTTTTTCTTTTTAGCTAATATTCTAGCTTGGTTTACAGCAGAGCGATCTCTTAATTTATGGTGATGAATAATATAGTCATCGGTTAACGTTTCTGGTTCAAAGAAATAATCTGAATGAAAACGTTTGACGATTAATTCTGCTTCAGACGTCATAGGCAAATAGATAGGAATAAACTCATGCTGCTTTGTAACCTGATAAATTTTCTCTTCTATTAGCTGTTGGTATGCTTCAATGTTTAATGGTAATTGATGTGTTTCTACCGCATTGCATATCGTAACTAGTGCTTTTTTATAACTTTTTAAAGCACCTTTATAATTATGTCGTCTATGGTGATATGAAGCTGTTGTAAATAAAATTAAACTCACAATAGCATCTTGCTTTGAATATGATGGTTGCTCTTTCCATGCATCTTCTAAAATATCATGACATAAAAAGTAATGTTGATGTCTGTGAAATTGATAAAAAAATTCAATAAGTGCTTTTTCCAAATAAATACATCCTTCATTTTAAATATATCTACTATTCATGCTATAATATTTTTGATAAATATGCACAATAGATGCAATATGAGGTAGATAAAAATGTATGAAGTAAAATTAGACGCTTTTAGCGGTCCACTCGATTTATTGCTCCATTTAATTCAGAAATATGAAATAGATGTTTATGACATTCCAATGAAAACATTAACTGAGCAATATATGCAATATGTACATACGATGAAGCGTCTAGAAATTAATATTGCTAGTGAATATCTCGTTATGGCTTCTGAACTCTTAATGATTAAAAGTAAATTACTTCTACCTCAATCAGATGATCATGTAGAATTTGAAGAAGATCCACGTGAAGATTTAGTAGGTAGACTAATTGAATATCAAAACTATAAAGAATATACAGAAATACTTGATAGTATGAAAGCAGAACGAGATCTCTACTTTACAAAACATCCGACAGATTTATCTCATTTAGAAACTAATGAAAGTTGGGATAAATCAAACACCATTGATTTGACAGAACTGATTGTTGCTTATCAAAGAGTGAAAAATCGCGTTGAGTATCACACACCAAAAACTGTAGAAATCAGTAAAGAAACATTCACTATTGAAGAAGCAACAGAAATTGTAACGACAAGATTACGTACACAAACAGCGTTTAATTTTTTCAGCTTATTTACTTTTCATGAACCAATTGAACAAGTCGTTACGCATTTTCTTGCTATTTTAGAAATGTCTAAGGCTGGCATAATAAACATAAGTCAAAAGCAAAATTTTGATGATATTGATATTGTAAGGGGAGTGAATTATCAAGTTGGATAAACAAGCAATCTTAGAGGCATTATTATATACAGCTGGCGATGAAGGTATTGACACAAAACAATTACTAGAGATACTGGACATTACTAAACCACAATTGATTGAATTAATCGATAATTATTCATCTCAAGGACTAGAAATTCATCACTACGGTCAAACTTATGTATTAACTACAAAAAAAGATGCTGCTAATTATATTGAAAAACTCGTTCAACAAAAGTCAAATATGAAATTATCACAAGCTGCAATGGAAACGTTATCAATCGTTGCTTATAATCAACCTATTACACGTAGTGATATTGAATTAATACGAGGTATTAATTCAGATGGTGCTGTTAGAACATTAGTTGCTCGTGGTATGATTGAAGCTAAAGATGTTGAACATTCAAGAAGCCATCACTTGTATACAACTGAATTATTTTTAAATGTATTTGGATTAGAAACAATAGAAGATTTACCAACTACCGAAGAAGATGATGAAGAAATGGAAGATTTCTTTAGTCAATTAGTTAATCAAAAGGGAGAATGATTATGAGCAAAGAACTAGAGCGATTGCAAAAAAGAATTGCTAATAGTGGTTATACGTCTAGAAGAAAAGCTGAAACATTGATTACTGAAGGTAAAGTCAAAGTGAATGGAGAAGTTGTCACTGAACTTGGCACAAAAGTAAAACCATCAGATCAAGTTGAAGTAGAAGGAATCAAAATGGAACAAGAAGATAAAATATATATTCTGTTTCATAAACCAGCGCAAGTCATTACTAGTGTATCAGATGACCGTGGAAGAACAGTTGTGACTGACTATTTTAAAGACTTAGATACTAGAATATATCCTGTTGGTCGTTTAGATTACGATACATCCGGAGTATTACTACTAACAAATGATGGTGAGTTCACTAATCTTATGACCCATCCACGGTACCATATACCAAAAACATATGTTGCCAAACTCAAAGGTTACCTTATGCGCGAAGAAGTAAAAGCACTTGAAGCAGGAATAGAACTTGAAGATGGTTTAACTCAACCCGCTACTGTTAAAATTAAACGCCAAGATAAAGACAAAAATACAACGTTAGTTGAGATTACCATTAGTGAAGGACGAAATCGACAAGTACGTCGTATGTTTGAGCATTTTGGCCATAGCGTTAATAAATTAACACGTATACAATTCGGTTCACTAAATTTAAAAGGTCTTAACGCTGGAGAAGGACGCGTATTAACACCTCATGAAGTAAAAGTATTACGTCATCAAGCAGAAAACGGCAATTAGTAAGCGGTTACATGTAGTTTGCTGAAGTTAATTTTATGGTTATAAAATCATGCTAATTTTTTCACAATCAAATTTGAAATTAGAGATTTAACAATTACCATATGCTATAATAAACAAGAAAATAGCATGTGTAGGAGGTATATGAATTAATGAGTAAGGAAATACTTATCGTAGATGATGAAGACAGAATTAGAAGATTACTCAAATTATACTTAGAGAGAGAATCTTTTAACATTCATGAGGCTAGTGACGGCAAAGAAGCCTATGAATTAGCCATGGACCACAATTATGCATGCATACTTTTAGACTTAATGCTTCCTGAAATGGATGGAATCGAGGTCGCATCAAAACTACGGGAGCATAAAGATACACCTATCATTATGCTTACTGCTAAAGGCGAAGAAACTAACCGAGTTGAAGGATTCGAATCAGGTGCTGATGATTATATTGTTAAACCATTCTCTCCACGTGAAGTGGTCTTAAGAGTGAAAGCGCTATTAAGACGTACACAATCAACAAGTGCCGAACAAAGCGAGCCTCATGCGAGAGATATCATAGAATTTAATCATTTACTTATTGATAATGATGCGCATCGTGTATTAGCTGATAATCAACAAGTTAACTTAACACCCAAAGAATATGAACTACTAATATATTTAGCTAAAACACCAAACAAAGTATTTGATAGAGAACAATTACTTAAAGAAGTTTGGCATTATGAATTTTATGGTGACTTAAGAACTGTTGATACCCATGTTAAACGCTTAAGAGAAAAACTTAATCGTGTTTCAGAAGATGCAGCACAAATGATTCAAACAGTATGGGGTGTTGGCTACAAATTTGAAGTTAGAGCTAGCGATGAGCCGACTAAATAGTGTTGTAATAAAACTGTGGTTAACTATTATCTTTATAGTAACGACAGTTTTAATTTTATTAAGTGCTGCATTAATAACTTTTATTCAATACTATTATACTGAGCAAACAGAAAAATCAATTCGTGATGATGCCAAAAGAATCAGTCATGTTGTTGAAACATCTAAAAATAAAAAGTTAGCTATTGAACATAGCCAAAAACTGATTAGTGGTTCTGGTGGCGTTATTATTATGAAAGACAAGTCAACACATCATAATGCTAAAGAGTCACAATTAAATAATCAAATGTTGGCTGAGATTAATCAAAACGAACACTTTTCTCCAGTGTTTAATAAAGGTCAATCTGCAACTCAAAATGTAACATTAAAACATAATGACCATTCTCGTTCTTATATCTTACTGGGTTATCCTATGAAAGCTCAAAAGGGAAGTCACAGTCATTATAGTGGCGTCTTTATTTATCAGGATTTAAAATCCATAGAAGATACCAATAACGCTATTACGATTATTATTCTGATAACTGCAATTATTTTCCTAGGTATTTCAACTGTCTTCGCCTTTTTCCTATCTAATAGAATTACTAAACCACTTAGAAAGCTTAGAAATCAGGCTAAAAGTGTTTCTAAAGGGGATTATTCTCAAATTTCATCTGTAACAACTAAAGATGAAATTGGTGAACTATCTCGCGCATTAAACGACATGAGTTTCGAAATTCAGGAAAATGTTCAAGCACTATCAACCTCAAAAAATATTCGTGATAGTTTAATTAATTCAATGGCTGAAGGTGTTGTAGGTATCAATGATCATCGCGACATTATATTATCAAATAAAATGGCAGATGAAATTTTACCAACTATTGATCAATCTATGTATGAACGAATTGAAGACCAAATCGAAGATACTTTTACAAGTAAAGGCACAGAATTTCGAGAATACGATTTTGACACACGCTATTATGTCTTCATTATGAGTTACATTCCTCAGATTCAAGAAGATGGTCGCAGTGGAATTGTCGTTATTATTCGTGATATGACTAATGAGCATAACTTAGATCAAATGAAAAAAGATTTCATTGCTAATGTTTCTCATGAATTGCGTACACCTATTTCATTATTACAAGGATATACAGAATCAATTGTTGACGGTATCGTTACAGAACCAGAAGAAATTAAAGAGTCATTATCAATTGTCTTAGATGAAACAAATAGGCTCAATCGTTTAGTTAATGAATTACTCAATGTTGCAAGAATGGATGCTGAAGGGTTATCTGTTAATAAAGAGATACAACCTATTGCACCATTATTAAACAAAATACAAACAAAGTATAGACAACAAGCTAGTGATTTATCATTAAATATGTACTTAACTCCAGAAACTAATGACGCATTGTGGTACTACGATTCTGATCGAATCGATCAAGTGCTCACAAATCTTATTGATAATGCTACAAGATATACTCAACCTGGTGATACAATTTCTATTACTAGCGAAGATACTGATAAGTACAATGTGCTTCACATAAATGATACAGGCAGTGGTATTGCTCCTGAACATTTAAATCTTGTTTTTGATCGCTTTTACAAGGTTGAAGCATCCAGAACACGTGGCAAACAAGGAACCGGCTTAGGATTATTCATTTGTAAAATGATTATAGAAGAACATGGAGGTACGATCACTGTATCAAGTGTCGTTGGAGAGGGAACAACATTTACAATCAAGTTACCGAAGCCTTAATCTTCAGGCTTATTTATAAAATTTATCAAAGATAATATCACTGAATTCAGACAGGGACATAAACCCGCAAATAATAGCACAAAGATGATTTAAAATTAAAAATCGTCTTTGTGCTTTTTTATATTCAATACTTTGTATGATCGACTCGCATGCTTAGGAGACTACTTCAGCTTGCTTTGTTAGAAAAAACTGGTTTAGTCAGTTTTTTCTGTGCTGGACTTTGACTTAATATAAAAATAAGGACGAAGGCTATTTAAGCAGAGACGTTTATGAGCCGACCTGACCTTATATATAGTTAATATCAGTTAAAACATATTGAGATTAACTATGCACGATATATTGGCAGTAGTTGACTGAATTGAAAATATCCTTATACCAAGCTTTTTCCATCCTAGTCAACCTTTCCGATACGGAACTACGAAATCATAATGAATTCTGTCCCGCTCTCAATCATCATCTCTTACCGGGCAACTTTATTGCTTTGCGGCTAGTGTTGTCGTATGATTAATGACGTAAAATATTTTAAAATTCATCTTCGGGGTAGGGTGTAATTCCCAACCGGCAGTAAATAAAGCCTGCGACCTGCTTGTGTTCAACAAGCGGCTGATCTAGTGCGAATCTAGAGCCGACAGTATAGTCTGGATGGGAGAAGATGGAGGTTTATTTGTTGCGAACAATTTTCCTCCAATTCTTTGCAAGATGAATGGAAGGAGAAAACTACATATGCAACAAAATAAACGTCTAATAACCATCAGCATGTTAAGTGCCATTGGCTTTGTTTTGACTTTTTTAAAGTTTCCACTACCTTTTTTTCCGCCATACTTAACATTAGATTTCAGTGATGTCCCTACATTGTTAGCAACTTTTTCAATGGGTCCTATAGCAGGTATTATAGTAGCATTTATTAAAAATTTGCTTAATTTTTTCTTTAATATGGGAGACCCAGTAGGTCCTGTGGCTAATTTCTTAGCCGGTATAAGTTTCTTACTTACAGCATATTATGTTAATAAAAGAGGACATGTTGCTAATAAAGCAATGATAACTGCATTAGTCATGGCTACATTAGTTATGACCATTGTACTTAGTATTTTAAATTATTTCGTATTGTTACCACTATATGGCATGATTTTCAACTTAGCAGATATTGTAAAAAATATAAAAATCATTATCGTCTCTGGTATCATACCGTTTAATATTATCAAAGGGGCAATCATCTCAATCATATTTATACTTTTATATCGCAGAATTAAAAGCGTACTTAAATAATTAACAGGTAAATGAAACTTTTAAAAATACGCTTGTAAATACAAAGCAGGCAATGTTCCCATTTGAGAAATATTGCCTGCAATTATTATAATTAATTTTTTGCTTTAACTACTAATCTACTATATATAAAATAGCTATGTGCTATTCGAATTTTAAAGCATCACCATCAAAAGGTTCTTCTTCTATTTTGATGGAATCAGTTGGACAACCTTCTAAGGCATCTTCCATATCTTCATATAACTCTTCTGGCACTTCGGCAGTACCTTGGTTATCATCAAGGATTACGAAAGCAATACCTTCATCGTCATAATCATAAATATCTGGAGCGGCCGCACCACATGCACCACATGCAATACACGTATCCATATCAACGATTGTATATTTAGCCATTTTCATTCGCCTCCTTTGATAAACATGCTACACTAGTATAACAAATACTCATGTATACATCGAAAAAACTTTTTATTAATTTATCAGTTTCATAAGAGCGAGGGTCGAGATTGAAAGATATTATACTTTATTCTAAACAACATTCATTCACTTATAAAACAAATAAAAGCATTTTTAATTTATTAACAGGCAAAAAAACACATCAAACCTTTTTTGACGCCTGCAGTCAACAACTTTTATCATTATATCACAGTTTACCCAATTTAAAATATCCGTCTTTCGAGCGATTTATGGCACAAAATGTTAACAATGGCATGACGATAAAAGTTCATCCAAGATATACGTATGATAGTTTAGTACATACTTTCAATTGTATTCAATTACTTATTCAAACGTTGTCAAACACGCAACAAATGTCTATTCATTTATACCTATTTCACAGCATGGCCTTATCCAAAGAAAAGTTAAACAAATCTACTACTATATAAAAAAAGAAGATAAGGATAGCGCATTTATCACTGAGCTAAATCAATTATTTAAAGCTCTATATACAAATAATAACAATTATTGTTGTCTACATTATTATTTACAAGGCTATGAAGAACCAATGTATACCCGCCAACAAATCAGTTTGATTGAAAGTATACCTGAACAGCATTTATTTAACCTAGAAATGAATGAACTTGTAACACTAATGTATGAACTAGAAATAGAATATCGTTATCCAATACTTAGTCAATGTATCATTAAACCGTCATTATTACATAAAACACACATAACCCAACAACAATTAAAACAACGTTTTTCAATGACGCAAATTGCTCAAAAACAACACGTCAAACTGAATACAATCGAAGATCATATACTAGAGTTATTTATTAAAGGTTATATCACTCATTATTTTGATTTCATATCTGAAGACGGTTTCCATCAATTTAATGAATTTTATAACAAACATCGTGGAGAGCGATTAAAAGCATATAAACAGGCCTTCCCAAACTTGTCTTATTTTGAAATAAAACTAATGATTGTTGGAATTGAAAGAGGTGAGCTTATTGCTAGAGGATAAATTAAAATCCTGGTTTGGTTTTGATAACTTTAAAGCAGGACAAAAGGAAATTATTAAAAGTGTATTAGATTCAAATCATACATTGGGCATTTTACCGACTGGTAGCGGTAAAAGTCTATGTTATCAAATGGCTACTTATGAATTACAGCAATCAACTTTAATTATTTCCCCGCTTATTTCTTTGATGGACGATCAGGTTGCACAATTAAAAATGAGTGGAGAACAGTCTGTTGCATACATTCATTCAGGTATGGATGATAATGAAAAAAACTGGAATATGAAACGCTTAGCGAAGAGTCGCTTTATATTTTTAAGTCCTGAATTTATATTACAACCTCAAAACTTCAAACTAATTTCAACTATCGATTTTGGTCTTATTGTACTAGATGAAGCACATTGTATCTCTGAATGGGGATATGACTTCAGACCGCATTATGCGCTTATTAGTAAAATAACCAACTATTATAAAAATGCTACCATCCTTGCGCTAACTGCTACTGCTCCGCCACATTTGGAACAGGATTTAAATCAGCTGTTAAATGTGTCATTTCATGTTATCAAAACACATATGAATAGACCTAATATTAGTTTTCAGCACATTAACTTTAGAAATGATCAAGAAAAAATGAATTGGTTAATGCACTATATAGAACAATCTGGTCCAACAATTATTTATGTTTCGTCTAAAAAAATGTGTGTTGAATTAGCCAAGACTATATATAAACATGGGTATTTAACAGGGATATACCATGGTGATTTATCTTATCAAGAACGACAAACCGTCCAACAACAATTTATCAATAATGATATACCAGTCATTGTAGCAACTAGTGCATTTGGTATGGGAGTCAATAAAAAGGATATTCGCACGGTTATTCATTTTCATCTATCTACCAGTCCGTCTAGTTATCTACAAGAAATAGGAAGAGCCGGGCGTGATCAGCAACCGAGCCAAGCAATTAGCCTATTTCAACCGGATGATCGCTATTTATTAGAAACCATCCTTTTTGCAGATATGATTTTACCTTATGATATTGACTGCTACGAACTTGGTGCAAACATTGAGCCATTGAAGCAAGATATATTAGAAATCTTACATTCTCATTTCACTTATGCACAACTTAAACAGATTTTCCAAATAGCACAAGAAAGAAAACAACTCGCACTTAATCGTATGCTTAGTTATAGCCAACTTGATCAATGTCGTCGAAAATACTTATTAGAATTTTTTGGAGAAGTCCCTGATATTCCATCTATATGTTGTGACCATGATACTGATATAAAACCGCTTAAAATTTATAATCGAAAAAAGGTCAAACGTCAAATGTCTTATGAAGATAAACTTAAAAATTTATTTCTTAGCTAAGTACTTCCTTTGCTATAAATATTTAGTAACGCTATAATTATTGTAATAAATTGTATTTATAAGTACATATTATAAATTTTCTTGGGTAAACTATAACTAACAATAATTAATTCGCAGTAGAGAAAGGATGATGAGTGTGTCTAATAATTTTAAAGATGATTTTGAAAAAAACCGTCAATCAATTGACACGAATCAGCACGAAGATAAATCAGAACACCACACAGAAGAACACACAACAAATGAAAAGGAGCAAGTACAAGAAAATTTAGACAACAACCAACAATTTCCACCCCGAAATGCACAACGTCGTCAACGTAAACGTCAGCGGAACACCAAAAGCAATCAAGATAAACAAGTTCATAACTATAATGAAAAAGACAATCAAAACCATCAAACGGAAGATGAAAGACAACCATCACATGATTCAACTAAACCGCAACAAGAAGCAAAGCCAACAGAACACAAAAATGCGAATTCTCAGAACCGTAAAAGTGCGGCCAGTGCAAGTGTTGGCGCAGCAAGTCATGATAATAAGGAATCAGTAAGCAATAGACACGATACTCGAAATACTGGCGAACAACAAAGCAACAAACAAAACAATCAAAGTACTCAAAATGAATCTAAGCAAGCAATAGCAGATGATGATCAAGCGCAAAATAATCCAGAAAAAAAGTCGTCTAAATTAGACAAAACAACAGCTGCAGGCGTTGGAGCTGCTGGAGCCGCTGGAATAGGTGCAGCAGCAAATCATAACAATAAAAATAACAATGATGATTCTACCCAACAAGAAAATAAACAGAGATCAACCCAAAATGATAAGAAAAAGGCTGCAGGTAGTGGTACAGCAGGTGCAGCTGGAGCAGCAAGTCAAAACAATCATTACAACAATACGAACAGACCGGAGCATCATGATGATAAGGAATCGAACAAACGTGGAATTAAAGGCTTATTGTTGCCATTATTAGCTTTATTGCTTGTGCTTGCCGCGCTAGCTATCTTTTTAGGTATGTATTTGAATAAAGATCACGGTGATAATCAAGCAGATGACAATCAAAAAGTAGCACAACAAGATAAGAAAGATAAAGCTAGTAACAATGATAAAAGCAACAAAGAAAAATCAGATAGTAAAGATAAAAAAGATGATAATAGTAGTAACAATGCATCAAATGATGACAACAATTCTGAAGCAAACTCTGATAACGCATCAGCTAATAATTCAAACGGTGTAAATAATCAAGCTAACAATCAAAATGCGCAACAACAACAAAACGGAGCGTCACAGTCAAATAGCGCACAAGGCCAACAAACGCATACCGTTGTTGGTAACCAAAATCTTTATCGTATCGCCATTCAATATTATGGTAATGGTTCTCCAGAAAATGTTAATAAAATAAAAGCCGCAAACGGCTTAACAAGTAATAACATTTCTAATGGACAACATTTAGTTATACCAAGATAAGACAAATAAATAACCAAAACGATACGTCTAAAAAAGGTACCTTCAAAAATATAACCATATAAAAATATATATTGACAGTAATTGACTGGATTGAAAATACGCTTATAATAAGCTCTTTCCAACCCTAGTCAACCTTACCGGGGCGGGACAGAATTCATTATGAATTCATAGTCCCGCTCTTTTTTAATCATATTCATTGCTAAATCTCTTTTAAATACATCAAACAATTTTATTTAGAAATAAGAAACCAACTGCTATAATAATTAAGGGATTAAAGGAGGCCATAAAAATGCAAAGTTATGAAAGTATTATTATTGGAGGAGGCCCATGTGGTTTAAGTGCAGCTATAGAACAAAAAAAGAAAGGTATTGAAACCTTAGTCATTGAAAAAGGTAATGTTGTTGATTCAATATACAAATATCCTACACATCAAACATTCTTTTCTTCAAGTGACAAACTAAGTATAGGTGATATTCCATTTATTGTTGAAGAAAGTAAACCGCATCGTAATCAAGCACTCGTATACTACCGTGAAGTAGTCAAACACCATCAATTAAATGTACACGCCTTTGAAGAAGTTTTAACGGTTAAAAAAATTGACAATAAATTTACTATAACGACTACTAAAGATGTATATCAATGTAAATTCTTAACTGTCGCTACAGGATACTATGGTCAGCATAATCAATTAGAAGCTGAAGGTGCAAATTTAGCTAAAGTTTTTTACTATTTTAAAGAAGCACATCCATATTTTGATCAAAATGTTGTGGTCATTGGCGGTAAAAATTCTGCTGTTGATGCTGCACTGGAATTAGAAAAAGCAGGTGCTAATGTTACCGTATTATATAGAGGAGACCGTTATTCAGCCGCTATTAAACCGTGGATTTTGCCAAACTTCGAATCATTGGTTAATCATGAGAAAATAAAGATGGAATTTAATGCAACAGTAGAAAAGATTAGCGAAACTACCGTTACATATAAAAAAGATGGTAAGCTTATCGAAATACCAAATGACTATGTTTTTGCTATGATTGGATATCATCCTGATTATGACTTTTTAGAGTCAATCGGAATTGAAATTAATACAAACGAATATGGCACTGCACCAGTCCATAATAAAGAAACTTATGAAACAAATGTAGAAAACTGTTATATTGCAGGGGTCATCACTGCTGGAAATGACAATAATTCGATTTTTATTGAAAACGGAAAATACCATGGTGGCGTCATTACACAAAGCATTTTAACTAAAAAGCAAACACCTTTAGAGACTTAACCATTTATAAATACAACATAATAAAAAAGCTATGAAGAAATTTTATACTCATTGATTTCTTCATAGCTTTTTTTATTTTAGAGAAGACTAGACCTATATTTTTTCCTTTTGAAACCCCAATTTAATTTATATTTTTTCTTTCAATAGTTTAAGTTAAATTTTTGACGTTTATTAGTCATAACTCATATTTTTATCTATAATCTTATATTTTATTTACACTAATGAATATTTTGTAGTTTAATATACAATTTAATAATTTTTGTTCATTGAAATTATTCATACTAAGCGTAACATGGTTTCTATACAAGTTGTCTATAAATAGTCGAGTTGTATAGAAGTTTAAAAATTGGAGGCGTTTATTTATGGTTAAACGTAGTGGATATATAGACATTCATCATCATATTATTCCCGAAATTTATTTAAAAGCATTAAATGATAGTGGCATCGATAAAGCTGGTGGACTTAAAATAAAAAAATGGGAACCCCAAGATAGCATTGAGATGATG
This sequence comes from Staphylococcus sp. HMSC62D11, assembly GCF_001839145.1. Classification (NCBI taxonomy): domain Bacteria; kingdom Bacillati; phylum Bacillota; class Bacilli; order Caryophanales; family Staphylococcaceae; genus Staphylococcus; species Staphylococcus sp. HMSC62D11. The sequence continues at coordinate 51,711 of NZ_KV840184.1, read as the reverse complement.
GATCGGTTAGGTATCGAGGCGGGTATTACTTCTATTTCTGATCCTGCTCTTGAACCATTAGATCTAGAAAAAAGGAAAGACGTAGCAAGAAATATTAACGAACTTCAAGCAAAACTCATCAATGATTATCCAAATCGTTTTGGAGCATTCGCTACTTTACCACTTCCTGACGTTGAAGGCGCTATAGAAGAGGCAATTTATGCTTTAGATACGCTGAAATTAGATGGTGTGGCATTGTTGTCAAACTATAGTGAATCATTTTTAGGAGATCCTGAATTTGAGGATTTAATGAAAGTTTTAAATGACAGACAAGCAGTTCTCTTTATTCATCCAAGTACACCGCCAGATTATGTACCCCGACCAAAATACATGCCAGTCGACTTTATGGCTGAGTTTACATTTAATACTACACGAGCAGCTGCTAATCTGATTTTGAGTGGAACGATGGACCGATATCCTAATATTAAAATTATTTTAGCTCATGCAGGTGGCACACTTCCATATCTAACATGGCGAATTAATCAATGTTACGAACTTATTGAACAAACAATGGATAATAGTAAATATGTAACCCTTTCTAAATCACCTGAAGACTATATAAGTGATTTTTATTACGATACTGCGTTATCAACACAGTTAGCAACATTCAAAGCATTAGATGAGACAACAACAGATGATCATATTCTATTTGGTAGTGACGCCCACTATGCACCTGAAAAAATTGACAAATTAATGATTAACACTATAGAAAATGATGCTAATTTTAACCCTCAAAAGATTGAAGATGTTAAAAGAAATAATGCACTCACATTATTCCCAAGATTTAAAGATAGTTTTTAGTTAATGTTAATACTAGCGCAGGAGGGAACAGGACAGCGTTCATTATGAATTCGTAGTCCCGCCCCGGCAAAGGTTGACTAGAATTGAAAAAGGTTGGTATCAGCGTATTTTCAATCCAGTCAACTACTGCCAGTATTTAGTTGATAGCCTAAAACATAATAATATCCCGGATCTACTACCCATATAAAATAATTAAGTTTCCATATTTAATTCTAATTATTCATTGTTTAAAATAATTAACTACATAAAGTATTCTAACTAGACTTATCAACCTTATTTATTATTAAACATTAAAAATTGAAATAACTATTCAATTGTTTAAGTGTTAATTGATTACTCAAGCCAACTAATAATTTTAATCTCGCTTTAGGCCCATTCAATCCATTTGAAAAAATGCAACCTCTCGATTCTAAATCATAACCACCGCCTTCATAAGCATAAGTCGGACTTACAATACCATTGAATGAACGAGAAACAATTATTACAGGGATTTGCTGTTGTATACAACGTTCTAATCCAGCTAAACATGTTGTTGGTAAATTTCCTTGTCCTAACGCTTCTATAACAATGCCATCAACTTGTTGCTGAGCATAAAAGTTAAAAATATCACTACTTATTCCTAAATACGCTTTAATCAAAGGTACTACAAGGTCGGCATTCACTTTTGAGTATACAGTCTGCTGATATGGACGGTGATGGAACTGAACATTATCTTTTGTTAAGACACCTAATGGGCCATGATTAGGACTTTGAAAAGTATTGATATTAGACGTGTGCGTTTTTGTTACGTTACGTGCAGTATGAATTTCATCATTAAACACAACCATTACACCTTTATTCTGCGCCTCTTTAGACGTTGCAACCCTAATGGCACTTATAAAATTATATAAGCCATCCGAACCAATTTCATTTGAGGAACGCATTGCACCCGTAATGACAATTGGAGCCTCAATGCTAATAATTAAATCCAGTAAAAAAGCTGTTTCTTCTAAAGTATCTGTACCATGAGTTATAACGAATCCATCATATTCATTATTGATATTTGCAGATTCAATAATATCTTTTAACTGAATAATATGTTCAATAGTTATTTGTGGGGAGGGCACATTAAAAGGATGTACCTCTTGGATGTCAGCATATTGCTGTATCAATGATTCATGTTGAGAAATTGGATTATTCTTGTTAGTTATCACTTTATTTAAGTGATTTTGTGACATACTAATCGTTCCGCCTGTATGAATGACAAGTAACTTTTTCATATGTGTCCTCCTAGTTATCATTTACATATTTATGATAAAATATTATAAATAAAACAACAAGGTAGGTAATTTAATAATGGCTTCAATTAATATTGCGTTGGATGGACCAGCAGCAGCAGGAAAAAGCACGATTGCAAAGCGTGTTGCAACTCAATTAAAAATGATATATGTGGATACTGGTGCGATGTATCGGGCATTAACATATAAATATTTAAAACTAAATAAAACGGAAGACTTCGAAGATTTAATCCAACATACAACCTTGCAGCTTACATATGATCCTGAAAAAGGCCAACGCATCCTTCTTGATGACGAAGATGTTACAGATTTTTTGCGTGATAACGAAGTCACGAGTCACGTGTCATATGTCGCATCAAAGGCACCAATTCGAAAATTCGCAGTTAAAATCCAACAAAAACTTGCACATCAAAAAGGGATTGTTATGGATGGTAGAGACATTGGTACCGTAGTTCTACCTGATGCAGAACTTAAAGTGTATATGATAGCTTCCGTTGAAGAGCGTGCTGAACGTCGTCAAAAAGATAATGAACAACGCGGCATTGAATCTAATATCGAACAATTAAAGATTGATATTGCTGAACGTGATCAATATGACATGAACCGAGAAATTTCACCACTAAAAAAAGCTACAGATGCCATTACATTAGATACAACAGGAAAATCAATCGAAGAAGTTACAGATGAAATTTTAAATTTGGTAGACAAAATTAAATAATGTTACTAGCAACTATGATTAACGTTTAAAATCATAGTTGCTTTTCTTTTATCAAAAGTACATTAAGGCATATAATAAAGTTGTATATATTACGTGTATATATCAATTAAAGACCTAAAAATTACTTTTTAAATTCTTGAATATTCAATAATCTTTTTCATTACTTTTTTCAAGAAGCTCTGACAAGTTTATGTTTCATGATTCGCATGAGAAGGAATTTCTTGACAATTCTGTCATATTATAAGATGTTATAATTATGTAGTGTATAAGGAGGCAAACAAGATGACTGAAGAATTCAACGAATCAATGATCAATGATATAAAAGAAGGTGACAAAATCACCGGTGAAGTTCAACAAGTTGAAGATAAACAAGTTGTAGTTCACATTAATGGTGGTAAATACAATGGTATCATTCCAATAAGTCAACTTTCTACACATCATATTGATAATCCAAATGAAGTAGTTAGCGTAGGTGACAGCATCGAAGCATATGTCACTAAAATTGAAGTTGATGAAGAAAATGAATCAGGTGCTTACATTCTATCTAAAAGACAACTTGAAACTGAAAAATCCTATGAATACTTACAAGAGAAACTTAATAACGATGAAGTAATTGAAGCAAAAGTTACTGAAGTAGTTAAAGGCGGTTTAGTGGTAGACGTAGGTCAACGAGGCTTTGTGCCCGCTTCACTTATTTCAACAGATTTTATCGAAGACTTCTCTGTGTTTGACGGTCAAACTATTAAAATTAAAGTCGAAGAATTAGAACCGGAAAAAAATAGAGTCATTTTAAGCCGTAAAGCTGTAGAACAAGCAGAAAATGAAGTTAAAAAAGCATCTTTACTTGATTCTCTTAATGCTGGAGACGTTATTAAAGGTAAAGTAGCACGTTTAACAAACTTTGGTGCCTTTATTGATATTGGTGGTGTAGATGGACTTGTACATGTATCAGAACTTTCACATGAACATGTAGATTCTCCTGAAGACGTTGTTAGTGTAGGACAAGAAGTAGAAGTGAAAGTCAAATCTGTAGAGAAAGATTCAGAACGTATTTCTCTGTCTATCAAAGACACACTTCCAACACCTTTCGAACGCATTAAAGGCCAATTCCATGAAGGTGATGTTATCGAAGGTACAGTTGTAAGATTAGCTGCTTTTGGTGCCTTTGTTGAAGTAGCACCAGGTGTTCAAGGATTAGTCCATATTTCAGAAATAGACCATAAACACATCGGTTCTCCAAGTGAAAAACTTGAACCTGGCCAACAAGTCAATGTCAAAATTCTTGGTGTTGACGAAGATAATGAACGTATTTCACTTTCAATTAAAGCAACTTTACCTAATGAAGATGTCATTGAAAGTGATGAGGCAACAACACAATCTTATATAGATAATGATAGCGATGATGACAATCCAACATTAGGAGATATGTTCGGAGACAAATTTAAAGATTTAAAATTCTAATTCGTTATTTTTATAATCCGTTTTTATTTAGTCCAGTTAAGGTATCTACTTTAATTGGGCTATTATTATTTTAAAAATGATGTGATGCTATAGCTCTAGAAATTAATGTTTATTTGATTTAAAGTACGCATATGATAAAATTATAGAGATTTAAGAAAGAGAGGAATTAACAAATGACTAAACCTGTAGTAGCAATTGTAGGTAAGCCAAATGTAGGCAAGTCTACAATTTTTAACAGAGTAGTCGGTGAACGTGTATCTATAGTAGAAGATACTCCTGGTGTCACACGTGACCGTATCTATTCTTCAGGCGAATGGTTAACTCATGAATTCAATATCATTGATACAGGTGGTATAGAAATCGGAGATGCGCCATTTCAAACTCAAATCAGAGCACAAGCGGAAATTGCAATTGACGAAGCTGATGTTATCATTTTTATGGTTAATGTACGTGAAGGTTTAACTCAAAGTGATGAAATGGTTGCTCAAATTTTATATAAATCTAAAAAACCAGTTGTTCTTGCAGTAAATAAAGTCGATAATCCAGAAATGAAAACTGATATTTATGACTTTTACGCTTTAGGTTTTGGCGAACCTTATCCAATTTCTGGTTCCCACGGCTTAGGCTTAGGTGATTTACTCGACGAAGTTGTTAAGCACTTCAATAAAGAAACTGAGGATCCATATGATGAAGATACAATTAGACTTTCAATTATCGGACGTCCAAATGTTGGAAAATCAAGTTTAGTGAATGCCATTCTTGGAGAAGAACGCGTTATTGTTTCTAATGTAGCGGGTACAACTCGAGATGCAATCGATACTGAGTATACTTATGATAACCAAGATTATGTCTTAATAGATACAGCAGGTATGCGCAAAAAAGGGAAGGTTTACGAGTCTACCGAAAAATATTCAGTTTTACGTGCATTAAAAGCAATTGAACGGTCTAATGTCGTTCTTATTGTTATTGATGCTGAAGAAGGTATTATCGAGCAAGACAAACGCGTTGCAGGTTATGCACATGAAGAAGGAAAAGCGGTCGTAATTGTTGTCAATAAATGGGACACTGTCGAAAAAGATAGTAAAACAATGAAAAAATTTACAGATGATATTCGTAAAAACTTTCAATTTTTAGATTATGCACAAATTGCATTTGTTTCAGCCAAAGAGCGACAAAGATTACGTACACTGTTCCCTTATATCAATGAAGCAAGCGAAAATCATAAAAAACGTGTTCAAAGCTCTACACTAAATGAAGTAGTTACAGATGCGATTTCAATGAATCCAACACCTACAGATAAAGGTCGCCGTTTAAATGTTTTCTATGCTACTCAAGTAGCAATTGAACCACCAACCTTCGTTATATTTGTTAACGATGTTGAATTGATGCATTTTTCTTATAAACGCTATTTAGAAAACCAAATTCGTGATGCTTTTGGTTTTGAAGGCACGCCGATTCATATTATTCCAAGAAAACGAAATTAAAGAAAGTGAGGATCATTATGACAAAGATATCTATTTTTGGTATGGGAAGTTTTGGAACCGCATTAGCAAATGTACTAGCTGAAAACGGCCATGATGTATTAATGTGGGGGAAAAATGAACAAAATGTAAATAATCTAAATGAACATCATATGAATCCACAATATCTTAAAGAAGCTAAACTTTGTGATAGCATTAAAGCTACAACTGATATTAATCAAGCTATACAATTTTCAGACGTTTTTCTGATGGCTTTACCAACAAAAGCGATGCGAGAAGTAGCAGGTGAAATTGATCAGCACTTATCTTCTAAAAAAACATTTATTCATGTCGCAAAAGGAATTGAAAATGGCACATTCAAACGTGTATCAGAAATGTTGGAAGATACAATTGCTCCAGAACATAATGCAGGTATAGGTGTCTTATCAGGGCCAAGTCATGCAGAAGAAGTCGTGATTAAACAACCAACTACAGTAGCGGCATCTTCAAAAGATGAAGCAGTTAGTCAACTCATTCAAGACTTATTTATGAATGATTATTTACGCGTTTATACAAACAACGATTTAATTGGTGTTGAATTAGGTGGCGCATTAAAAAATATTATTGCAGTAGCAAGTGGAATTGTAGCAGGACTTAACTTTGGCGATAATGCTAAAGCAGCATTAATGACTCGCGGTTTAGCAGAAATTAGTCGTTTAGGGGAAAAGTTAGGTGCTGATCCTATGACGTTTTTAGGGTTGGGTGGAATAGGTGATTTAATCGTAACATGTACATCAACACATTCTCGTAACTTTACTCTAGGATACAAATTAGGTCAAGGTAAAACGATGGACGAAGCATTAAATGAAATGAATATGGTTGTAGAAGGTATATACACTACAGAATCTGTTTACCATTTAGCTAAATCGCTCCACGTTGATATGCCTATTACCAATGCTTTATATGAAGTATTATTTGAAAACGAACCTGTTAAAGATGGCGTAAAAAAATTAATGGGAAGAGATAAAAAATCGGAATAATGTGTATTTTTACACTATAAATGCATATTAACTTAAAAACTTATCAATAAATCGCTCTATTTCAAGGTTTATCGCACATAAATCATTGCGGTTATTAGTCTCATTGTGTTAAAGTCATACCATAATGGTATTAAGTTATCATTATCATTTATCAGGAGGTGAATCTGATATGAACAAAACAGATTTAATTAATGCAGTTGCAGAACAAGCTGACTTAACTAAAAAACAAGCTGGTTCAGCTGTAGATGCTGTTTTCGAATCAATCCAAACTTCTTTATCTAAAGGTGAAAAAGTTCAATTAATTGGTTTCGGAAACTTTGAGGTACGTGAACGTGCTGCACGTAAAGGACGTAACCCTCAAACTGGCAAAGAAATCGAAATACCTGCAAGTAAAGTACCAGCATTTAAAGCTGGTAAAGCATTAAAAGATGCTGTTAAATAGTTTACTTATTAAAGCCCTTTTAAAAGGGCTTTTTTATTTATAGTTAAAAATGCATAAATAACATAAGTTTCGTTACAATTAAACTTTAAAATCTAATTGTACTCCGTCTCTACTGTATTCAAATATCACAGGTTGATCAAAATAAGAAAATTTTAATATTTATTAACAACATGCTCATGCGTTTTAACTTTGACATCAGATAGAAGTTCTATCTTTATTTAATTTTCAAGCAGATAATGTTAAGATGTATATTGATAATATCGTGAGGTGTGAAAATGGAAACGACTATAAGTAAACTAAATAAACAAATTGATGTTAGGTTAAAGGGTATATCAGACTATGAGCCAATCCATATTAACCAAAAGCTTGGTAGTTTATTAGATAAATACGATATCCCTGAACAAGCGAAACTTGCATGCCTCACAATTGATACATCAATGAGACATCTAGATGGTATAACAGATAATAACTTATCAAAACATTCTATACTTATTGGTGACTTACTAAGTGCCCATTTTTATACATTGTTAGCTGATTTAAATGAACCAGCTTTTCAATTATCAATGAGTAAGGCAATTATAACAGTAAATGAAATCAAGTCTTCTTTGCATCAGCAAACACTTTCCGAAGAAGAAGTCACAGATGCTATCATAAAGATAGAAGCGATATTTCCCCAAATCACGATATCTTATTTTAGTGAAGAAATTGACATAGCAAATATCTATAAGTATCTTTTTGAAGATATTGAAACATATTATCCATCATATTTAAAAATGTATAGCAAAGAAAAAGCAAAAATTGATATTCAAAAAATTAATCAAAGTTTTATAGAAAAAAAGTAGAGGTAAATCATAATGGCTGACAATAATGCAAAAAAAGAACAAGTACATACCGTTTTTCAAAATATTTCGCAAAAATATGATCGCTTAAACAATATTATTAGCTTTGAACAACATAAAGTTTGGCGTAAACATGTAATGAAAGAAATGCGTGTTAAAAAAGACAGCGTTGCATTGGACGTATGCTGTGGAACGGCAGATTGGACAATTGCATTAAGCAAAGCAGTCGGCCCTAACGGTGAGGTTACTGGACTTGATTTTAGTGAAAATATGTTAAAAGTTGGAAAAGAAAAAACTTCCGCTATGGATAATGTTCATCTTGTTCATGGTGATGCTATGCATTTGCCTTTTGAAGATGACTCTTTTGACTATGTAACAATAGGTTTTGGTTTACGTAATGTACCAGATTATTTAGGCGCTCTGAAAGAAATGCATCGCGTACTAAAACCAGGCGGTATGGTTGTGTGCCTAGAAACTAGTCAACCTACAATGCCTGTTTTCAAACAAGTTTACAAATTATATTTTAGATTCGTTATGCCTATTTTTGGCAAACTCTTTGCAAAATCTAAAGAAGAATACGAATGGCTACAACAATCAACATTTAATTTTCCAGATAAAGAAAAGTTAAAACGACTATTTAGTCAAGCTGGTTTTAGTAACATTAAAGTACGTAGCTTTACAGGTGGCGTTGCTGCAATGCACCTTGGCTATAAAGAAAAAAGTTCTACCAAAGGTGATTAACGTGGCAAAGTTAAACATAAATAATGAAATTAAAAAAGTAAATAATCTTCTTGAACAAATAATCAAAAGTAATGATACTGTGCTTGAAGAAGCATCTCTTCATTTATTGTCATCTGGAGGCAAAAGAGTGAGACCAGCATTTGTCATACTGAGTAGTCAATTTGGTAAATCAAAACAGTCAGAAGATACATATAAAGTAGCTGTAGCATTAGAACTCATCCATATGGCAACACTTGTGCATGACGATGTAATTGACAAAAGTGATAAACGCAGAGGTCGATTAACAATTTCTAAAAAGTGGGACCAAACTACCGCTATTTTAACTGGCAATTTTTTATTAGCGCTAGGCTTAGAACAATTATCAGAAGTTAATCACCCGCGAATTCATACCATTATTTCTACATCTATAGTGGATGTTTGTCGTGGAGAACTATTTCAATTCCAAGATCAATTCAACAGTAACCAAACAATATCTAATTATTTAAGACGTATTAATCGTAAAACTGCACTATTGATTCAATTGGCTACAGAGGTAGGTGCTTTAACATCTAATGCCTCTCAACAAACCGTTTATAAATTAAAAATGATTGGTCATTACATAGGTATGAGTTTCCAAATTATAGATGATATTCTTGATTTCACAAGTTCTGAAAATAAATTAGGAAAACCCGTTGGCAGTGATCTAATGAACGGACATATTACATTACCTGTATTACTTGAAATGCGACGTAACAGTCAATTCAAGAAAAAAATAACAGATTTAACATCTGAAAGCCCTAAAGAGCATTTCGAAATATGTATCCAAGATATACGAAATTCTGAGAGTATTCATGAAGCTAAAGAAGTAAGTGATCATTATTTAGATAAAGCATTAAAACTTATAGATAGTTTAAACGAGCCACATGCTCAAAATTTATTCCGAAAATTAATTAAAAAAATGGGTTCCCGAGAAATATAAGCACAAATTAATATCTTGAAAGCGCTTTAAACACCTGTTACTATTAAGTTAGTAGCAGGTTTCTTACATGCTACACACACATATACATAAAAATAGTGTAAAGGATAATCATTTTTGGAACATGAAAACAGGGGGATACACAGTGGAACGAACATTTTTAATGCTAAAACCAGATGCTGTACAGCGTAATTTAATAGGAAATATTATTTCTAGAATTGAAAATAAAGGTTTAAAGCTTGTAGGCGCAAAGCTGATGACTGTATCAACTTCATTAGCCGAAGCACATTATGCCGAACATAAAGGTAAACCTTTTTACGATGGATTGATTTCATTTATCACTTCAGCTCCTGTATTTGCAATGGTAGTTGAAGGAGAGAATGCCGTTAATGTGTCTCGTCATATTATTGGTCAAACTAATCCAGCAGAAGCAGCACCAGGTTCAATTAGAGGTGATTTAGGTTTAACTGTTGGGAGAAATGTTATTCATGGTTCTGATTCATTAGCTTCGGCTGAAAGAGAAATTCATTTATGGTTTGATGAAAATGAAATCAGTAACTATTCAGCACCTAGGGATAAGTGGTTATACGAATAATTTCATAAGTTCATTTTATCCAATCTTAAGAGGTATGACATCTATATCTCTAGCAATCTAGGGCATAATTCCTAGAAAAATAGCATTCAGATGAATTCAATTCAATTCATCTGAATGCTTCTTTTTTATTCAATACGTCTCATTGATATGTAATTTTATATCAACATACTTAGAAAAGGCAATTTCAATACTATTTCAATAGAAATTTTCCTTTTTTACTTGTCTAAGAACTTTATGTCCCAGACAGTTAATTAAAGAAGATTGTTCTATAGTCATATCTATTCCTAATAGCTTGATCTAAAATAGTTACTCCCTTAATTTTTATTATTTTACTTTTCCATATATGGTAACATAAGAACATATGAGAATTATTAACATATGGGAAGGAGCTAATCATCATGAGATATTTAACATCCGGTGAATCACATGGTCCACAACTTACTGTTATTATTGAAGGTGTTCCTGCAAATTTAGCGATCAACGCAGAAGATATTAATAAGGAAATGTTTAAACGTCAAGGCGGTTATGGAAGAGGACGTAGAATGCAAATAGAAAAAGATGCCGTACAAATTGTTTCTGGCGTTAGAAATGGCTATACATTGGGAAGTCCAATTACTATTGTCGTAACAAATGATGATTTCACTCATTGGCGCAATATCATGGGTGTAGAACCAATCACAGCAAAAGAACAACAAGAAATGAAGCGAACCATTACTAAACCGAGACCAGGTCATGCCGATTTAATTGGTGGTATGAAATATAATCATAGAGATTTGAGAAATGTCTTAGAGCGTTCTTCTGCAAGAGAAACAGCTGCACGCGTAGCTGTAGGTGCAGTATGTAAACTATTATTGGCACAGCTTGGTATAAATATGTACAGTCGTGTTGTAGAGATTGGTGGTATTAAAGACAAAGCTTTATACGATCCAAACACTTTCAAATCAAATATTGATAAAAATGATGTACGTGTGGTTGATGACAAGATTGCTCAAGCAATGCGCGATAAAATAGACGAAGCTAAACGAGAAGGGGACTCAATTGGCGGTGTTGTTCAAGTGATGGTTGAACATATGCCAGTTGGTGTTGGCAGTTATGTACAATACGATAGAAAATTAGATGGTCGTATTGCTCAAGGTGTTGTTAGTATTAATGCCTTTAAAGGTGTGAGTTTCGGTGAAGGATTTAAAGCTGCTGAAAAACCTGGAAGTGCGATTCAAGATGAAATTCATTACGATAAAAATAAAGGATATTATAGAGCTACAAATCATCTAGGTGGCTTTGAAGGTGGAATGACAAACGGTATGCCACTAATTATTAATGGTGTGATGAAACCTATTCCAACATTATATAAACCTTTAAATTCAGTAGATATTAATACGAAAGAGGACTTTAAAGCAACCATTGAACGTTCCGACAGTTGTGCTGTACCTGCCGCAAGTGTAGTTTGTGAACATGTCGTTGCCTTTGAAATAGCGAAAGCAATACTTGAAGAATTTCAATCTAACCACATGGAGCAACTTGTGTCACAAATCGAAGAACGTCGTCAATTAAATATTGAATTTTAGACAAGTTTAATCAATAAATAGAAGGTGTATTCAATGGAATTAACAACAACTTATGACACAAATAATTATCCCATTATTGTAGAACACGGTGCATTTCAATATCTATCAAGCGTCACAGATGACTATGATAAAATTTTCGTTATAGTTGATGAATATGTAGATTTTAACTTCAAAGCCAAAATTAATGATTATGTAACTGCGCAACATGCAATCAAAATTACCATTCCAGCAGGAGAACGTACCAAATCATTTGACCATTATCATCAAGTCATTGAACAAATACTTAGTTATCAACCAACGCGTGAAACATGTTTAGTTGCGATTGGTGGTGGTGCTACAGGAGATTTTACAGGATTTTTGGCAGCAACCTTATTAAGAGGTGTCCATTTTATTCAAGTGCCAACAACCATCTTGGCTCATGATTCAAGCGTTGGTGGTAAAGTAGGCATTAATTCTCAACATGGTAAGAATTTAATTGGAGCATTTCATCGTCCTAATGCTGTCGTCTATGACTTGGATTTTCTTCAAACATTGCCATATGAAGAAGTATTAAGTGGTTATACCGAAGTATATAAACATGCATTATTATCCAATCCGTATGACTTTCAATCTATAGAAAACGCCTTTCCAAACCAATCAAAATTACAATCTTTAAAAGATATTGAGCATTTTATTTTTAAAGGCATTCAAACTAAACTTGAAATTATCACTGAGGATGAAAAAGAGCAAGGCAAACGAAAATTTTTAAACTTGGGTCATACTTTTGGTCACGCAATAGAATATCAATATAAAATCCCTCATGGTCACGCGATTATGTTCGGTATCATTTATCAATTTATAGTTGCTAATGAAATATTAAGATCAAACTTTAATATTAAACACTTTGTAGACTATGCAGAGAAATTACAATACCCAACGCAATTTATTTCAACAATGCAGTTTGATCAACTATATAATCTCATGTTAGGTGATAAGAAAAATAATGGTAAGGGTATTCAAATGGTATTACTTAAATCTATTGGACAACCGGTTGTTCAGCACGTAGAAAAAGACATACTTCATAAGGCATTTAAAGATTTATTATCATATTATAAGTAGGTGATATAGCATGACACAAACCATTCATATTACAGGTCCACTCAAAGGTGAAATAACGGTTCCTGGTGATAAATCTATGACACATCGCGCTATTATGTTAGCTTCATTAGCATCTGGAAAAACAGCTATTTATCAACCGCTTTTAGGTGAAGATTGTTTGAGAACATTAAATATCTTCAAGTTACTTGGTGTAGATATTACCATTAAAGATGATAATGTTTATATCGATTCTCCTGGTTATAGGAACTTTAAGACACCTCATCAAGTACTATATACTGGTAATTCAGGTACAACAACAAGATTATTAGCAGGATTACTAAGTGGCGTTGGGATTCAAAGCGTTTTATCAGGTGATATTTCAATTGGAAAAAGACCTATGGATCGTATACTTAAACCCCTGCAATTAATGCAAGCTAATATTTCAAGTGTTGATAATAATTACACGCCACTCATTATTCAACCAGGAAATATTCATGGTATTCGATACGAGATGGAGGTTGCAAGTGCACAAGTTAAAAGTGCGATACTGCTTGCAAGTTTATTTGCCAATGATAGCACGACAGTTATAGAGAAAGAATTAAGTAGAAATCATACTGAAACAATGTTTAAACATTTTAATATTCCAATTACGATTGATGGTAAATCTATTACAGTACCAAAGAATGCTATTCAACATATTAAAGCACGTGATTTCACTGTACCTGGCGATATTTCATCAGCTGCTTTCTTTATTGTGGCAGCTTTAATTACACCTGGCAGTGATATTACAATTCATAACGTTGGCATTAATCCAACACGATCAGGTATTATAGATATCGCACTAAAAATGGGTGCGCACATTGAACTTTTAAATCAAACACAAGAGGCTGAACCTACTGCATCAATTCATGTTCAATATACACCAAATTTAAAACCAATTCATATTGATGGTGAGCTTGTGCCTAAATCGATTGATGAATTACCAATTATCGCGTTACTATGTACACAAGCAACAGGTACAAGCATTATTAAAGATGCTACAGAATTAAAAGTGAAAGAAACAAACCGTATTGATACAACTGCAGATATGCTAGGCTTATTAGGATTTGATATTCAACCCACTGCGGACGGCCTAATCATCCATCCATCATCATTGACGAGAGCTGCAGTAGTTGATAGCTTATCCGATCATCGTATTGGTATGATGTTAGCCATTGGATCATTACTTTCATCAGAACCACTTGAAATTAAACAGTTCGATGCTGTAAATGTTTCTTTTCCAGGTTTCTTATCAAAATTAAAGCAGTTAGAAAATGAGGGAGAATAACAAATGGAAGATATCTACAAATTGATAGACGATATCAATCTACAAAAAATAGACAATATAGATTCTCGTGTAAACGATGCATTAACATCTCCAAATGATGATGCTTTGTTTATCTTAGGCGAAACATTGTATAATTTTGGCCTCATGCCTCAAGGATTAGAAGTTTTTAGAACACTTTATCATAAATATCCCGATGAAAGTGAATTGCTGATTTATTTTATTGAGGGACTAATGGCTGAAAATCAAACAGATGAAGCGCTCGAATATTTAAGCCACGTTGAAACCTCAACAGAGAAATTAATGCTTGAAGCCGACCTTTATCAACAAATAAATATGTTAGAGGTCGCTATTGATAAATTAATAGAAGCTCGAGATCTCGAACCCAACGATCCAATTATACACTTTGCTTTGGCAGAAATATTGTATTATGACGGTCAGTATCTGCGCGCGACACATGAGTACCAAACAGTGTTAGACACTGGTGAATATGAAATTAATGGTATTAATTTATTTGCGCGTATGGCTGATTGTAGTTTACAAAGTGGTAATTATTCCGATGCCATCCGTTTATTTGATGAAATCAGCGATGAAGAAATGACATCCGATGATTATTTTAAAAAAGCAATTGCGTATGAGAAAAATGATTTGTCATTAGAAGCCATTAAAATCATGACTACTTTGTTAACCAAAGATCCAGACTTTTTACAAGGTTATTATTACCTTCAACAGTTATATGAACATGAAAAGAATTATGCTGATGCAATAGAAATTGGTAAAGAAGGTCTACGATTAAGTCAATTTTATAAAGAGTTAATGGTTTCAACTGGTAGTATTGAAATAGAACATGGAGACGCTAATGAAGGTGTCGCATTACTCAAACAAGCTCTAGAAGTGGATAATGCTTATCACGAGCCATTACTATTATTAGCTGATTTATTCCGTTCTGAAGAAGATTATGAAGCGTTGATTAACCTCTTGAAATATGTAGACGAAGAAGATTTAGATCCCGTATTTACATGGCACCTTGCTTTTGCTTTTGGCCAAGAAGAACGCGATAAAGAGGCTCAGCATTTCTTTGAATTAGCCTATCCAACCCTTAAGACGCAGAGTGCATTTTTAAGTGATTATTATTACTATTTATTAGAAATTGGTGACAAAAATCATGCGCAACAAATTTTAAATCAACTGTTAGAATTAGATCCTAGCAATGAAATTTGGCACGAAGAAACCGCTAGACTTGAAAATTGATAAGAGGGGGTAATATAGTGCAGATGGATTCACTTACACAAATGAAACAAAGCTATATAGAATATGCTTTGTTTCATTATCATTTTAAATCACGTATAAGTGTTTGGTTACTTAACTATATTAAAGCATCTGATAAAATGCTTAGCCAAATTCATTTTGTTGTAGAAAAGATTCCATCTCACCCAACACTTGAGCTTTCACTTGTTGGTGCTGATGATGAAGCAATTCAGTATAAATATCATCATAACCACCTTATTAATTCTAATGAGATTTTTAATGTCATTATTTCACAATCTACACCATTTGATATCTTAATACATTTTCCACTTCACGTCGGACCGGATGCGAAATTAGAACAGCTTATTTTAGCACAAATAGTACAATCTGAGCGATACCAATCCTATTTACCTTATATTCATACCTTATCTTCAAATAGTACGTTACAACATCAATTTTTAAGTCAGCTGTATGAAAATATTGATTTAAGTTTATTGATGCATGACACAGAACGTTTTACGCAATTAACACATGTTCTAAATACGATTAAAGCTCAACACATGACTAATAACAATCTAGAGGATTAAATTATGCGCATTCGTGAAATTTGGGAACTATCCTTATATTATAAACCGTTTCTTTTATTGCTTTTGTTTTGCAATGTTTTAGGTACGTTATATGGCTATTACTGGTATGCTGAACAATTATCTTCAACAACATGGTATTTTTTACCATTTGTACCTGATAGTCCAACCGCTTCGTTATTTTTATGTTTAACATTATATTGCTTCTTGAACAATAAACGTTGTGGTATTGTTGGTACTCTAGCTTTTTTAACATTGTTTAAATATGGTATTTGGGCTGTCAGCATGAACATTTTAATGTTTATTGAAAATCATGATATAACAATAAATGGTCTACTCCTGCTATTATCTCACGCCATAATGGCTATGGAAGCATGTTATATTTATCCACGACTACAACGTTCGTCTTTTGCAATAGCAGTTGGTTCATTATGGCTATTCATTAACGATGCGATAGACTATCTATTTGAGCAGTATCCTATATATGACTTTATCGCTATGCACCTTGTTCCAATTGCTGTATTTACAGTATGTTTAAGTTTCATGAGTATTCTGTTATATTATATATTTGGTTCCATATTAAAGTTTAAATTATTTGCTTAATGTGCGTGTTCTCAGTAAAATATTATCAAAGGGAGAGTGAGTTTAATGTCTTTAATGTCTTATATAATTTATATTGTCATCATTATGGCGATTCCTATGTGGGCACAACACAACGTAAAGTCAAATTATGAAAAATATTCACAAGTCAGATCTACAAGTGGTAAAACAGGACGTGAAGTCGCTGAAGAAATCCTGCATGCTAACGGTATTTATGATGTCGAAGTAGTACGAGGAGAAGGCTTTTTAACAGATCACTACGATCCAAAAAAGAAAGTCGTTTGTTTATCTCCAGCTAACTTTGATCGTCCATCTGTAGCTGGCACAGCAATTGCTGCGCACGAAGTTGGGCATGCAATTCAACATGCACAAGGTTATGCATTCTTACGCTTTAGAACAGCGTTAGTACCTTTTGCAAATATTGGTAGTTCACTAAGTTATATGCTTGTCTTATTAGGTATTGTATTAACAACACTTGGTAGTGCTTTTGGCTCAACAGCGTTATGGGTTGGTGCAGGATTAATGTCACTAGCCGTATTGTTTTCAATCGTTACTTTACCAGTAGAGTTTGATGCCAGCTCACGTGCTATGAAACAAATACAAAGCTTAAATATTGTAAATGAAAAAGAATATAAACATGCTAAAAAAGTTTTATCAGCCGCTGCGATGACATATGTGGCAGCTACTGCAACAGCTGTTGCTGAACTTGTAAGACTTATCCTTATTGCGCGTTCTAGTGATTAACAAGTAAATATAGCATTTAATGCTACAATTTTGAGATATTCGTATAGCCATATTCTTTAACAAGGTGCACAAGTTGTACCTTGTTTTTTATTTGTCATTGCACGACGAATGCATGTTCAGAAATTTTGATATATACTATATAAGACATAATTATTAAAGGAGAATGACAATGACTAAATCTATGAAAGAGATGCAAAAAGAAGTCGATGCATACATCAGTCAATTTAAAGCGGGATACTTTTCTCCTTTAGCCAACTTAGCACGCTTAACAGAAGAAGTTGGCGAATTAGCTAGAGAAATTAATCATTATTATGGTGAGAAACAAAAGAAAGATTCAGAAGAAGATAACACCGTAAAAGCCGAACTAGGGGACAATTTATTTGTACTTCTTTGCATCGCTAACTCTTTAAACATTGATATGACTGACAGCTTTAATGAAACGATGAAAAAGTTTAATACACGTGATAAAAACCGTTTTGAGCGCAAGTCTTGATGTAATAGGAAGGGAGTTATGGCTAAATGAAAATTGGGATTACATGCTACCCATCAATGGGTGGCTCGGGAATTATTGCTACAGAACTCGGCATTAAGATGGCAGAACGTGGTCATGAAGTTCATTTTATTACTTCAAATCTACCATTTAGAATTAGAAAGCCTTTGCCAAACGTCACTTTTCATCAAGTTGAAGTTAATCAATACGCCGTATTTCAATATCCGCCTTATGATATCACTTTAAGTACAAAAATTGCGGAAGTTATTAAAGAGTATGATTTAGATATATTACACATGCATTACGCAGTTCCACATGCTGTTTGCGGCATACTTGCTCGCCAAATGTCTGGTAAAGATATAAAAATCATGACAACACTTCATGGCACAGATATCACAGTACTTGGTTATGACCACACATTAAAAGATGCTATAAAATTCGGAATCGAAGAAAGTGACATAGTGACAAGCGTCAGTCAGTCATTAGCTAAACAAACTAAAGATATTATTGAGACTGACAAAGATATCATTCCTATTTATAACTTTGTGCGTGAGGATGAATTTCCGACAAAACATGATGAGTCTCTAAAGAACATGTATGGTATTCTTCCTGAGGAGAGCGTACTTATTCATGTATCTAATTTTAGACGTGTTAAACGCATAGATACTATAATTGAGACTTTTGCAAAAGTACATCAATCCATACCAAGTAAGTTATTATTGTTGGGTGATGGCCCTGAACTCTGTGATATGCGTCAAAAAGCACGTGACCTTAATGTAGAAGATCATGTGTTATTTTTAGGAAAGCAAGATTGTGTGAGTGAATTTTATCAACTTGCAGATATTGTCTTACTTTTAAGTGAAAAGGAAAGTTTTGGGTTAAGCTTGTTGGAAGCGATGAAGACAGGCGTCGTACCGATTGGCTCAAACGCAGGAGGCATTAAAGAAGTTATCAAGCATGGAGAAACAGGTTATATCGTTGACGTTGGTGATAGTGCACAGGCTAGTGAATATGTGCTAGAACTATTAAATAATCCACAATTATATCAGACGATACAACACAATATGCTAAAGGATATTAAAGAACGTTTTGGCTCAGAACTTATTACTGACCAATATGAATATTATTACAATAAAATGTTACAGTAAAAGAGGTATCAGATGTCATATAGATTATTTGAACAAGCAAAACCTTTACTAACAAAAATTCAGCAACACGGTTACGAGGCTTATTTTGTAGGTGGATCAGTGCGTGACTATATTATGGGACGAGATATACATGATATTGATATCACAACAAGCGCTACACCTGATGAAATTGAAACAATATTTCAGCATACAATTCCTATTGGCAAAGCACATGGCACAATCAATGTTGTTTATGGACAGCATAATTATGAAGTAACTACATTTCGAGCAGAAGAAGAATATACAGACCATCGTCGCCCTAGTGAGGTAACGTTTGTCAGAAATTTGTATCAAGATGTTGAACGTCGTGATTTTACCATGAATGCCATTGCAATGGACAAATCTTATCAAATCTACGATTACTTTGGTGGACAAGCTGATATTAAGCAACACATTATCCGAACGGTAGGAGAGCCTCATGAGCGATTTGAAGAAGATGCTCTGCGAATATTACGTGGTCTCCGTTTCGAGGCTCAATTAGGCTTTACAATTGATACAACAACATTTCTTGCCATGCAACAACGTGTGGCAGATACAGCTTACTTATCTATAGAACGTATTATCGTTGAATTAAAAAAATTAATACAAGGGCATTATGTGTCATCCAGTTACAAGCATATGATTCAGCTAGGGTTGTTTAACCATATCCCATTCTTTGAATCTATAGATATGAACAAATTTATAGTAACAGAGCCTATGTCTTTCGAACTATGGATTGCATCATTGTTGTTTGCAACAAATAGTCAATTTTCTCTTACTTCTCTCAAAATAAGTAACAACGAGAAACAAAAGATTAAACAATTGCTATCTTTGCTTCAACTTTTGAATAAGATAAAATCAAAACAAGATTTACGTCTATTAGTATATGACTATGGCAGTCATTCTTTATTAGAAATCTTAAACCATCGTCAAATGTTTCAAGATCAGCATATAAAAGTAGGTAATCCTGTTATCATTAATCCTGAAGTGATTCACGATATATCACAATCACTTATTATAAATCAGCGTCAAGATATCGCAATAAGTGGTTATGATTTAATTAACTTCTTCAATAAAAAACGTGGTCCTTGGATTAAAACGGTATTAAGAATGATTGAAGTAGCAATTGTCAACAACAATGTGCAAAATAATAAAGAACAGATATTGAAGTGGGTGAAAAAACATGTCGAAATATAGTCAAGATGTGATTAATATGCTATATCAACATCACAACACATACATTTCAGGACAGCATATTGCCAATCAATTAAACATCTCACGTGCAGCTGTAAAGAAAATTATTGACCAATTAAAAGTCGAAGGTTGCGACATCGTATCGATTAATCACAAAGGACATCAGTTGAAATCGTTACCTGATCAATGGTATTTAGGCATTATTAAACCTATTGTTAACAAACATCAGATATTTGATCAAATAGAAGTTTATCGCACAGCCGATTCGACACAAATAATTGCTAAACAAATGTTAGTTAATAATTCTAAATCTTATCTAATATTGAGTGATGAACAAACAAAAGGACGTGGTCGCTTTAACCGAAATTGGAGTTCCTCTAAAGGGAAAGGCTTGTGGATGTCAGTTGTTTTAAGACCTAATGTACCATTTGATATGATGCCTAAGTTCAACCTATTTATTGCTTTAGGTATTCGCGATGCTATTCAAGCATTTGCGAATGATGAGGTTAAAATAAAATGGCCAAATGATATTTATATCGGTGATAAAAAAGTTTGCGGCTTCTTAACTGAAATGGTTGCGAATTACGATGCTGTTGAAGCAATCATTTGTGGTATTGGCATTAATATGAATCATACTGAAGATGATTTTATAGAAGAAATTAAGTCCAGAGCAACGAGCATACGCCTCCATGCCACACATAAAATTAATCGCTATGCATTTTTTGATCAGCTTATCTCACAAATTGTTTATCGCTATCAACAGTTTCTTACACAGCCATTTAATACCATCCGTGATGAATATATCAAAGCATCTAACATTTGGCAGCGTCAAATAAAATTCACTGAAAATGGCACGCAATTTATGGGTGAAGCGGAAGATATAGATTATAACGGCTTTTTAATTGTCAGAGATAACCAAGGGAATATGCGCCGTTTAATGAGTGCAGATATTGAAATATAATCATGAGTTAAGGAGAGATAATCATGGGGCAAACAAGTTACGCCGTTGTTGACTTAGAAACGACCGGTAACCAGCTTGATTACGATGAAATTATTCAAATAGGTATCACATTCGTTCGTGGCCAAAAAATTGTAGGTACCTACCATTCAATGATTAACACTGATGTAGAAATCCCTCCATTTATACAAGCGCTCACTTCAATAGAAGAAGATATGTTAAAGCAAGCACCATATTTTCATGAAGTTGCAGAAGACGTCTATAAACAGCTTAAAGATTCCGTGTTTGTTGCGCACAATGTTTCTTTCGATTTAACTTTTATTAAAAAGGCATTTAAACGTAATCATATCCATTTTCAACCCAAAAAGGTGATTGATACTGTTGAATTATTTAAAATTGCTTTCCCTACAGATAAAAGTTATCAGCTGAGTGAATTGGCAGAGGCACACCATATTCCATTAGATAATGCGCACCGTGCCGATGAAGATGCAACAACAACTGCAAAATTAATGATTAAAGCATTTCAAAAGTTTGAAACATTACCACTAGACACGTTAAAACAACTATATTATTTAAGCAAAAACTTAAAATATGACTTGTATCATATTTTGTTTGAAATGGTACGCCAATATAAAAACGCTTTGCCAGGTAACAAATTCGACCGTTTTGAACAAATTATGTATAAAAAACAAATCGATTTAAAAGCGCCAAAAACAGACTTTAATGGCTCTTTAAAAGACTTATATTCAAAAGTAGTGGCGCAATTAAAGTTAACTTATAGGCCACAACAATTATACTTATCTGAAATTATTCTTGATCAATTAATGCATAGTGATAAAGCCATGATAGAAGCACCACTAGGAAGTGGCAAGTCCTTAGCTTATTTGCTCGCAGCCTTAATGTATAACATTGAAACGGATAAACATGTCATGATTTCAACGAATACAAAGCTTTTACAGCATCAACTACTTTATAAAGATATCCCTGAACTCAATCAAGCATTAGAATTTAAAATTAATGCCTTATTGATTAAAAGCAAAAGTGAATATATTTCATTAGGATTAATCAGTCAAATATTGAAAGATGAAAATATCAATTATGAAGTAAGTATCTTGAAGATGAAACTGCTCATCTGGCTAACTGAGACTGAAACTGGCGACATACAAGAGCTTAATTTAAAAGGCGGTCAAAAGATGTACTTTGACCAAAAAATTGAAACATATGTTCCAGAAAAAAACGATGTTCATTTTTATAATTATATTAAACGCAATGCACAAAACATTCAAATTGGTGTAACAAATCATGCACACCTCATTCATTCTGATCACGAAAATTCTATTTATGAATTATTTGACGATTGTATTATAGATGAAGCACACCGTCTTCCTGACTATGCTTTAAATCAAGTCACTAACGAATTGAACTATGCAGATATAAAATATCAACTTGGCTTAATCGGTAAAAATGAAAATGAAAAATTATTGAAAGCTATTGATCACTTAGAACAACAACGTATTCTAGAAAAATTAGACATCCCACCCATTGATATTTTTGGCTTGAAATCTCATATAACTGATATTCATGAATTAAATGAACGCTTATTTACTACAATGTTTGATATTATACACAGCAGTGAAACACACGATGATGACACTCATCGATACCATTATGTCTATGATTTTGATACACAATCCATTTTGAATGATTTACATCAAGTCATTACAAAAGTTAATAAAACCTTGGAATTCTTTAATGGTATGAGTCATAAAACTGTTAAATCATTTAGAAAACAACTCCTATATCTTAATGAACGCTACAAGGCAATTGAAAACAGTTTATTAGAACATCACACGACGTTTATTGCCATAAAAAATTTACAGCAAAAATCGACCATTCGTTTATTTATTAAAGATTATAATGTCAAAGACGTTTTAACCTCACAAATTTTAGATAAATTTAAATCTTTAACTTTTATATCTGGTACTTTAACATTTAACCATTCGTTTGATGCCTTTAAAAATTGGTTTACCGAAACTGTCTCATTTAATACATTTGAAGTTCAAAATCCAATGCCACAACTTAAAAATACAAATGTGTTTATACCTACTGATGTAGAACCTTATAACTATTTAAGCATTGAAGATTATGTTTCTTCAATCGTGCAATATTTAGAAGTTTATACACAAAAAACGCAATCAAAATGTCTCATTCTATTTACCAGCTATAAAATGATGCACATGGTACAAGAACTTATCAATGACTTACCATCATTTGAAGATTATATCGTCTTGACACAACAACAAAATCAAAATTATAAAATTGTGCAGCAATTCAATAGTTTTGATAAAGCAATACTTTTAGGCACATCAACATTTTTTGAAGGTTTTGATTTTCAATCAAATGGCATTAAATGTGTCATGATTGCTAAATTACCATTTATGAATAAATATAATACAAAATATTGGCTGATGGATTCAGAGTTCAAATCTACATTTAAAGAATATGTATTACCTGATGCAGTTACACGATTTAGACAAGGATTAGGACGTTTAATTCGTAACGAAGAAGATCAAGGTTTAATCATTTCATTTGATGACAGATTAATTCATAGTAACTATAAAAATTTCTTTTCTCAAGTACTTGTAGATTATCGTCAGAATAAAGGTGATATCCAGCAATTCAATAAATTACTCAATAAGATTAAATAAGCTTGAAACACTAGTAAAAATAAAATATGGACAACTAGAACTTACATAGTGCTTTTGTTAAAATGAAAGAGTATTAATAAACAGAAATACACAATAGGAGACGAGTTATGAAGACAACAATTAAGCAAGCAAAACAACATCTTAACCAAGAAGTAACAATTGGAGCTTGGTTAACAAACAAACGTTCAAGTGGTAAAATTGCATTTTTACAACTTCGAGATGGTACTGGTTTTATGCAAGGTGTCGTGGTTAAGTCTGCCGTAGATGAAGAGACTTTCCAACTTGCTAAAGATATTACACAAGAATCTTCACTTTATGTTACAGGTACAATATCTGAAGATAATCGTTCTGATATCGGCTATGAAATGCAAGTCACATCAATTCAAGTAATTCACGAAGCACATGATTACCCAATTACTCCCAAAAATCATGGCACAGAATTTCTAATGGACCACCGTCATTTATGGCTGCGTTCAAAAAAACAACATGCTGTTATGAAAATTAGAAATGAAATTATTAGAGCTACCTATGAATTTTTTGATACGCACGGCTATACTAAAATTGATCCACCTATTTTAACGGCAAGTGCACCTGAAGGCACAAGTGAGTTATTCCATACAAAATACTTTGATCAAGATGCGTTTTTATCTCAAAGTGGTCAATTATATCTTGAAGCTGCGGCTATGGCTCATAGAAATGTTTTTTCATTTGGTCCAACGTTCCGTGCTGAAAAGTCTAAAACACGTCGTCATTTAATTGAATTTTGGATGATTGAAGCAGAAATGGCTTTTACAACGCATGCTGAAAGTTTAGAGGTTCAAGAGCAATATGTTGCGCATGTGGTCCAATCCGTATTAGAAAATTGTACTTTAGAATTGAAATTATTAGATAGAGATACTTCAAAATTAGAAAAGGTAGCTACACCATTTCCTCGTATTACCTATGATGATGCGATTGATTATCTCAAAGAACAAGGATTTGATGATATCGAATGGGGCGATGATTTCGGTGCACCGCATGAGACAGCTATTGCTAATCATTATGACTTGCCAGTGTTTATCATAAATTATCCAACATCAATTAAACCATTTTATATGCAACCAAATCCAGACAATAACAATACTGTGCTTTGTGCCGATTTAATCGCGCCAGAAGGTTATGGTGAAATTATAGGTGGTTCAGAACGTATTAACAATTTAGAATTGCTTGAAGAACGCATCAAGCAATATCACTTAGATGAGGAAAGCTATAGTTACTACTTAGATTTGCGTCGCTATGGTAGCGTTCCACATAGTGGTTTTGGTTTAGGTTTAGAAAGAACAGTTGCATGGATATCAGGTGTTGAACATGTTCGAGAAACATCACCATTCCCACGCTTACTAAATAGACTTTATCCATAACATTTACATGTTTATTAAGTAAGAAATGATAAGCTTATTGATTAGGCATAAACAATTTTAACGCTAAACTGATTGCCTATTAATGCTCGCAATCTACAACTTTAGAATTTTGGTTAGGGGAGTGGGATAACAAACTGTCTCACTCCCATTTTATAGAAACTAAATATATTGAGGTGATAATATATGGATATCTTTCAACTCAAGACAAGACCAGTCGTATTAAGAAGAGAATTATTTGATCATTATAGTGAATTAGGTATGGATGAACAAGATTTGGTTATTCTTATTAAATTAATTTATGCTGCAGAAACTTCTAATAAACAGCCCTCAATAGAAGCCTTAAGAAAAGGATCGACACTAGATTCTAGAGAAATCACCACAATTATACAACATCTTATCCAATTAGATTTATTGGAATTAAATGTGAATAAAGATGAAGAAGGTAAATTTACCGAATATATGAACTTGGATCCGTTTTATACTAAATTATTATCCTTGCTCAAGCAACAAGAACTTAAGAGTCAAAATAAGCAAGAAGATAATCAATTCCAACAGTTATTCACTTTGATAGAACAAATATTTGCTAGACCGTTATCACCCTATGAAATTGAAACGTTAAATCAGTGGATTGATGTGGATCATCACGACATTAGTATCATCCAAGCAGCTTTGGATGAAGCAGTGGGGCAAAATAAGCTTAGTTTTAAATATATGGATCGAATACTGCTTAATTGGAAGAAAAATAATGTAAAAACAATCGATGATACAAATAAAATTCGTGAACAGTTTCATAAGCCTAAAATGAAACATACAGTTAAAGAAGTCCCTAAATTTGACTGGTTAAATGGAGAGAACTTAGATGATAAGTAAAAAGAAAGCGCTAAAAATGATCGATATTATCGCTGATATGTTTCCAAATGCAGAATGCGAACTAAGGCATAATAATGCATTCGAACTGACAATTGCAGTTCTTTTGTCAGCCCAATGTACGGATAACTTAGTAAATAAAGTAACCGCTACATTATTCACTAAATATAAAACACCTGAAGATTATCTAGCTGTACCATTAGAAGAATTAGAACAAGATATCCGTTCTATTGGTTTATATCGTAATAAAGCAAAAAATATCAAAAAATTATGTACCTCACTACTTGAAAAATTTAATGGTCAAATTCCCCAAACTCATGCAGAACTAGAAAGTTTAGCAGGAGTTGGACGTAAAACGGCAAATGTGGTGATGAGTGTAGCATTCGGAGAACCAGCTTTAGCCGTCGACACCCATGTCGAACGTGTCTCAAAACGCTTAGGTATCAATAGATGGAAAGATAATGTGCGACAAGTAGAAGATAGGTTATGCTCAATAATCCCAAGGGACCGCTGGAATAAAAGCCATCATCAATTAATATTTTTCGGCCGTTATCATTGTATTGCAAGAAAACCAAAATGTGACATATGCCCATTGTTTGATGATTGTAGAGAAGGACAAAAACGATATAAACTTAAATTAAAGAAAGCGTGATTTCAGATGATAGAAAAGCAAGATTTTGAAGTATTAGAACAACAACTTGAACAATTTGCAGCTACCAGAAATTTAAATTCAGCTGAAGCCAAACCAGTAGTTGATGCATATTTTCAACTGTTAATAGATTACTTCAAACAAATCAATCAAATTTCTGCAATTGATTTTGAATCACTCTCACTTTATCCTATCGTTCCAATGAATTTCTACGAACGCTATCAATATCTATTAACTAGAAAATACCATTTTATGGGTTACAGACAAATGAAAACATTAAAAAGCGAATTAATAAAAATGGCTGCAAGCTATCAAACAAGATTGAAATTCCGTAAATCATAAATGTGCATTAAATAATAAAAAATTCCCTCTAAAGCATCTCTTAAATAATTAAGAAAGCTTTAGAGGGAATTTCATTTATGACGAATTTATTATCGTCCGAAAACTGAGCTTAAACCACCTGTGCTGCTTGAGTTGTTTCTTGCTCCACTTGATGTGTTTGAATTACTTGAACGATTTGAGCTTGAAGTACTGTCGCTAGAACCGCTACTTCCATAAACTTTTCGTCCTGTTGTATTATTATCAGGGTGATTAGCTACTGATAATGATTCTTTATTACTACCACTTACAGAGTCAGGTTTACTAAAGTCTGAACCGTCTCTTGGTGAAATATCAGACATCACTTCTTCTAGTAAATATTGTGGATATTCTTGTTCAGAATGGCCAACAAATGAATTTGTACCATATTGTTTAACTTCTTTAAAGCCCATCCACACTGACATACTGTATTTTGGAGTGAAACCATTAATCCATACATCTTTAGCTGCACTATCTGGTAAATTATATTTTTGATAAACTTCTTCACCATATGTTCCAGTACCAGTTTTCGCTGCAATATTAACGCCAGAAACACCATGTCCATATGCTGAACCATATGCTGAAAACGTACCTTTAAGCATTTCAGCCAACATGTAAGCCGTATAGTCTTTCATTGCTTTATGACTAGAATGATCATATTCAATTGTTTCGCCGTCTGCAGTCACAACTTTTTGAATAGAATGTGCATTATTGTATGTTCCTCCATTTGCAATTGACGCAAATGCTGAAGCTAATTGAGTAGGTGAGAATTCTGATGAAGAACCACCTAGTACTTCAGACGGACCAATTTCATTCTTGTAATCAAGTCCAACTTTTGATGCAAATTTCTTCGGTGCATTGTTACCAGCTTGAGAACGTGTTGCTTGCCATGTTTTTAAAGCTGGTATATTGAAACTTTGTCGAATAGCATCATACATTGATACTGTTCCATGACCTTTTTGATCGTAGTTTCTAAATGTAGAACCTTCAACTTGATAACTAGATTCATCTTGAATAGCATGATTTGTAGCCCATTGCATATTTTCAATTGCTGGACCATATGCTAAGAATGGTTTTAATGATGAACCAGTAGGGTGAGGGTCAGTAGCTTGGTTTCGATCGACGACATCTCTGAAATTACGTCCACCTGAAATAGCAACTAATCCGCCAGTTTTGCTGTCTACAATTGAAGAACCAACTTGCTGATCATCATTTTTGTAGAAGTTACCGTTGTCTATACGATTTTGTAATGTTTTTTGGACATCTTTATCCATGTTTGTATAGATTTTGATTCCGCTTTGTAAAACATCACCAAGATTTTGATTTTTAAACTTATCATTATTCATAAGTTCAGATTTTACAAAGTTAACATAAGAATCGTAATCCGTATCTTGATTTTTCGTACCAGTTTGACGTTCTTTTGTACTACGTTGAACGAGATTATCTTTTAAAGATGTTTTCTTCGCTTGTTCCCATTCTTTTTTACTAATGCGATTGTGATAATGCATTAAATAAAGAACTGTATCCTTACGATTTTCTGCTTCTTTTGGATGATCATAAATGTTATAAACATTTGGAACTTGTGGTAAACCAGCTAAATATGCTTCTTCAGCTAAATTTAAATCTTTTAAGTCTTTATTGAAATAATATTTAGCTGCAGCTTTAATACCATATACACCATCAGAATAGTAAATCTTATTTAGATACATTTGGAAAATGTCATCTTTACTATACTCTTGCTCTAACCGATATGAAAGGTATGCTTCCTGTGCTTTACGACCAATAGATTTCTCTTCTGATAAAAATGATCGTTTGACAACTTGTTGGGTCAATGTTGAAGCACCTTGTGAACCAAAGCCACCAGTCAAGTTTTTACCTACGGCCCCAAATAAACGTTTATAATCAAGTGCACCGTGTTCATAAAAACGATTATCTTCAGTTGCTAAAACTGCATTTCTCATGTTTTTCGGTACATTCTTCAAATCAACATGCTCTCGTCTAGCACCATTGTCGAGTGTTTTAACTAATTTGCCATTTTTATCATAGATTTTAGCAGGCGCAGGATCTTGTAATTTCGATTCTGTAAATGCGGGTGCTTTCCATGCATAATAAGCAAAAAGTAAAATACCTAATAGTGCGAGAATGATAAAGGCAATAAACATAAAACCTATAATCTTAATAATCGTTCTCTTCACACTTTTATTCTGTTTTTGTTTGGATTTCCCATTATTACCTTTCTTAGGTTGAGAAGATCCTTGCTTTTCCGTCATACGCGGTCCTCACTTTCATCTAATATCAACTTATCAACAGCTTTGAGGTAATCTAATCTAGGTTGATACTGATAAGGAATATGGTAACCATTTTTTCGTATTTCTTCAACTGTTATCGACTTTTTAACATCCGCTTTGTACCTTTTCCAGAAATATTCAAACTTAGAATAGGGAAGAAGATACAC
Source organism: Staphylococcus sp. HMSC62D11 (assembly GCF_001839145.1). Lineage (NCBI taxonomy): Bacteria > Bacillati > Bacillota > Bacilli > Caryophanales > Staphylococcaceae > Staphylococcus > Staphylococcus sp. HMSC62D11. The sequence goes on along the minus strand of NZ_KV840184.1, from coordinate 21,957 downwards.
TTCATCAAGTACTTTAAATCGCATAATTAAGAACACAATACCGCGCTGGACATGTGCTTTTTGCATATGCGCAACTTGATGATCATGAATGTTGTTTAATGGGAAAGACGTTTTATTTTTCGTTTCCTTTGCCTCAAAATCGATATAATGACTTCGATAAACACCATTATAGTCAGTTGTTGAAGGCGTACGAAAGTAAGCTTCATTTATAACTGCTTTACTTCGTTTCGGATAATGAACATTCACAATTTGCACTGGTGTAGGTTTCTTGTGAATAACAGCTATATCTTTGTCTAAATAATAAGAATTAGATAATTCTATATCTTTTTCCAAAGACATTCCGCGCCCACCATATTCTATATTACCTGAAATAGTGGCATCATTGCGTCCGACCTTAGTCTTATTTGAATTAAATGGTTTCCCGTTTGGATAATTCATTACTTTCACCACCAGTTTGGTTATAAACCCTTCTTATTATACATGAGGCATTTTAATGTTCCAAACTTTTATATGAGAATAATGTATAAAATATCAATCTATACATTAACCACTTCATTTTAACGTTTATTGCCAATTAACACAATATTTCAGTTAATTTAGTTAATGATGTGTCATAAATAACACTGAAAAAGATACTAAAATGACGTCACTGTGTAATTATGTTAAATTTATTTATGGGAGGCCTAAATGCAACAATATATTAATCAATTAAATGATGAATTAAAATATATAAAATCTACCTATAATAAAGTTAAAAAATCACAGTGCAATTATGATTTTGACCGTTATGTAAAGCCTTATGCCACGCAAATAGATTCTCTTCTTACACAGTTTTCCTATTATAAAGATGACATCGTAACATTACCTTATTTAAATGAATATAAATGGCAGATATTTTTACAAATGGTGAAAGAATTATCAGTTGAATGTCATTATTATAGAACAAGTCGCAAACTTTTTAATGAGAAATTTAAAAATGTGACTTATGTTTTAAATTACATGGCATCACAACTTGAAATTGGGGAATAATATGGTAAAAACAATTTATATAACTGGTTATAAATCATTTGAGTTGAATATTTTTAAAGATGACGCTCCGGAAGTTTATTATTTAAAACAATTTATACGTCATAAATTAATAAATTATCTTGATGAAGGACTAGAATGGGTGTTAATTCAAGGTCAAATGGGTATAGAACTGTGGACAGCTCAAGTTGTTATTGAGTTGAAAGCACAATATCCCGAACTAAAATTAGCGATTATCACACCATTTGAAGGTCATACGCAACGCTGGAATGAGCAAAATCAATTAGTCTATAACCAACTGGTAGCCAAAGCAGATTATGTGGATAGTATTTATCATAGTCAATATAAGGGGGCTTTTCAGTTTAAACAGGCTGACCGCTTTATGCTGGAACATTCTGATTTGACGCTACTTATTTATGATGAAGAGCAAGAGGGGAGTCCCAAGTTTTTTAAAGCGATGTTAGTTGATTTTATGTCTAAAACAAACTATACTTGTGATATTGTGACGTTTGATGAATTACAAGATTTCATTAATGATTTACAGTGGGCTGAAGATTAAAGTTTTGAAAAATGAGGTGGATAAAATGGCAGATGTATCTTTAAAGCTATCAGCTAAAGATATTTATGAGAAAGATTTCGAAAAAACTATGGCACGTGGCTACAGAAGAGAAGAAGTAGACGCTTTTCTGGATGACATTATTACTGACTATCAAAAGATGGCAGATATGAACAGTGAAGTTGTAAAATTATCAGAAGAAAATAACAAATTAAAAAAAGAACTGGAAGAATTAAGATTACGTGTAGCAACATCTAGACCCCAAGACAACAAATCTTTCGCTTCTGGCAGTGCCAACTCTAACAACAATAACGTCGATATTTTAAAAAGAATTTCAAATCTTGAAAAAGCTGTATTTGGTAAATAAAGACATTTACGTTTGTTACTAAGAAATATAATATGGTATAATCGCAAAAGTGATATTTTGGGTAATCGCTATAGCAATATAGAGGAAAGTCCATGCTCACACAATCTGAGATGATTGTAGTGTTCGTGCTTGATGAAATAATAAATCAAGGCATTAATTTGACGGCAATGAAATAACCTAAGTCATCAGATAAGGTTAAATTAATTTGAAAGTGCCACAGTGACGTAGCTTTTATAGAAATATAAAAGGTGGAACGCGGTAAACCCCTCGAGTGAGCAATCCAAATTAGGTAGGAGCACTTGTTTAGCGGAATTCAACGTATAAACGAGACACATTTCATCTGAAATAAGATGATAGGTAGACAGATGATTACCACCCGCGTACCAGTGCAGCTAGTACACATTATGAGTACAACGGAACAGAACATGGCTTACAGAAATATCATTTACTAGTTTAGCTCTCCCTTTGTGCGGAGAGCTTTTTTCATGTAATTTCATTACTAAACTATTCAGAACTATGATTATTCGTTAAAATAGACTTTGAAATCACTTAATTAAAGGAGATTAAACATGTTTCAATTATTAGCTGTTTGTCCAATGGGATTAGAAGCAGTGGTCGCAAAAGAAATTCAAGACCTAGGCTATGAAACTCAGGTAGAAAACGGGCGTATATTCTTTGAAGGCGATGAATCTGCCATAGTAAAATGCAATCTTTGGTTACGTACCGCTGATCGAGTAAAAATTGTAGTTGGTCGTTTTAATGCGACAACTTTCGAACAATTATTTGAACAAACAAAATCATTACCATGGGAAACTATTATTGATAAAGATGGCAGCTTTCCAGTCCAAGGAAAAAGCGTTAAATCAACACTCTACAGCGTACCTGATTGCCAAGCTATAACTAAAAAAGCGATTGTTGAACGCTTAAAATATGCTTATCAAGAATCTGGATGGCTAAATGAAACAGGTGCAAAATTCCCTGTGGAAGTATCGATTTTAAAAGATAATGTGTTATTAACGATAGATACCTCTGGTTCTGGGCTAAATAAACGGGGTTATCGTTTAGCTCAAGGTGAAGCACCTATAAAAGAAACTTTAGCTGCAAGTTTGATAAAATTAGCAAATTGGACAGGACAAACACCATTAATCGATCCTTTTTGTGGTTCAGGAACAATAGCTATTGAAGCATGTCTTATAGCACAAAATATTGCGCCAGGGTTTAATAGGGAATTTGTATCTGAAGCATGGCATATTATTCCAGAAGATCTTTATGAAAAACTGCGTAACGAAGCCGACCAACAAGCAGATTATGATAAAGAAGTCGAAGTCTATGCCTATGATATCGATCCAGATATGATTGAAATTGCTAAACGTAACGCTGCAGAGGTAGGATTAAGTGATATCATTCAATTTGAAGTTAAAGATGTGAATACACTAACTATTCATCGTGAAGAACCAATGGCATTAATAGGCAATCCACCATATGGTGAACGTATCGGCGATAGAGAAGAGGTCGAAACAATGTATCGTTACATTGGTAAATTGATGGCACAGCATCCCTTCTTATCAACTTACATTTTAACGAGCAATAAAGAATTTGAGTTTTTAGCTAATCGTAAAGCGACAAAACGTCGTAAATTATTTAACGGTTATATCGAATGTAATTATTATCAATATTGGGGTAAAAAACCGCAATATTAATCTGCAATAACAAATTTAGTCACAAATAATTCATTCGCACTCTTATCATTACTATTGTAAAGTAAGGATAACTGAGTTTTTAGTTAACATATACAGAAGAATTACATCATAGTTAGGAGAGATAAATATGAAGACTGTTTTAATTATCGGTGCCAATGGTAAAGTTTCCATTGAAGCTACTAAAATATTTTTGGAAAATACAACTTATAATGTAGATTTATTTTTAAGAAATGCGCATCGTATACCCGACTATAGATCAAATCGCATCACGGTATATGAAGGTGACGCTAAAAATGAACAAGATATCGTTAAAGCACTGGATAAAGTAGATGTTGTCTTTGCTAGTCTATCAGGCTCTATGGACGCTGAAGCAACAGCTATTGTAAATGCAATGGCACAAAAAAATGTTTCTCGCCTTATCTTTATCGCTGCTCCAGGAATTTATGATGAATTACCAGATAAATTCAATCAATTTAATAAAGAACAATTTGGTAATAAATTGTTAAAATACCGTAAAGCAGCTGATATTATCGAAGCTTCAAATTTAGACTATACAATTATTCGTCCAGCCTGGTTTACATTTAAAAATGAAACCGATTATGAAGTGACCCAAAAAGGAGAGCAATTTAAAGGTACAGAAGTATCAAGAAAAAGTGTTGCTAATTTAGCAGTTAAAATAGCAAAAAATCCATCGCTGCACTCCAAAGAAAATATTGGCGTAAACAAGCCAAATACTGATGGAGACAAACCAGCATGGATGTAGTAATCCAAGTCACTATGTCGAAAAATAATTAAATTAAAGCTGTACAGCCACATCAACTTTTAAAAAAACTCAATAAAATTTTCAAGAACGTAAAGTGTTTTATTAAGCGCTTTGCGTTCTTAATCGTTGTTGTGAAAAACATTGAAATCATTTTTGACTGTAATTCTTTTTGTTTATATTCATTTTCCAGCCATTTTCACTTTATTAATGCACGTATTTATTTGTAAAATAAAGCTATGTACTGTGACAAAGGGGAAGCGCTTATGATAAATCAAAGTCAATTAGACCATTTATATAAACTAAAAAAAGAAATAGAAAAATCTAACAACAAACAATTAATTAACACAATTAACCAAGTTATTAAAAAAGTATATTTAAATCAATTTACCATTTCATTTGTCGGTCATTTTTCAGCCGGTAAATCTACACTTATCAATTTACTATTAGAACAAGATATACTACCAAGTTCTCCTGTTCCAACAACAAGTAATACAGCCATTGTGTCTGTTGCAGAAGAAGAGGGGATTATTGCTAATATTACCGGTCAGCAATATACCAGACTTAAGACGTATGATGAAGTCAAACAGATGAATAGGTTAAATGTAGATGTCGAATCAATAGAAATTGCAATTAACTCAACAAAATTCAAACCAGGATTTACATTGCAAGATACACCTGGTGTAGATTCAAATATATCAACACATTTATCTTCAACCGAACAATATATGTATACAAGCAATCTTATCGTTTATACAGTCGACTACAATCATGTGCAATCAGCTTTGAATTTCAAATTTTTAAAACGTATGAACGAAGCAGGATTGCCCGTAGTATTTGTTATTAATCAAATTGATAAACACCAGGAAGAAGAACTAAGCTTCGATACATTTAAGAAAAAGGTAGCACAATCCATTAAAGAATGGGATATCAATGTAGAGCAAATTTACTATGTCTCTAAATTTGAACATCCACATAATCAATTAAAAGACCTGTCACGTGACTTAGTAACTATGGATGAACATAGAGAATCCATCAATCAATACGTCGAGCGAACATTAGATTTTATCGCGCATTCACAACTGTCATGTATTCAAAGTGAGCTTCAAAATATTTTAGAAACTTTGGATATTGAGGAACAAGATTTTCAAGAAGCATATTTACGTTTTCAACAAAATCAAGCTGTAAGCGAAGAAGCAAAGATGTTAAATAATCCACAAGAATTATTGCGTTTTCTTAAAATGAAACGGAAAGACATACTTGAAAATGCATATATCATGACACACGATATGCGTGAACAAATACGATTTTATCTAGAAAGTATGTCAAAAGATTTTAAAGTGCACGGTTTTCTAAATAAGAAGAAAAAGAAGGAAGCGGAACAACAACGTCGCCTTAAACTTGTAATCGATATGTTACAAGACAAAGTCAATCAGCAAATTCGTCAACCTATGCGAGAAGATATGTCCTTTTTAACACGCTTCATCAATAATAGTACAGTAACTTCAAACATATTAAATCAACATTATCACATCGATGAAGCCTTGGTATCATCTTTATACCAACCTCAAACAGCAATTAGTAATACCTATGTACTTACATTTTCTGATGATACATTAAAGGCCATTCGTAAATTTGTAGAACAAGAATCTGAACCATTATTTGAGCAGGCATCTAAGTATGCTCAAGCTAACGATTTATCTGATGATGCAGACAATGATTTAACGATTTATGAACGGTTTATTGAATTAAAACAGTTAAAAGAGTCTCTCACAACAAAGAATTATCGTCATTATTATATACATTTGGATGATTCTTTAGATAAACTCATCGGACGCACCGAAACAAATTATATGTTATCAGAAACTACAGATTCACATGAACACGCTCATATGGAAACAGTTAAGCATAAAGAAAAAACACAACATGCCGATATAGCTGAAGGCTTAAACATCATAAAAGATATACCACTTTTTAAACAAACAAAAATGGATATTCAAGACACTTTAAAACGCATGAACCAAAACATAGTAAAAATAGCAGTATTTGGCACATTTAGTGCAGGAAAAAGCAGTTTAATTAATGCTTTACTTGGAGATACATATTTAGTTAGTTCTCCTAATCCTACAACTGCAGCCACTACCGAATTGTCATATGGTGAACAAAGTTATATCACGTTAAAAACAAATGACCAATTAGTAGCCGAATTAAACGATATACTGAAGTATCATCACTTATCATTTGATAGCCTTGAAGCACTGTTAAAAAGTGATTTAAATCAAATCAAACAAAAATTACCTAAAAATCAACTTGCATTTATCAATGCTATTGAAAAACATGCTTCATTGTATCAAACTATGCTCACTCAAGGTACAAAACATAATATTGAACAAGCAGAAATTAAAAAATGGAGTTCTGAAGATGCGTATGCCGCTTTCGTAAAAACTGTACACTTAAAACTGCCAATCGAATGGTTACAGGATAAAATTATTGTTGATTCATTAGGTTTACATTCAAATAACCAACGTCATACTAATGAAACTGAACAAATTTTAACTTCGGCAGATTTAATTCTCTATGTTAGCTACTTTAATCACTCATTTACAGATAATGATAAGGCCTTTATAGAACACATGAAGGCAATGAATCAATTAAATGATCATCAATCGTTTAAAATGATAGTAAATGCAATTGACTTAGCAGAATCAAAAAATGACATTGATAGTGTAAAAGAATATGTTTTTAATGCTTTAAATCAGGTGGGTTTAAAGTCTGAAATTTATACAGTATCAAGTCGCATCGGCCTTAAAAGAAATGATGAAGGCATCATTAACTTAAGAGATAGTATTGATTATTTTGCAAAAGTAGAAGCAAAGTCTATTTTAGAAACACAAATGATACATCAATTAGCACAAATTAAACAGGCCTATGCAGAATTAATTGATGATTATTATAACAACGAAGCACAACTAAGAACTCGAAATAATAAATTACAACAATATCAGCAAGAAACACATGTTGCTACACAACTCATAACAACATCAAGTCAATTATCTATTAATGAAATTGATGACCAAATTTATTATTTAAATGATAGATTAAAATTGCAATTATTAGACGACGTTAAAAGTGTTTTTAATAGTCAATTGACTCAGCATCCTGACTTCTCAAAACAAAAGTCAGACGCCACAAAAGACTATTTAACTAAAATTCACCAACGTTTTTACTTAGAACAAACACTTATTACTGAACGAATTAAAAAACATTTCCAACAAGATATAGAACGTCAACTATCTCCAGTATTAAAAAAATTAGAACAAGTTCATATTTTCATTCAACCTGAACTAAATATTAATATTGAAATTAGCAATACACCGATACTTACTATTGAATTAGAAGATATGTTAAAGGTATTACCTAAAAATCTAACAAAACGTAATATTTTAAATCATAATATTCAAAGAAAAATACAACAAAATATTGCACAGCAAACCTTACATTTAATACAAAATGGTTTAAACGACTTACGTCACAAGCTCCAAAAAGTCATAAAGGACATGGAAGATCAATACGAACATGTATTTTTAGACTTAGAAAACGAAGTACAGACACAAATTCAAACACTTTTATCATTTAAACTGGACAATCAACTTATCACATCTATAGAACATGCAGCGCGTCAATTAGATCATATTTTACAAGGGAAAGAAGGCCGCACTTATGACGAATAGAGTATTACTAGTAGATGGTATGGCATTATTATTTAGACATTTTTACGCAACAAGCTTACACAATCAATTTATGTATAATTCGAAAGGTATACCTACAAATGGCGTTCAAGGTTTTGTAAGACACATTTTTTCAGCTATTCATGATATAGCACCAAGTCATGTTGCAGTTTGCTGGGATATGGGACAAGAAACATTTAGAAATCAAATGTATGCTTCATATAAGCAAAACCGTCCTGCACCACCAAATGAACTCATTCCACAATTTGATTATGTCAAAGAAATCGCAACTCAGTTTGGTTTTGTAAATATTGGTGTTGTCAATTATGAAGCTGATGATGTTATAGGTAGCTTAGCCCAAACTTATTCAGATCAAAATGAGGTATTTATTATTACTGGGGACAAAGATATATTGCAATGTATCAATCCTAATGTAGAAGTTTGGTTAACCAAAAAAGGCTTTAATATATATAATCGTTACACACTTGAACGTTTTCTTGAAGATTATGGAATTACACCAAAGCAATTCATTGATGTTAAAGCTTTCATGGGAGATACAGCAGACGGCTATCCCGGAGTTAAAGGTATAGGTGAAAAAACGGCACTTAAGTTAATAAAAGAACATCAAAGTGTCGAAGGTGTCCTTAGTAATATTAGTAAGCTAACCCAAGGCCAACAAACAAAGATTAATAGTCATATTGATGACTTAAAACTTTCTAAACAACTTGCTGAAATATATACCAACGTACCACTAGATACAGAGTCATTATTTGATAAAATGACATACGCCAATACGTTACAAAATATATTGTCAATTTGTAATGAACATGAACTATTTGTCTCAGGTAAATATCTTGCGACTAACTTTAGTTAAGTAACATAATTTAAAAGTAAAAAACAAAAGTTGTAAAATCACACACATATATATTGTATATGGCATGACGCTTGAGGAAGTAATGCTAGTTAGAGCCGAGACTGAGACAACACCCTAGGAAAGCGAAACCATAAAATACGAAGCATTACAAATAAAGAACCGTTTGGGACATCATTATGTTTAGACTATGAACTGTATAAAGTGGCAGTGTTGACTGGCTTGAAAATACGCTTATACCAAGCTTTTTTCAAGTCTAGTTAACCTTGCAGATACGGTAATACGAATTCAAAATGAATGATGTTAATGACTCTTATTTATAGACAATGGGAGACGCACATAATTAATTATAAACAACTCTAATAAATCAATCTTTTTTAATTTTAACCATATTATGAACAAGGGTTGACATTATTAAAAAGGTGATGTAATATACTGAAATATAAGAATTATCAGATAATTTGAAGAATAAGTAGTTTTACGTTACGTAACAATAAGAAAGCTAATGGGTGATGTAAATTAGCACGGCGTGTTAAATGAATTGGGTCTTCAAAGTTTAAAATATGACTATATTAATGAGTGAGCAATGTATATTGTTAATTAAGGTGGCACCACGGTAACGCGTCCTTATGTGTTTAGCGTTAACGTGTTTTTTTACGCTTTAATTACTGAAATTAGTAGTTGTTTATACGGTAGTTTTAGAAAGTTAGTGGTTGATGAAAACTAACACCTTGAATGATGAAATTGGGTTCAGTAAATTTTATCAATATTATATTTTAAAGTGAACAATATCTAACCGATATTGTTAATCAAGGTGGTACCGCGCAACAGCGTCCTTTTGTATAGAGGATGCTGTTTTTTTATGGAAGGAGCTTAAAATGAAAATTTATTACAAAGTTTTGAAGGCAACGATGACGCCAGAAGCACTTGCACAATTAAGTACGAAAAAGATTATTTTAGAAAGTGCTAATCAAACTCAGGTCAAAGGTCGCTACTCAATTGTTGCTTTAGATTATTACGGCACAATAACACTATATGATGATTTTTTAGAAATTAAGACGCAGCAACAATCAGAAACGATAACAACTCATTTTTATGATTATTTTAAAAATTATATAAATCAATTTAATGAGTCCATATCGCATTCTGACTTGCAGGACTTACCCTTTATTTCAGGATTTATTGGTTCATGTAGTTTTGATTTAGCACGCCATGAATTTCCAATTTTGAAAAAAACACCACTCAAGTTAAACAATGAACATGATGCAAGATTTTTCATGATTGAAGATGTATATGTATTTGATCATTATAAAGATGATTTGTATGTTATTGCGACCAATCAATTTTCATTAGCATCACAAGAACAATTAGAAGCACGTGTTGAGAATAATATAAAAAGACTCTACAATATTCAACCGCTTCATCAAACTATTGATTTTCAACATCATAAAGTTATAACAAGCAATATTGATAAAACATCGTTTTTAAATATGATTAGCCAATATAAACAAAAAATTCAATCTGGAGATATGTTTCAAGTTGTCCCATCACGCATCTACAGTTATCAACATCACTTTGGCAATCAGTTACATCAATTAACATTTCAATTGTATCAAAATTTGAAAAGACAAAATCCAAGTCCTTACATGTACTATATTAATATGGATGAGCCTATTATCATAGGTAGTTCTCCTGAAAGCTTTGTCAAAGTTCATAAAGATAAAGTTTACACTAATCCTATAGCTGGAACAATTCAACGTGGTACAACACCAGATGAAGATTTAGCTCATGCACAACAACTACTCAATGATTCTAAAGAGCGCAGCGAGCACAGTATGCTTGTTGACTTAGGTAGAAATGATATCAATAGAATAGCGCTACCAGGTTCAACCAGCATATTAAAACTTATGGAAATTGAAAAATACGAGCATGTGATGCATATCGTTAGTGAAGTACGAGGCAATGTCGATAAATCATTATCACCGATGACTATAATTGCAAGTTTATTGCCAACTGGCACTGTATCAGGCGCACCAAAATTACGTGCTATTCAACGGATTTATGAAAGCCACCCATATAAACGTGGCATCTATAGTGGGGGCATTGGCTACATAAATTGTAATCAAGATTTAGATTTTGCACTTGCTATACGTACAATGCTAATAGATGACAAAGAAGTTCATGTTGAAGCAGGTTGCGGTGTTGTTTATGATTCGATTCCTGAAAAAGAATTACGAGAAACGCAATTAAAAGCAAAAAGTTTATTGGAGGTCACACCATGATATTAATTATCGATAACTATGATTCATTTACCTATAACTTAGTTGACATAGTGTCAAAACATCAAAATGTCATCGTAAAATATCCTGACGATCCAGATGCATTAACATATCAAGAAACGGTATCTGGTGTTATTATTTCCCCTGGTCCAGGCCATCCTTTAGATAACAATTATCTGTTACAAATAATAGAAACATACAAAAATTTACCAATATTAGGCGTTTGTTTAGGCGCACAAGCGTTGACTTGTTATTACGGTGGTCGAGTAATCCAATCTGACACTGTCATGCATGGTAAAGTCGATATTATGCACCAAACTTATTCATCATTATTGTATAAAGGGTGTCCTTCGTCATTTAATATCATGCGTTACCATTCACTTATTTCAGATGCCAATCATTTTCCTAAAAATTTAATCATTACAGGAAAAACGGAAGATTCTATTCAATCATATGAGCACAATAAACGTCCGCATTATGGCATACAATATCATCCAGAATCATTCGCCACCGATTATGGAGAACAAATTATTACTAATTTCTTAAACATCACACAGAAAGGCTGACAACAATATGAAATCAACAGAATCACTAACTAACCATCACCCATTTTCTCAAGCAGATGCTAACAACTTGATTAAAATACTCATTGATCCCAAAGTGGAAAACCATGACAAAGTTGAGTTGTTACAAACATTTACAGACAGAGAACTACAACAGAAAGAATTAACACATCTGGTTCGCAGCTTAATTCAAACGATGTACCCTGTCCAACCATCCTACCCAGGTGCAATGTGTGTCTGTGGCACTGGCGGAGATAAATCAAATAGTTTTAATATTTCTACAACCGTTGCATTTATTGTTGCAGCAGCAGGCGTGCCAATTATTAAACATGGAAACAAAAGTATAACATCACATTCTGGCAGCACTGATTTACTACAACAACTTAATATTCAAACAACCAAAGTTGAAGACGTAAGTCAACGCTTAGATAATAAAGGTTTAGCCTTTGTAAGTGCACCTGAAGCATATCCTGTAATGAAATATATTCAACCAGTAAGAAAAATGATTGGTAAACCGACATTTTTTAATTTAATAGGTCCTATTATTAATCCTTTTGCACTGACTTATCAAGTTATGGGGGTCTTTGATCCAAACCAATTGGACTCAATCATCCATACTTTAAAAGATTTAGGACGACGTAGAGCAATTGTCTTACATGGTGCGCACGGCATGGATGAAGCCACATTATCAGGTAATAATTTAATTTATGAACTAGATGAAAATGGTAACGTAAACCACTACACATTAAATGCACAAGACTTAGGATTTTCATATGCACCTGATAGCGAACTTAAAGGAGGTAGCCCAGAAGAAAATAGACGTATTACCTTAGATATTTTAAACGGAAAAGACAGATCATCAAAAAGAGATGTTGTCGTCCTTAATGCAGCAATTGCACTTTATGTCGCTGAAAAAGTACATAGCATTCAAGCTGGAATATCAATAGCTGAGTATTTAATAGACAATGGACTTGCTATGAAACAATGCTTAATTGTAGAAGGGAATGCGTAATGATGACTATTTTAACTGAAATTGTTGATTATAAAAAAAGACTATTAGCTAATGGTTACTATGACAACAAACTAAAATCATTAAAAGATTTAACGCCAATAAATAAGCCTACATTTAAATCTACACTTAGCAAAAGTAAACATTTATCTATCATTGCTGAAATTAAAACGAAAAGTCCTTCAGTTCCAAAATTCAATGTAAAAGATTTAGTTAAACAAGTTCAAGAATATGAGGCTAATGGCGCAGCTGCAATTTCTATATTAACGGATGAACATTATTTCGATGGAAGTTTTGAACGTCTACAAAACTTATACAGCCATACAACACTTCCTATACTTTGTAAAGATTTTATTATTGATACGATACAAATCGATGTTGCAAAGAAAGCTGGGGCCTCAATGATATTACTAATCGTTCATTGTTTAACAGATAGTAAACTAAAACAACTTTACAAATATGCACATAAACTAGGTTTGGAAGTACTGGTTGAGGTCCACAGCATTAAAGAATTACAACGTGCGCATCAACTTAATGCATCATTAATCGGAATTAATAATAGGGATTTAACAACTTTTAACACTCATGTAGAACATACCAATCAAATATTACGTCAAAAACATTCTGGCAGATTCTACATTTCTGAAAGTGGTATCCATTCGAGAGAAGACGTGCTATCAATAGTACAGACAGGAATATCTGGTATACTCATTGGCGGTGCTTTAATGAATTGCACAAATATCTCTGAATTCTTGCCAAGTCTTATGTTAGAAAAGGTAAATTTATGAAATTAAAATTTTGCGGTTTCCAAACAAAACAAGATATTTTAAATGCACAACAACTCAACATCGATGCACTAGGAATGGTTTATTATGATAAAAGTAAGCGTCATATTCAAGCTGATACAATCGCTTATTTATCACAGCTAATTCCCAAAGCAATTGAATGTGTATTAGTCGTCGTTAATCCATCATGGGACAATTTGCAATATATACTTCAATATGCGCAGATTAATTGCGTACAGTTTCATGGAACTGAAAATATTAAACTTATCTCTAAAACTAAACAGAATTTCAAGAATATTAAAATAATTAAAGCTTTACCTGCTAACTCACAACTACTTAAACAAATTAAATATTATCGAGAGGTTGCAGATAGTTTTATTATTGATACTCCATCTGCTTCATATGGTGGCACAGGACAGTCATATGATTGGCAGATTTTAAAGTCTTTACCTACAGATATAAATTATTTAATAGCTGGTGGGCTTACGTTGAACAAAATAAAATATATTGAAACCTTAAATTTGAGCCATGCTGGATACGATATTTCTAGCGGTATAGAAACAGACAATCATAAAGATTTAAATAAAATGAAAGCAATCATTCAACATGTTAAAGGAGCGATTTATCATGTATAACAATATTCAAACAGAAGCAGATCAATTAGGTTTTTTTGGCGAATACGGTGGACAATTTGTACCAGAAACATTAATGCCAGCAGTATTAGAATTAAAACAAGCTTATAATAAAGCAAAAAAAGATCCTCAATTTCAACAAGAGCTAAATGATTATTTAACTGAATACGTAGGTCGAGCCACACCATTAACCTTTGCACAATCTTACACACAACGTTTAGGCGGCGCAAAGATATATTTAAAACGTGAAGATTTAAATCACACTGGTGCTCATAAAATAAATAATGCGCTTGGACAAGCTTTACTGGCAAAACGTATGGGCAAACGTAAATTGGTAGCGGAAACTGGTGCAGGACAACATGGTGTAGCAAGTGCAACCGTTGCAGCATTATTCGATATGGAACTAATTGTATTTATGGGGAAAGAAGATATCCAACGTCAACAACTAAACGTGTTTCGTATGGAACTCTTAGGCGCAAAGGTAGTCTCAGTTGAAGATGGTCAAGGGACATTATCAGACGCCGTTAATAAAGCATTACAATACTGGGTTAGTCATGTTGATGATACACATTATTTACTCGGTTCAGCACTAGGACCTGATCCATTTCCTACGATAGTAAGAGATTTTCAAAGTGTTATCGGAAATGAAATTAAAACACAAATATTAGAAAAAGAAGGCCGCTTGCCTAATGCCGTTGTTGCTTGTGTTGGAGGTGGCTCTAACGCGATAGGAACATTTTATCCTTTTATAAAAGATGAAGTCCAATTATATGGTGTTGAAGCTGCTGGGGAAGGTGCAAATACAAACAAACATGCACTTGCTATAGGCAAAGGTAAACCAGGTGTACTACATGGCGCAAAAATGTATCTTATTCAAGATAGACACGGTCAAATAGAACTTGCACATTCTATTTCAGCTGGCTTAGATTATCCCGGCATTGGTCCAGAACATTCATACTATAACGATATTGGTAGAGTCCATTATACGAATGCAACTGACACAGAAGCAATGGAAGTACTCATACGTTTTACTAAAGATGAAGGCATTATCCCTGCCATAGAAAGCGCGCATGCTTTAAGTTATGTTGAAAAATTAGCGCCACAAATGGATAAGGATCAGTTGCTTGTGGTGACGATTTCTGGTCGTGGTGATAAAGACATGGAAACTATAAGACAATACATTCAACAAAGAGGTGATAGCCATGCACAATAAATTATTTATTCCATATGTAATGGGAGATAAAGATTTCATTCAACATGTCAAATTATTAAGTGAACATGGCGCTGATTACATTGAGATTGGTGTACCATTTTCAGATCCTGTTGCCGATGGACCAATCATTATGAAGGCAGCCAACCAAGCTATTAAAGATAATGTAACTATTGATACTATATTTGAACAACTTAAACAGAACCAACATCAAATTAAAGCAAACTATATCCTTATGACTTATTATAATATTGTCATGACTTACGGTATAGAAGCATTCTTTAAATCATGCGAAGAAGCAGGGGTATATGGTTTAATTATTCCAGATTTACCATTTGAACTCACTGAGAAATTAAAAGAACAAGTGACTAACTATTCAGTTAAAATAATTTCATTAGTAGCTATGACAGCCCCTGAAGAACGTATAAGAGAAATTGCCACACATGCAGAAGGTTTTATTTATACAGTAACTATGAACGCTGTAACAGGTCAAAATGAATCATTTCATCCTGAATTAAAGCAAAAATTAGCGCTATTAAAGTCTATTACGCAAATTCCTGTTGTCTGTGGATTTGGTATACGTACACCTGAACAAGTTAGCGAAATCATTCAATATGCAGACGGTGTTGTCATTGGAAGTGAAATTGTAAAACGCTTAAAATCTCAGTCTCAAGAGGACATTATCACTTACATCAACTCAATTCGCCAAAGATTAAGCAGTCAATTTGATTAACCCTAACTCCGTTTTATATTACCTTACTGAGATAATTATACTCAATCATTAGCATGCATAAATAAATGCAAAGCTTACAAAATTCAAAGTCAATACCACTCGAAGCGGACGAATTGGGGCCAGAAAAATTAGCCAGTAAATGAGTTTTTTGTTAATTCATTTACTGGCTAATTTATTGACATTATTTCATCTTATTTAATAGACTTCACTAAACTAAATGAAGGAGGTACCGAGTGTATAAAAATATATGCTAACAATAGAAATTGACGTTTTAATACATTCAAATAGTACCTCTTAAGGAACCAAACCAGAAGAAAAGATTTTGACGTTCAAATTTTAATAAAAGATTTTCTTTATATATACGTTACATTAATATCCAAAATTGATCTTAAAGCATCTGTTTTAAAATATTTCATCTTATTCAATCAAATACGAATTATTGAGCATTCATTATAATCATAATATAACTAAAATAGATATACTCAATATCATTGTTAATATTTTAGTTTTACCAGTATCTATTGTATACTTAATTCAATTAGCATATGGTGTTACAATTGAATATATCAGTAATTTTAGAGATTTTGATGTTCATTGACTACATTTAAATACTAGAAATTAATCAAATAATAATTAGGAGTTATATGAATGAAGTTTACAAATTTAACAGCAAATGAATTCGGTGATTTCACAGATCAAATGCCATATAGTCATTTTACTCAAATGACAGGTAACTATAATTTAAAAGTTGCCGAAAAAACAGAAACACATTTAGTTGGTGTTAAAAATAATAATAACGAAGTAATTGCAGCATGTTTATTGACAGCTGTACCAGTCATGAAGTTTTTTAAATACTTTTACAGCAATAGAGGCCCAGTTATAGATTATGCTAACCAAGAACTTGTACATTTTTTCTTTAATGAGCTAACTAAATATTTAAAAAAGTATAACTGTCTCTATGTCCGCATAGATCCATACTTACCTTATCAATATAGAGACCATGACGGTAATATAACGGCAAATGCTGGCAATGATTGGTTTTTCAATAAAATGGAACAACTCGGATACCATCATGATGGCTTTACAACAGGATTTGATCCAATATTACAAATCAGATTCCATTCTATTCTTAATTTAAAGGATAAGACAGCTAAAGATGTTTTAAATAATATGGATAGTTTACGTAAAAGAAATACAAAAAAAGTTCAAAAAAATGGAGTCAAAGTAAAGTTCCTTACTGAAGAAGAACTACCTATCTTTCGTTCATTTATGGAGCAGACGTCAGAATCTAAAGAATTCTCTGATAGAGACGACCAATTTTATTACAATCGGTTTAAGTACTATAAAGATAGGGTGCTTGTGCCTCTAGCATATTTAAAATTTGATGAATATATAGAAGAACTAACGAATGAACGACAAACTTTAGAAAAAGATTTAGGCAAAGCACTTAAAGACATTGAGAAACGACCAGATAACAAAAAAGCTTATAATAAACGAGACAACCTACAACAACAACTCGATGCCAATCAACAAAAGTTAAATGAGGCTAATCAGTTACAAGCGGAACACGGTAATGAGTTACCTATCTCTGCCGGTTTCTTTATTATTAATCCGTTTGAAGTTGTATACTACGCTGGAGGTACCGCTAATAAATATCGTCATTTTGCAGGTAGTTACGCGGTTCAGTGGACTATGATTAACTATGCTATCGAACACGGCATAGACAGATATAATTTCTACGGCATTAGTGGAAACTTCTCAGATGATGCTGAAGACGCAGGTGTCATTCGCTTTAAAAAAGGTTATGGTGCAGAAGTGATTGAATACGTTGGTGATTTTGTAAAACCTATAAATAAACCTATGTATAAACTTTATTCAGTGTTAAAACGAATTCAAAATAAGCTATAGAGGAGAATGGATTAATTATGAAATTTACAGAGTTAACAATTAAAGAATATGAAAACTTTGTACAAAATCCATCATTAGAAAGTCATTACTTCCAAGTAAAGGAAAATATCGTAACAAGGGAAAATGATGGTTTTCAAGTGGTATTATTAGGAATAAAAGATGAAAATAATAAAGTTCTTGCTGCTAGTCTTTTCTCAAAAATACCAACAATGGGTAGCTATGTCTATTATTCTAATCGTGGCCCTGTCATGGATTATACCGATCTTGGATTAGTTGATTTCTATCTAAAAGAACTAGACAAATACCTACATCATCATCAATGTCTATATGTCAAATTAGATCCGTATTGGATTTATCAAATCTATGATAAAGATGTTAACCCGCTTGAAAATCATGACAAAAACGATGCAATGATTAATTTATTAAAGTCTCACGGCTATGAACATCATGGATTCACTACAAAATATGATTCCTTTAGTCAAGTGCGGTGGATGGGGGTTTTATATTTAAAAAACGAAACACCTCAATCACTAAAAAAACAATTCGATAGTCAACGTAAACGCAATATAAATAAAGCGATAAACTTTGGAGTTAAGGTAAAATTCCTTGGTAGAGACGACTTTGATCAGTTCCTTGACCTCTATCGTGAAACTGAAGAACGCACTGGTTTTGTTTCTAAAACAGATGATTATTTCTACAATTTCATCGATACATATGGTGATAAAGCTTTAGTACCATTAGCATATATAGATTTAGACGAATATATTTCATCATTACAAGATGCTATTAATGATAAAGAAGCTCGACGTGACCAAATGATGACTAAAGAAAATAAAAGCGATAAGCAACTAAATAAGATTGCAGAATTAGACAAACAAATAGATCACGATAAAAAAGAACTTTTAAATTCTAGCGAACTACGTCAAACTGATGGTGCCGTACTAAATTTAGCTGCTGGCGTATACTTTGCTAATGCTTATGAGTTAAATTATTTTTCTGGAGGTTCTTCAGCAAAATACAATCATTTTATGGGTCCATATATGATGCATTGGTATATGATGAACTATTGCTTTGAACATGGCTATGATCGGTATAACTTCTATGGAGTATCCGGTGATTTTACTAAAGATAGTGAAGATTACGGTGTTTATCGCTTTAAACGAGGCTTCAATGTTCATATTGAGGAATTAATAGGGGATTTTTATAAACCAATTAATAAAGTTAAATATTGGCTATTCACAACATTAGATCGTATACGTAAGAAAATCAAAAAGTAACTAGATATTAAGAAGAAAAGCATTAAGGTAAACAACCACAATGCTTTTCTTTTTTGTATCAAGTGATAGAGACTTGATACAAGATGTAGGCAGAGTAATCTGAGATGTAGTTTCGTGTTGCGTCCTACAATTTAATATTAGCATATATTTTCACTATTACAACTATACTCTACAATAATTTTTAATTGCATTTTTACTAATACTATACATTTTATTATTATACATATAAATGAAATACGTACAGATTCATATTAAATGCGCTAAAATAGTGTTAAAAGCTTAGAATAAACCTGTTTATTTGCAAGTAAAGTTAATATTAGTTATAAAGTACATCAATAAATTCAACTTGTCTGTCATAATCATTCATTCACCACAGCAAACAATTCGTATGACTTGAACACATACATATAGCAGATAAAACTTAATAAACTATAACTAACTGCTCACTATTTATAAATGCTCACCCCTATTTCGTTTTTTTATTTTAGTTTACATAATATATATTATAGGAAGTTATATATTTACTATCTTCTAACCTTTTTCAAGTATGCTATACTTTATTTTATATCTTAACTAAGGAGCTTCTACTATGAATTTTGTTTTCGACATAGATGGCACGCTTTGCTTCGACGGTCAACATATTGACAATAGAATCATTAGTCGTCTAAAGCAATTGCAATCTTACGGCCACCAAGTGATTTTTGCATCAGCACGACCTATACGTGACTTATTGCCAGTGATACCTGATTTTCAAAATAATACGTTGATTGGCGGCAATGGTTCTATTATTTCAACTGATAATAAAATTAAAGTCATAGATTATATTAATCAAGATGATTTTGAACTCATAAAGGAATTAATAGTAAATTATAACTTGAGTTATATTGTCGATGATGCCTGGGATTATGCAGCAAATGTAAACGCCAATAATACGATTTATACTCGTTTAGATCCTCACAAATTGGCTGAGTTACGTCAACTTGATGAAATAACACATCCTATAAAGGTAATCTTTCTTAATATTAAATCACATCATTTTTCAGAAATTGCTCAGCACTTAATGCAACATCAAACTACTTTAGAACTCATCAACCATTCAAATGAATCTAATATTGATATTACAGCGCATGGCATCAATAAATACAAAACATTACAATCAATATTAAAAAATGATGCACCCTATATTGCATTTGGTAATGATCACAATGATATTGGACTATTGCAACATGCTACTAATGGTGTACTTGTATCTAATAATACATTTTATATAGATGATTTAAATAATCAACCTCATATTTCAGTTATAAATGCTGATATTAATGCAATTTGCAATCAAATCGACAAATATATTGCAACAAATTAAAAATTTAATTGAAAATGATTATCAATATCATTTATAATGACAACTAGGAGGTTTTATTTATGAAAAAAATTATACAAGTATGTACGATATTTATAATATTGCTATTATTAGCAGCGTGTCAGAATGATGATAATTCAAGTAACCACGATGGTAAAACGATTAGCGTCAAGAATACATATGAATTTAAAGATAAAAACAATACTCATGATAAAGGAGAAATGAAAACAGAAAAAGTTGAGGTCCCAGTTAATCCTAAACGTGTTGCCGTATTAGATTACGGTGCTTTAGATATCATGCAACAGCTTAACGTTCAAAATCGTATTGTAGCTATTGCTAAAGGTCAAGGTGACGCTTTCCTCCCTTCTTCCCTCTCTGAATTTAAAAATGACAAATACATGAATTTAGGAAATCCTGGACGTCCGAATTTCGATCAGTTAGCCAAAGCGAAACCCGATATTATATTTGCTTCCTTTAGACAAGCACATACCAAAACATTAGATGAAATGAAAAAAGCTGCCCCAAATGCTAAAATTTTATTTGTCAGTCCAGATAATGACGATTATATTAAATCTATTAAAGCACATACAACATTAATGGGAAAAATTTTCGATAAGAAAAAAGCTGCAGAAAAGTTAAACAATAAACTTTCGACTCAAGTTGCTGAAACAAAAAAAGCAGTTAAAGATGAACGTGTGCTATTCTTAGCTGTTGATGATAAAGGAATGAAAGCATTTGCTTCAAGTGGTCGTTATGGGGGCTTCCTTAATCATGATCTTGGCATCAAACATGCTGATAAACAAATGAAAGTTAATTCTGCTGGTAATCTTATTAGCAATGAATACTTAACAAAAATTAACCCTGACAAAATTTTTGTTATTAATCGTACTAAAAAAGGTAATGACAAACAATTGCCAGATGAGTTAAAAAATGATGTTGTGAAAAATGTCAAAGCCATTAAAAATGGTCAAGTTTATCAGTTTGAATCTAACGCTTGGTATTTTGGTGAAGGTGGAAACAAACTAACGATAGATCAATTAGCTAAAATTAAACAAGCATTTAAATAAGCCTACAACAAAAACCGACTGAGACGTAAATGCCTCTGACAAGTTGAAGCAGGCCATTTCTATTGAAAATTCATAGAAATGGCCTGCTTCATTATTATAAAAAGAAAACCATACGCTATGCGTATG
>NZ_KV840183.1:0-205 GCF_001839145.1 Staphylococcus sp. HMSC62D11 | reverse complement strand
AAAGGTAAGAATATGGAATCTAGAGGAATGGTGCTCCATATAAATCGCAATACTAGAACAACAAGAGGTAATTTTATTGTCAATGAAATAACAGAGGATAGTAAAGGTAGACCCTTAAATAATAAAAAGAAATATCCAGTGAAAATGGAACATAATCGAATTATCCCAACGAAGCCAATACCGAATGATAAGTTAAAAAAAGAAA
>NZ_KV840182.1:0-263 GCF_001839145.1 Staphylococcus sp. HMSC62D11 | reverse complement strand
TGCCAAATTGAGTGAAGAAGAATATAACAATTTAGATATCGTGAAACCTGTTAAAAATAGTGGGGCAAGTATAGGTGCTGGACTAGCAATTTTGATTAGTGCACTTTTGCGTAATTACGTCAATATTTTTAATATTCAAATACAGGAAAGTGTTGCTGTATTGAGTTGTGTTATTGGATTTTTAGGTGTATTTATCTTTTTCTTACACATCAATAAAAAAGTAACGCTAGATATATATAAGAGAAATAAAACTCATTCAAAAA
>NZ_KV840181.1:0-76216 GCF_001839145.1 Staphylococcus sp. HMSC62D11 | reverse complement strand
GAGCGGGTGATGGGAATCGAACCCACAACATCAGCTTGGAAGGCTGAGGTTTTGCCATTAAACTACACCCGCATATATAATAGATGATTGGTGCGGCCGAGAGGACTTGAACCTCCACGGGATTTCTCCCACTAGGCCCTCAACCTAGCGCGTCTGCCATTCCGCCACGACCGCTGGCAAAACGCAATAAACTTATTCGTCTATCGAGAACAATAATAATTGTAATAGATTTGTAATTCAAAGTCAATTATAAATTAACTTTAATTTTACCTTCTTAACAACTTGTCAAATTCATAACTACTGTCTAGCACAACGCTATCCATAATACTATTATTACATCCTTATGTCAATACTTTTAATAATATAAAAAAGCCTAATCTTCTTAGTAAATTTGTTAATCACCATAAGCTTTTATTACACACATATGGCTATAGTGTTTCCTAATTTAATTTTGAAGATTAGACTTTCTCTATATCAATTATTATTTTCTATAATCCTGATTTAGTTTTAATTTCCCATTACATTTGCCACATCTCATGATTGAGATATTCACTCTTTTAATTCTTAAGTATGTTACGCCACATCTTTTACATTGGTATTCATAATTAGCACGCTCTTGATAGCTTTTGATTGCAGAACAAAATCTCGGTGCACCGACTTTGGCACTCAGTTCTTTGAAGTCATTATCTTTGTGCTGATATCCTTTGCCAGATAGATGCAAATGATAGTGACATAGTTCATGTTTAATAATATCCTTTAATGCCTTTAGTCCGTAATGTTTATATTGCATAGGGTTAAGCTCAATATTATGCGTTTTTAAAATATATCTGCCACCAGTCGTTCTTAGTCTGTTGTTAAAATACGCTTCGTGCTCAAATATTTTATTAAAATACTGCTTAGATATAGTTTCAGTTAGATTTTGCAATTCGTCATTATTCATTTGGATTAACCATTGTTAATGATACTTTTCCTTTTTGCTCATCTATATCTATTATCCATACATCAACAATATCTCCTACAGTTACAATATCCATTGGGTTTTTGACATATTTATTAGATAGTTTAGATATATGAACCAGTCCATCTTGTTTAACACCAATATCAACAAACGCACCAAAATCAACGACATTTCTCACAGTTCCACTTAATTTCATTCCTTTTGATAAGTCTGCTATTGAAAGTACATCTGATTTTAACAGTGGTGTTTCGAACTCGTCTCGTGGATCTCTGTGTGGTGCTTTTAAAGATTCAATAATGTCTTCTAATGTTGGAATACCTATATTTAATTTTGTAGAAAGTGAATTCACATCTAATTTACTTAATTTTTCTTTTAGTCCTTTCGTTCCTAACTCATTGATATCTAAATTCAGTTGCTGAAGTAATTGATATGTCGCTTGGTAACTTTCTGGGTGGATAGACGTATTATCCAGTGGCTCTGTTCCATCGATGATACGTAAAAATCCAATGCTTTGTTCAAATGTTTTAGCACCTAATCTTTTTACTTTACTGATTTCTTTATTATGCTTAATAGCACCATGTTGTTCACGGTAATCTATAATATTTTGTGCGATTGGTGCCGTTAAGCCGGATACATATTGCAATAATGATTTTGATGCTGTATTAACGTCAACACCAACTTGGTTCACAGCTGTTTCAACAACAAATGCAAGTGCCTGCTCAAGTTCTTTTTGATTAACATCATGTTGATATTGCCCAACTCCAATTGATTTTGGATCTATTTTAACCAATTCACTCAACGGATCTTGAACTCGACGACCTATTGAAACTGCACTTCTTTCTTCTACTTGAAAGTTAGGAAACTCATTACGAGCTACTTCAGAAGCAGAATATACAGATGCACCTGCTTCATTGACGATAATAAATTGAACTGATAATTGGTATTCTTGAATAACTTGTGCTACAAATTGTTCTGTCTCACGACTAGCAGTACCATTTCCTATTGCAATCAATTCTACATTATAATCTCTAATCATTTTTAATAATATGTTTTTTGCCTCTTGGACTTTAGATACAGGAGGATGTGGATACATCACATTCTTAGCAACAAAAGTGCCAAATGGATTAATTACTGCCAATTTACATCCTGTTCTAAATGCGGGATCAATCCCTAAAATTTGTTTACCACGCATTGGTGGTTGTAGTAATAAATGACGTAAATTCTCACTAAAAACATCAATTGCATGATGTTCTGCTTTATTAGTAAGATCTGATCTTATCTCTCGTTCAATTGATGGCATTACTAAACGTTTCAAACTATCGCTTATTGCCTCTTGAATAATACGACTTGCTTCAGTTTGATATTTTATTTCTCTTTTAGCAATAAACTGTTGAATATGCGTGATATCAAATTCAATTTTCACAGTCAATATTTTTTCTTTTTCTCCACGATTCACCGCTAAAACTCTATGGTTAGCTATTTTTTTAATAGGTTCGGAATAATCATAATACATTGAAAAAATTTCTTTTTCATCTTCCGCTTTTTTCTTTTTTGTCGTAACCAATTGCCCTTGATGGTACACATCTTTTAACAGTTTTGTACGATATGAAGGTTGATCTGCAATACGTTCAGCAATAATATCTTGCGCACCTTGGATAGCTTCTTCAACAGCGTTTACCTCTTCATTTAAGAATGAGGCTGCTTTTGTTGTTATATCTACGTCTAGTTTAGGTAACAGTAACCAGTCTACAAACGGTTCTAATCCTTTACGTTTTGCCTCGGTTGCTCGTGTTTTTTTCTTTTGTTTGTAAGGCCGATATAAATCTTCAACACGCTGTAATTTAGTCTGTTTTAAGATGTCTTGTTTTAATTCTTCTGTAAGCAATCCCTGTTGTTCTATATTATTAATCACTTCTTCTTTACGCTTTTGTAAATGTGCTACATATTGATATTCATCAGCTATTTGTTTTATTTCAACTTCATCTAAACCGCCAGTAGCCTCTTTTCGATATCTAGCAATAAAAGGGACTGTATTATTATCTTCTAATAACGATAATACTGCAGTAATTTGTTTTTTTGAAAATGAATAATTTTGTTCGATAGTTGCAATTAATTGATTGTCCATTGTTTTACCACACTTTTCTAGTAATTCATGCTTATTTTAACATATATTGATATCATCTTCTGATTTAAAAGATATTCATAGAAAAAACAGAGACCTTTACAAATGATGGTCTCTGCTTTTATTGTTTTGCAGCTTGTTGTAATTTTTTTATTGCCGTCCGTTGTAGTCGTGATACATGCATTTGACTCAGTCCTATACGCTCGCCAGTTTCTTTCTGACTCAAACCTTCTATAAATGTACATTGAATAATTTCTCGTTCACGCTCAGATAGAATAGGTAAAATACGTTCTAAAATCATTCTTTTTTCGGTCAAGTCGTAATTATCATCTTGCTGACCCATGATATCTAATAAAGTTACTGTTGACCCATCTTTATCAGCTTCAATCGAATGATCAACACTTAGCGCATTGTAACTTTGCCCCATTTCCATTGCTTCAAGCACTTCTTCTTCTGTAACTTCAAGTCTATTTGCAATTTCTGTAATAGAAGGTGATCGTTCTAGTTCATTTGTTAACTCATCGCTAACTTTTTTAATTCTAGGTCCAATCTCTTTAATACGTCGAGGCACATGTACACTCCATGTCTTGTCTCTTAAATATCGTTTGATTTCACCAATAACAGTTGGCACCAAGAATGCTTCAAATTTTCGATCGAACGAAATATCAAATCGATTGATTGCACCTATTAATCCAACCATTCCCACTTGAACTAAATCTTCATGATGTGATTGCCCTTTAGAATACTTGTAAGCAAGTGATTCAATTAACTTGCGATAATGTTTCACCAATTTATCTTGGGCTTCTGTACTCTTGTCTTCTTGATGCTCTTTAATCCATTGGTTTATTTGTTCAGGTGAAGTGTCATTAATTGATTTCGACTCTTTCGTCATTTTTTGGCACCTGCTCTTTTTTTATATTCTTAATCATACTGATCGTAACACCAGATTCTTTACAGACAGTAACTTCATCCATTAAAGATTCAATTAAAAATAAACCTAGCCCACCTTCACGTAAAAAGTCAATATTCTCATTATTATTATATGGCCCTAATTTTGCTTTAGTTGCTTCATAATCAAAGCTTTCTCCTTGATCGGAAATAACGATTTTAATTTGATTTTCTAGAATTTCAAAGCAAAGATTTATTCTACCGTTTTCTTGTTCGTTTTTATAAGCATGTTTTACTGCATTGGTCACCGCTTCACTCACAGCGATTTTGGCGTCTTCTATATCATCATATGATGCACCTGCTCTGGAAAACACGCCCGACAACGTTAAGCGAATTAAGCTTACATATTCAGCTGAAGCTGGTAATCTCATTTCAATATAATCGTGATTTCCAAGCATTTTATTCAACCTCCGTCCCTTCATTAACATGCATTAAATCTTTTAATCCTGTAATATCAAAAAGTCTACTAATTCGATCTGTCACGCCTAAAATATAAAGTTCTTTATTATGTTGATTTAATGCTTTTAGTGTTCCAACAAATAAGCCCAGACCAGTAGAGTCCATATAACTCACATTTGCTAAATTTACGTGAATATCTTTATCTCCTTCTTGTCGCATTGGAACTAAAACTTCTTCCAATTCTGGTACTGTATAGACATCCAGTTCACCAGCTACATTAACTTCATAATATTTTTCAAATGATTGAGTTTCTACATTAAGGTTCATATATTTACACTCCTAAATAAATTCATTTCACAAAATACATACGCTCTATTTATACCCACAACAATATTGTTATAACCACAATTTTTTATGCTAATTTACTCTTTTGATAATCAAAATTGTCATATCATCACGCTTGTTCGGATTTTGTATTTTTAAAATTGCTTCATATAGTAATTGTACAATATCTTGCGGATGCATATGTTTATATTTATGAATTAGATTTAATAAGTCCTTTTTTGAAATAAACTCACCCATTGAGTTTCGAGCTTCGGTTACGCCATCGGTAAAGATAATGATTAAATCATTGAGATTAACTGCAATTTCTTGTTGGTGATAACGTGTATTTTGACTTACACCCAATACGCGACCACGCACTTCAATTTCTTCAAATTCCTCGGTTTCCGCTCGATAAATATAACCTGGCTCATGCCCCGCCGAGCTGCAGTATAGTAAATGATTCATTTCCTCATATAAACCATAGAACATAGTTACAAACATATTTTGGTTAACATTTTTTTCAACAACTCGATTTAGTCGCTTCAATCCATCACTTGGCAATTGAGAGTGCCCATATGAGTCCATACCAAATTTGATCATACTCATAGCTAATGCGGCTGGAATACCTTTACCGATGACATCTGCAATCGCAAAACTCATCGTTCCGTCTTTATGGTCAATCAAATTAAAATAATCTCCACTTACTTTTTGTGCAGCAACTGATATGACGCCAATTTGTATACTGTCAAATTGTGGTATGTCAGCCTTTAACATAGTTTGTTGCAATCTAGAAGCTAAATCAATTTCTTTATCGTGGAATTGTAATTTATTTACTAACTTTTGATAATCTCGATAGCTGTAGCCAAATCCTCTAACTACTTCTTTTAAGACGTCTAATGTATCTAAAATTTTATGTTCTTCTAAGCTAAGAGAAGATATATAATTCTTATGTATTTCCACAATATCTTCAGGCAAAATATCTTTTTTAATCACTTCACTCGTGTAGTTTTCACATTTTTCTAGTAGCTGAGGTTGCACACCAGTAGCAATGCTTTCGTCTAATAATTCTTTATAGTGTTTTTTAAATTCTTCCACGACGTTTCCTCCTTACTACAACATTCATTATTACTTCAATGAAACGACCATTTATTTAACATAGGTTAAACATGAAACATTTCGCTCTAATAAGTCAAGAGTACCATAATAGCATAAGCAAATGGCAATAAAAACCTAGCTACTATTCTATCAGCTACATTTAATTTCTTTAATTTTTACTTAACACGTAGTCATTTTAAGCCAAAAAAACTTTAGGGAATACCTAAAGTTTAAACTCAAGACATTCTTTACCATTAACTTTTCAAGCTATTAAACAACGCTTAAGATTTGTTTCAGCTCAAGTATAAAATGTATGAGTATGTTTGATTAGAAGTATGTTAACTATGTTACATGAGCATTTAAAAGTTTCGAAAACAATGACCTATTATATATATAAAACTTTGAGTAATACATATATCTAATTCAAAAAATTTAATGATAGTTATGTAAACCTAGACTAATGTCTAGGGCATGATCTACTTCTTTCATTTTATCCTCAGAGAGATAAGTAAGTTTTTCTTTTAATCTTTTTTTATCTAATGTTCGTATTTGCTCTAGCAGAATAACAGAATCTTTATCTAACTTATATTTCTTTTTACCTATTTCCACATGAGTGGGTATTTTCGCTTTATTAATCCTTCCAGTAATTGCAGCTACAATTACAGTTGGACTATATTTATTACCGGTGTCATTTTGAATGATGACAACTGGTCTTACTCCCCCTTGTTCAGACCCTTGTACCGGTGATAAATCAGCTAAATATACATCGCCGCGTCTAATCATTCACTCTGATGATTGGAAGTTAGATAAGTTTCATTGCAATCACAAGCTTCACATTCAATTGGGAAAGCCTCTGTTGCTAGGGAGAGATTAAGGTCTGCCATCTGAGCATACCCTTCTTTTAATGACTGTTCTAGACTATGACTACGATTTTGATTAAAAGTTAGCATAAGAAGAACCTCCAGTGATTCTAAAAAAGTTATTATTAAACCTTTATTTAGTTTAATAATAACAAATTTTAGATGGAGTGACTACACTATTTTAATAAATCATTAATAATATATTCTTTATTATCAAATTTGTAAATTCTTGGCAAGCGTCGTCCAAGGTTGCATAACACTTCATAATTGATTGTTTTTTGTTGTTTTGCAATTGCATCTACTGATTGTATGCTATCTTGTTGTTTACTTATAACACATACTTCATCGCCTTCAACAATATCATCATTAATTTTAATGATTGTTTGATCCATACAAACACGGCCAATCACTTCACATTGCTGTCCTTTCACATTTACAAAATGCCCTTGCATTATTCTCAAATAACCATCTGCATAGCCAATTGGTATGATACCTATTTTTATAGGTGATTGTGCTGTATAAGTACTGCCATAGCTGACTGACTCACCAGGTTGTAGTTCTTTTGTTTGTACAATTTGGGTCATTAACTCAGCACTAGGTTGAAGTTCAATGTCAGCCTCTTCCTTTACATACTCTGATGGATAGTAACCATAAAGTGAAATACCTAACCTTACAGCATTACAAATATCTGCATCTATCATCAATGCACCAGCAGAATTTTGTGCGTGAACATAACGTGGCATATCCGTTGAAGTTACCCATGTTTTAAAACATTGATATTGCTGTTGTGCAGAATCTCCTGGTTCATCTGCACATGCAAAATGTGTATAGACACCTTCAAAAACAAGATGCTCGTGCTGTTCTATTAAATGAATGGTTTGATGGTATTCTGCTTGGTTTTTAATACCTAAGCGTCCCATGCCTGTATCAAGTTTAATATGCAACCACAGTCTTTTCTCATTATCATCATTGATAGCTTTAATAGCAGATGATAACCATGATTTTGAAGGGACCGTTATTGCAACTCTATGTTGAATTGCTTTATTAATATCTTCTATAGGTATAACTCCTAAAATCAATATTTGTGCTTTGATTCCATGCATGCGCAATTCTATCGCTTCATCTAAAGTTGCTACAGCAAAAAAAGAAGCGCCATGGTCCACTAAATATTGAGCAATTTGCACACTTCCTAAACCATAGCCGTTCGCTTTAATTACTGGTATCACTGTCTTATTATCATGTAACTGAGTGAATTGTCGGTAATTGTTATTAATTGCAGCTAAATCGACGTTGATATAGGTGTTTCTATAATACTTATCTGACATGTTATGTCCTCCTCGAAATGACCGTAACATATTATAAATGGATATTATCATATCTCATTTTTCTTATTTTTATTATATGCCGCTTCATCCATTTTTTCTAATAAAACTTGACTCATAGCATAATGATCACTATGTGTAATACTTACATGCACTTTAAATCCTGGATAGTCGATACATGGTTTTCCATAATCATCGTTATAACAATGGATATCATGAAAAGCAACAGTTTTACCTAGTCCAGTACCTAAAGCCTTACTAAATGCTTCCTTTGTTGTGAAACGTCCAGCTAAAAATTCAAGTTTTCTACGTTCGCTTGAAAAACTATGATAGCGCTGTTGTTCTCCAGGAGATAAAATACGTTCAATTAATTTGGGTTGTTTATCATTTAATCGTTGAACACGTTCAATTTCAATTAAATCAATACCTATTCCATAAATCATCTATTTAACCCTCATTCTATATCATTATTTTCATTATCAATGTTATCTTCATCAGATTGCTCAGCTTTTTGTTGTCGAATCATTTGTTTTAGGCGCTGTGCCTCTGCTTTATTAATTAATTCTACACTTGGAAAGCCACCAGCAGTAAAAAGTTTTACAGTTGCTAAATCATAAAATTGCATTAAAAAGCCTTCAGTAATATCGATGTTTTGAATTCTAAATAGTGGTATTGCTTGTGTTGAAACAAATATAATACCCGTCCGAATGTAAATTACATCAGCTTCTAATGAATAGCGAAAATTTTTATATTTTAACCAAGGATTCACAACAATAAAAATAACAATATATACACTAAAAAATATCGCTAGTCCAATGCTAATTTGCATTAAAGTTAGCCAGTGTAATAAAAAATAATTTATTAATATTGCTGCAATAAAAATGATACTTATAATTAGTAAAGTTATTGTTGCTGCAATACGCATGATTTTAGGTCCATTTTGATTCATATGATTATAAGTTGTCATTTGATTCACCTCTTAAAAATGTCGAAGTAACATTTTCAACTTTATGCTCATCTTCAAATTTCAACGTCACACCCTGGAAAATTGCACCTTTGGCTAGAATAAAGTTTATTGTAGCGAGACGAGCACGTTGCAAAAATGGGTGCTGTTCAGTTTCAATTTCAAGTATTTTATCTTTTTTAAAGTAATAACTATTTAACGTTAAAAATGTCAGTTCACTTACTGCAATTTCACTGTCATTTTGCGCCATTCCTGAACATTTAAAGTAGACCCAAGCATGTAATATTCTTATCAAAATTAATATTGCTGCAATCCCAAAGCTCCAAACACTCCAAAAATAGGTACCGATACTTGCTAAAATTAATATAATCACTGAAAAGATGAAGAAATGTCGATGAAAGCTTCTTAAAGGCATGCCTTTATCAATTTTGATAAAATCCATTTCTGGCACTAAATCAGCTAATATGCGATAAGCCTCATGCTGTTTAATAAAAGGTAAAATCATAACTCTACCTTTTGTACTGACATCTACTTCTGAAGTGACATCTGAATCGCTCGTAATAATAAAATGTATAGATGTATATCCAAATAATTTGCGTAATAATGACTGTTTTTCAACGACAGCCTGCAATCTATCAGTTGGTACTGTTATATTTTTTACATTTAGTAATCCATAAGATACTTTTAACTGACTATGCGATTGTCTCACTGTGTAATGATAGTACCGAATCATCATAATCGCCGTTCCTACAATATAACTTACGATAATAAGGGCAATAGTAATGACAAATACAATTTTAAATGCTGAATTCACCCAACTTAATATACCGTGAGTCAAACTATCCCATGGTATAAAGTCTTCTACCGAATTAAATATTGGACTGAGTGCTGCAAATGTCACACCAACAGCTCCACTTGTTAAAGCCATTAATAATAAAGTCTTAAAGGACATTTTAAATATAATATTTTGATTATCTGTTTGTTCATTGTCTAGTGATTGTGTATCTTGTAAATCATGTTTCTTATTTTCAAGTTGTAAGTCACCTTTTTGCAGTAATTCGAGTTGTTTATTTCGAATTGATTGTTCAATCATTTGGCTTTGTGATTTCGTAATTGTTTCTAATTCCACGCCATCGCTTGGCGTTTTTATTTGCAATTTGACACCATTAACAAGTTGATCGATAACACCTTGAGTGGTTTCAAACGACTGGATTTTTCGGACATTTAATTCTTTTCTATTTTTGTTAAAAACCCCATGTGTGACAATGAAGTGATCATCTTCTAACCAATATCTTGTACTATATACTTCTAAAATTTGTGACACTAACGATATTATAAAGAACATCAGCACTATACCTAACCCAATATAATCACGAATTTCTGAGAAATCAAATTGCCATATATTCACACCTACGACAATGGCAAATAAAATAATATTTTGTTTTATTGCATTATAAATACAGTTAATATAGGAAATAATATGTAATTTTTGAGGATTAGACATCTGTATCTACACCTCTCAAACCTTGTATGATTTTATCCTGTAATCGCAATGCTTCAGCTTCCGAAACAATAGGAAAACTAATTTCATGACCGGCAGTTGGTATTACTAACTTATTTAATTTCAATTTATACAACAACGGATTTGATTTAACATCGATTTGTTGCACACGTTCGATCTTGCTCATTTTATGTTTCTTTAAAATATATGTCTTCTTAATTTCTATATTATTGCCATCAAGACGATAGTATCTATGATGGTATAAGATATATGGGCTTGCAATCAAAGTGATAAACATGAGTACTAAATAGATAGCAGCAATATATATCAACCAATGGTACCAATGATTTGTGTACCAAAAATAAGTCAAAACACTCAAAACAATAAATTCAATTACAAAGTAAAGACTATACTTTATCCAGTAATATTTTAATGCCTGCTTAGGACTTTGCTTAAAAACATTGTCACTATAATCCATAAAGAACTCCTTCCTGAAATTTACGTTCATTATATCATAGAAGTAGTGGTAATTGATGGCTACTTAATACTTCAATGGAGGCACATAAATGGATTTATAGTTATAACATATAACACTCTAAGGTTTTAAATAATAATAGGCATTAAATTTGTATATAAAAAAGGAGCGTGACAGAATTCATAATGAATTCGTAGTCCCGCCCCAGCAAGGTTGACTAGGATTGAAAAAGCTTGGTATAAGCTTATTTTCAATCCAATCAACTACTACAATTATTTAGTTCATAGTTTAAGAGATGATTATGTCCCAGATTCAACAATAGTTATATTATTTTTGCATGTCAGCAAATGTACGTCCTTTTGTTGTACGATTCTTGCTTGATTTATCTTTACGATCGAAATTATTTGACTTTTTCTTATTATAATTACCTTTTGTACGTTTATTACGTGTTTCAAATTTTCCACCACGTTTTTTGTTACTTCTTCTGTGGTTTCCACCGTTCTTGTTTTGGCGATTTTTACGTGCTAAAGGTTTTTCGAATGTTAATTGAACTTCTACTTCATCATTTGCCTCAACTAATTCTTGAAGTAATGACGCAACTAATTCTGTTGAATCGTATTCTTTTAACAATTCGCTTGAAATACGTTGTAATCTTGGTTCATTATCTTTTGACATCCAGTTTTGAACTTTTTCTTTAATGTCATCCTCACGCGCTTTTAAAACTTCTTTACGATGCGGTGGTCTCAAAGCAGTCATTCTTCTACTATTAACTTCTTCAATTTGACGAATATAATCCATCTCAATTGGATTGACAAAGGTAACAGCTATACCTTCTTTACCAGCACGGCCAGTACGACCAATGCGGTGTGTATAACTTTCTGTATCTTGAGGGATATCAAAGTTATAAACGTGACTTACCCCTGAAATATCTAAACCACGCGCTGCTACATCTGTAGCAACTAAAATATCAATTTGATCATTTTTGAATTTTTTTAATACTTCTAGACGTTTGGCTTGTGTTATGTCTCCATGCAATCCTTCTGCTTTATAACCTTTTGATAATAAAGCACTTGTTAATTCATCAACACGGCGCTTTGTTCGACCAAATACAATGGCAAGTTCTGGTTGATGAACGTCTAAGAAATTAGTAAAAGTATCAAATTTTTCTAATTCTTTAACAATTGTATAATACTCGTCAATTTGAGGATCTGACATTTCATTGTTCATAGTCTTAACAATTTGAGGTGTTTTCATAAATTGTTGCACGAGTGCTTGAATCGCTTTTGGCATTGTAGCAGAGAATAGCATCGTTTGTCTTTGCTCTGCCGGTATCTTATCCATAATGAATCTCATGTCATCGATAAAGCCCATATTCATCATTTCATCAGCTTCATCTAATATCAATGTGTGAATGCCATTCGTTTTCAATGTTCTACGATTTAAATGATCAATAACTCGTCCAGGTGTTCCTACAACAATTTGAGGTCCTTTTTTAAGCGCCTTGATTTGACGGTCAATTGGCATACCTCCAAATACCGTAACAACCTGAACATTTTGTCCACGGCTAAACTCTCTTAATTGTTCTGCTACTTGCATCGCTAGTTCACGTGTAGGTGCTAAAATCAGTGATTGTACTCCTGATTTATTTACAACTTTTTCTATTAGAGGAATACCGAAAGCACCAGTTTTACCTGTACCTGTCTGTGCTTGTCCGAGGATGTCTCTTCCTTCTAATGCATAAGGGATACTGTCTTTTTGAATTGGCGTAGGTTCTTTAAACCCCATATTTTCTAGGGTTTGAACTGTTTTTTCAGAAATCCCTAAGTCTTTAAAATTTTGCAATATAATTCTCCTTTTATCTATTTATTTCTCGTCGTACTATTTACGTATACGTTCGTATTTGTTTCGTCAACTTCTTAATAGTACCACCTATATTATCTTATAGCAATAAAGGGTTTCTGCAATCAGATAGAAAAAATTTAATCATACATTGCTAAAAGCGCTTGGATAGGCTTTTTTTTATAAAAAATGACCTAATTATATTTTTCAATACAATTAGGTCTTGAACTACGTTATATTAAATAATTGCGTTAACAATATCCTCTAATTTATTACCTCTAGAGCCTTTCACTAAAACTTTGTCGCCAGCAACTAATTCTTTTTTCAATTGCTCTATAATTGCTTCTTTAGACTCAAAATGTTGTGCATGTGGTACATAGGGCTGTCCAGAACGATGAATATATTGTGCTTCTTCACCAAAAGTATATAGCTCATCAATATTTTTATTTTTTAAATATTCACCTATTTCTTCATGCATATGTTGACTGTTGTCACCTAACTCCAGACAATCGGCCAAAATCAATATTTTTCGTCCCTCCATATTACTTAACGTATCTATAGACGCTTTCATACTTGTTGGACTTGCATTATAGGCATCATTAATCACTGTAATTTGCTGTTCTGTTACATGTCTTTCCATGCGCATGCCAGTTAATTGGACATGTTTAATATTGTGTTGAATCATCTCATATGATAAGCCTAACTCATGTCCAACTGCAATGGCAATTGCAGCATTCCTCATATTATGAACGCCTAAAATAGGTAATTCATAATGTTCTGTATTATTAATATTAAAAGCAATACCATCATTTTGATTGGAATCAATTGTACAAACATACGTATTATGTTGTTCCAAGCCCACACTGATTAATTTCGCATGCTTTACTTGTGCTACATGTGGCTGTAATAGTGGCTCGTCCCCGTCATAAATAAAAATACCGTTATCTTTTAGTCCAGTAACAATTTCAGATTTCGCTTTTGCAATACCCGCTCTTGAACCCAAATCTTGCATATGCGATTCACCAATATTCGTAATCACGGCAATATCTGGCTCTGCAATACTAGACAATAATTCAATTTCATGAAATCCAGACATACCCATTTCTAAAATTGATATATCAGTGTCATAATCCAATTCTAAAATTGTTAAGGGCATACCAATTTCATTATTATA
Source organism: Staphylococcus sp. HMSC62D11 (assembly GCF_001839145.1). Taxonomy (NCBI): domain Bacteria; kingdom Bacillati; phylum Bacillota; class Bacilli; order Caryophanales; family Staphylococcaceae; genus Staphylococcus; species Staphylococcus sp. HMSC62D11. The sequence goes on along the minus strand of NZ_KV840181.1, from coordinate 62,235 downwards.
ATTACCTTGCGTTTTTTTCACTTTAAACTGTGTTTTTAATACGCTCTCTATCATATCTTTAGTAGTCGTTTTGCCATTTGACCCTGTCACAGCTATCACTTTAGGTTGAACATAATTCAAATATGCTTTAGCAAGCTGTTGTAATGCAGTCAAAGTGTCAGAAACATAAATTAATGGTTGCTCTTCTAATGAAGAACCAATTTCTTGACCTGTTTGATAAAATGCAGCTGCAGCACCATCTTGTATACTTTGTTTAACAAAGCGATGCCCATCTACATGCTCTCCTTTAAAAGGAATAAATAACATTTGCGGTTGAACCGCACGTGAGTCAATTGTTACGCCTTTGATTTTAACATCTAAAAATTGGTCATCTATATCACAATCGATCCATGATTTAATTTGTCGCAAAGTTACTTCTATCATAATGACTTACCTCGCTCTTAGTCTATGCTATATTTATTTTTCTTTTTATCTTCGTAACGCTCTTTTGCTAATTCTATAAGTTTTGTAATTAAATCTGAATATGATAAGCCCATATTTTCCCATAAACTTGGATACATACTAAATGCAGTAAATCCAGGCATGGCATTCGTTTCATTGATGAAAATTTGGTTGTCTTCAGTTACGAAGAAATCGGCACGTACTAAACCTGAACAGTCCGTTGCTTTAAAAGCTTCTAGTGCCATATTTCTCAAAGTAAGTTGCACTTCTTGATCTAACTCTGCTGGGATTTGTAATCTAATTTTCCCATCTTTATATTTGGATTTGTAATCATAAAATGCAACATCTTTAACTACTTCTCCAGGCCAAGTCGTTTCTGGATAATCGTTACCTAAAACTGCAACTTCTACTTCACGGGCATTTATGCCTTGTTCAATTACTAATTTGCGATCAAATTGAAATGCTTCGGCAATGCCAGCTTTTAATTCTTGTTCATCGTTACATTTACTAATACCTACACTTGATCCCAAATTCGCCGGTTTAACAAAAACAGGATACTCTAATTTGTCTTTTACCAATTTAATGATATTTCCTTGATACTTTTCATATTCACTGCGTAAAAAACTAATATAAGGTAATTGTGGTAGCCCTCTATGCTCAAACAATTGTTTCATTACAAGCTTATCCATTGAGCTAGAAGCAGCTAACACGCCATTTCCGACATATGGAATATCCAATACTTCAAACAGACCTTGTATCGTACCGTCTTCCCCATTAGGTCCATGTAATAGTGGAAATACTGCATCATATGCTTCACCAGCACTACTTTGTTTTAATAATAAAGTAATATCTTCTGGCTCAACATCTGTTAAAGTAAGTTCTTTTGGAGATTCAATCGTTGCTGTTATGTTACCTTTCTTTTTCCATAAACCATCATTTGTTATATAAATAATGTCCACTAAATATTTTTCTTTATCAATAGCATTTAATACATTTTGAGCTGTTAGCTTTGAAACGTCGTGCTCCGCACTTTTACCACCATAAATAATACAAATATTTTCTTTTTTCATTATGTATTCCTCCAATATTGATTCAACATTAAGCAATTCAATACGTTATACCAGGTCAAAGTATAAAATGAATACCTTTAAATTCATTACTGTTTATACAGTATTCACACAAAATATGCGACTTAACGATCCTCTAAAGATTACTTTCTGAAACTTAATATTACCATAAAACATGAGTTGAATGCATTTGATGATATAAAGGTTATCCGAAAATTTTGTAACATTTTTAAAACGATTTACAACACGTTGTTGTGCAACTAGCTGCTATCATAGATATTCTATAGTCAAATGTTTTAATCTACAGTAAAATCATTGTATAATCAATTTAGAAACTAACGAAATTAAGGAGTTACAAATGAAATATTCATCCCGTCAAACGCCTAATAAACATTGGCTCAAACGAATAGACTGGGTGCTCATAGGTATTTTAACTATACTAGCCATTTTTAGTGTCACACTCATTAGTTCAGCAATGGGTGGCGGTCAATATAGTGCCAATTTTAGTATAAGACAAGTTATTTATTATATTTTAGGTGCTTTCATCGCTCTTATTATCATGCTTTTTTCACCTAAAAAAATTAAAAAAAATACATATTTATTATATTTTATTTTTTGTGTATTGCTTATCGGTTTACTAATTTTACCCGAAACGCCTATTACACCTGTGATTAACGGGGCATCGAGTTGGTATAGTTTTGGACCAGTAAGTATTCAACCATCAGAATTTATGAAGATTGTATTAATTTTAGCATTAGCGAAAATTGTAGAACGACATAATCGTTTTACATTCAATAAGTCACTACAATCCGATTTAGTTTTATTTTTCAAAATAATAGGTGTATCAATTATTCCTATGGCACTCATTTTATTACAAAATGATTTAGGTACGACACTTGTTATATGTGCTGTTATAGCTGGAGTAATGTTGGTTAGTGGTATTACATGGAGATTGTTAGCACCTTTGTTTATTTCTGTCATTGTGTTTGGAAGTAGCATTATTTTAGCCATTTTATACGCACCTTCTGTAATTGAAAAGTCTTTAGGTGTTAAGATGTATCAAATGGGTCGTATTAATTCCTGGTTAGACCCCTATTCATATAGTGGTGGAGATGGCTACCACTTAACAGAATCGTTAAAAGCTATTGGCTCAGGACAGCTATTTGGTAAAGGCTATAATCATGGTGAAGTTTATATTCCTGAAAATCACACGGATTTTATTTTTTCAGTCATAGGTGAAGAAATGGGCTTTATAGGCGCAGTAATTTTACTATTTGTTTTTTTACTTTTAATTTTTCATTTAATTCGTTTAGCAATTAGAGTAGAAGCTCCTTTTAGTAAAATTTTCATCGTAGGTTATATCTCTTTGATTGTATTTCATATTCTTCAAAATATTGGTATGACAATACAGCTATTACCTATTACTGGTATTCCTCTACCCTTTATTAGCTATGGTGGTAGCTCTCTTTGGAGTTTAATGGCTGGTATCGGTGTTATTCTATCCATTTACTACCATGACGTATCAAAGTCTTCAATAAAGCTTAAATAGAGAGGTTTCAGATTTAAATTACAAAGTAAAGAAAGGAGCGGGACAGAATTTATTATGAATTTGTAGTCCCGTCCCCCAGTAAAGTTAACTAAAATTGAAAAAAGCTTGCTATAAGCTTATTTTCAATCCAGTCAGCTACTGCCAATATTTAGTTCATAGCTTAGCTCTTCTCTATTAATTTTCTTACAACATGAAGAAACCATGTTTACTTTTGTCTTAGTTTATTCCACGAGTTCACATTTGAGTGAAAATCAGAATAACAATCATAAATTCAAAGCCAGAAAATGAGCGTATAAACTCATTTTCTGGCTTGTTTTTCTAGGAATAATATCCAATATTCCTTTTTTATAGCAACGTAAATCGACTTAAAGACGCACTCGAACCTTTGAATAAAAGTGACATGTTACTTTAGTTTATGAGTGACTGTTGCTGAGGCTGGCAAAGTATTCATTATGTCTAAACGAGATTTTGTTTTCTTAATATTTACACCTAGCGATGTTAAGTATTTAACCATGTTTTGAATTTTATCGACTTGTTTCATAATTTCACCTCGTTATATGGCCTTTCACATACATAGTACCCTAATTAGCTGTCGTTTACTACATGAATTGAAAATTTATTTGAAATTATTTTATAAATCATCTATAGCATGATAGCCAGCATCATATATTTCTTTTTCAAGTGCATTTAAATTAGTTGGTGTTTCAAAAGTAACATTAACTGCACGTTCATCAAAATTGATCACTACTTCATTAACACCGATCATCTCTAATAACCTTGTTCGTAAGTATTTCAAGTCGTCTTCACTAGTCACATTTGTAATATAAATTAATCGCTTTTCCACAATTTTCTCCTCCTAGTCTTTTAGCATTTTTTGAAATGTAACTAGCAATTCCTCCATCGCTTCAACTTCCTGCCCATCGTTTATTTTATCCATGATACAACTTTTCATATGATGCTCTAATAGTTTTGTTGCCACACTCGTTAATGCTGAGCGTGTTGCTCTTATTTGTGTTAACACATCATCACAATAAACATCATCTTCAACCATGCGATTAATTGCCCGCACTTGTCCTTCTATACGATTTAATCTAGATTTTAAATTTGCTTTTACAATTTTAGAATGATGTGCATGATCTTGTTCGTTCAAGGTAAACACCCCTTTACTCAATTACTTACTAATTATTGTATATTACAATGAGCAAATTCAACCACTTTTAACAATTACAATATGATATTTATCAACTACATGATACAATTGTATTATTCATTTAATATTGTGACAAACATAAAATGTTAGGCTAGGAGGTTCTATATGGTTGAATTCTTTTCATTAACTTTGGCACATTCTAATTTACTAATAAACATATTTTTAATTAGTGCTTTTATTTTAAACCTTATCTTTGCCTTTACAATCATCTTTATGGAAAGACGCAGCGCCGGATCAATTTGGGCTTGGTTATTAGTTCTTGTATTTCTTCCTATTATAGGTTTCATACTCTATTTACTTTTAGGTCGACAAATTCAGCGAGAACAAATATTTAAATTAAATAAAAACAACAAAATTGGTCTTGAAATGATTGTTGGTGAACAGATGAGAGCTTTAGAATCAGACAACTTTTCTAAAGGGAATCATCAAATTGTTAAATATAAAGATATGGTGCGTATGTTGTTGTATAATAATGCTGCCTTTCTAACTACTGACAACACTATTAAAATATTTACAGATGGCAAAACAAAATTCGATTCGCTCATTGATGATATCAATCATGCGAAAGATTATATACATATTCAATATTACATTTTTAAAAGTGATGACTTGGGTCATAAGATATTGACAGCTCTCGAACATAAGTTGGATGAAGGATTAGAAATTAAAATGCTATACGATGATATGGGTTCACGTGGGCTTAGAAAGAAAGATTTAAAGCATTTTCGAAACAAAGGTGGCAAAGCTGAAGCCTTCTTCCCTTCTAAATTACCATTGATTAACTTGCGTATGAATAACCGTAACCACCGTAAAATTGTCGTTATAGATGGCAAAATTGGTTATGTTGGTGGTTTTAATGTTGGCGATGAATATATTGGAAAATATAAAAAATTCGGTTACTGGAGAGATACACATCTACGCTTAGAAGGAGATTCTGTAAACGCCTTACAATTAAGGTTTATACTTGATTGGAATTCTCAAGCTGCGCGTGACAATATTGAGTACAGTGATCGTTATTTCCCAGATGTAAATTCAGGAGGCCAAAAAGGTGTACAAATTGCTTCTAGTGGACCAGATGAAGATTGGGAACAAATTAAATATGGTTATTTAAAAATGATTTCATCTGCGAAAAAATCAATCTACATACAATCACCATATTTCATTCCTGACCAAGCCTTTTTAGACTCTATTAAAATCGCAGCACTGGGGGGTGTTGAAGTTAATATAATGATACCAAGTATGCCAGATCATCCATTCGTTTATTGGGCTACATTAAAAAATGTCGCCTCTCTATTAGAAGCTGGCGTAAACATTTATCAGTATGACAATGGTTTCTTACATTCCAAAACTGTTGTTATCGATGATGAAATTGCTAGTGTTGGAACAACAAATATGGATCATCGAAGCTTCACACTTAACTTTGAAGTAAATGCCTTTATTTACGATGTGGATGTTGCACATCAATTGAAAACAGCCTTTATAGAAGATATGAAAGTTTCTTATAAATTGACACAAGAACTTTATAATCAACGTGGCTTAATCATTAAATTTAAAGAGGGTATTTCTCAATTATTATCCCCAATATTATGACACAAGTCACATCATTTTAATGATAAGCTTGCCTGTTGAATGTAGCTTACATTTAGCTTTAATCAGTACTATATGAGCTAATATATTTAATTATATCTGAAGAGATTTGAAGGAGTATATAATGAATTTAAAAGCGCAACTTGATTTATGTAGACAATATATGTTGGATTTTCATGCTCATGATTATAGCGGCCATGATATTGCACATGTTGAAAGAGTAACTTCCTTAGCATTAAAAATCGCTAAAGCAGAGCAATGTCAACGTATAGATATTGTTGAAATAGCTAGTCTATTGCATGATACAGTTGATAGTAAACTAACGACTAGTGATGCTGCAACAATAAAACTAGAAAATTTTTTATACTCTATTGATCTCGATACATTAACAATTAATGAAATTATTTTTATTATTAAACATTTAAGCTATCGCAACGGAGAAAATAATCAAATTCCCCTTTCTTTAGAAGGACAAATTGTTAGAGATGCTGACAGACTTGATGCAATTGGTGCTATAGGTATCGCTAGAGCATTCCAATTCGCCGGGCACTTTAATGAACCGATGTGGACAGAGTTACCAACTTCATCAATACCTTCAGCAGATGAAATAACAACCTTTGAACCATCAGCGATACGTCATTTTTACGATAAATTGCTAAAATTAAAGGATTTAATGCATACTGAAACAGCACGTAATATTGCCATACAACGCCATGATTTCATGAAACAGTTCATCAACCAATTTTTTGATGATTGGTATCAATAATAATGCAGTCGAGATAAACGTATTTTGGGTTTGAGCAGAATAGACAACTTACACTATACACTACCAATGGAAACTTCAATTCTTATTCCTACAAATAATATTTCTCGATATGTATAAACAATCCCAGATAATGAGTTCAATCATCATCGTGGTGCAACATCATATCATCCAAAAATGATAACGAGCTGTACATTATCTAATACATAAGGGAAAAGACAATTTCTATCAAATAATTTTAATAGAAATTGTCTTTTTACATTGTTTAAGAACTTAATGTCCTAGCCCCCTAAGTAAACACACCGATAATACGTATTTTTGTAAATAAAGAAGCCAGTAAATGAATTTACAAAACTCATTTACTGACTTCTTTTTCTATGAATTCTTATTTTTTCTTTTTATTATTTTTTGAGACTACTTGTGTGTTTTTACCTTTTTTTGTTCCTTGATTTTTTTCTTTTTCATATTGTTTAATCATTGGTGCTACTTCTTCTTTAGCACGTTTTGAATAATACATGTTAGCGAAGTATGTTTGAACAATCAAGAAAGCGGCGCTGACTGACCAATATAAGCCAAGTGCTGCGGCTGATTGATATGAAATCCATATAATCATGATAGGTGACACAATCATCATCATATATGCCATTTGACGTTGCTCATCTGGCATCGTTTTCGTTGAAATGTAAGATTGAATAAAATATAGTACCCCGGCAATAGCTGTAATCCAAATATCTGGTTTAACTAAATTAAACCATAAAAAATGTGGGTGGTGTGTAATTCCACCGCCAATTTGATATCTAAGTACAAAATATAATCCCATGACGATTGGCATTTGAATTAAAACTGGTAAACAGCCTAACATACTTGCCATTGGATTGATATCATATTTTTTATAAACCTGCATCATTTCTTGATTAGCTGCCATTTTTTCTTCTTGAGTTCTTGCACGTTTAACTTTTTCTTGTACTTCACTTACTTCAGGTTTGGCCACTTTCATTTTTTCACGCATCATATGACTATTTTTATAGTTTGATAACATGAACGGTAATAAAACAATCCGAATAACTAAAACTAATACAATGATAGCTAAACCATAATCATTATTAAAAATGCCTGAACCTAACCAATGTAGTATCTTTTCCATTGGATCTACGAATGTATTATAGAAGAAACCCGTGCGATTTCCTTGCTTAGAGTAGTCACACCCTGCTAAAAAGACCATTATCCCTAGAAACAAAGGTAGTAGTGCTTTTTTCTTCATTTTTCCACCTCTATTATGTTATTTCACATAGATGTTATTTTATCATACTAATACTACAGTAGAAAACAATATGTGGAAAAATTTCTTTGTTAATTATAATAACTTAAGAATTTATTAACAGTGCTGTCAATATTTTGACTTCTAGCGATAGCTGATATAACTGAAATTCCATCCGCACCTGCATCAACTACTGCTTGTGCATTATTTTCGGTCACACCACCAATAGCCACGATTGGAAAGTCACCTATTTCTTTTCGTAACGTTAGAATCATTTCAGGACCTACTGGTGTACTAGCATCAGACTTTGATGGTGTCTGGTATATAGGGCCAACCCCAATATAGTCGACATGTGTTAAGTCAGAACGTTTCAGCTCATCTAGATTGCTCACGCTTAAACCAATAATTTTATCATGAAATTGTTCAAAAAAGTCTTCAACTTTGGCGTCATCTTGACCTACATGTATACCATCAGCTTGTACTTTTAAAGCAAGTGCAACATTGTCGTTAACAATAAATGGCACCTGATAGTTATGGCAAAGTTCCTTTAATTTTAATGCCAGTTGTTCTATCTCTTTGTCTTGAGATACTTTTGATCCTTTTTCTCTAAATTGAAACATTGTAACTCCAGACTCTAAAGCTTGTGTTACTACCTGTTCTAAACTTTTCCCTTCAGGTATATCTTGTGTGCCGCATATAAAATATACTTTTAAATCTGTACTTTTAAACATTTCTATACCTCTAATCTTCTAACATTTTGTTGATATAATTCATAGGTCATTTGGTACATATGATCTAATAATTCTGTTTGAAAACTTCCTGGTCCCTGACAATGTGGACTTTGTTCAGCAAGTTCAGCGGCGATATTATAGAAACTTATTGCCTCTTCAAGCTGTTGTAATGATGGGTGTATGTTGCCGAATAAAAAGCTGGCAATAATGCCTCCTAATAAACATCCTGCGCCAGTCACTTTGGCTAATAATGGTGAGCCATTAGATAATTGAACGATTTGATTATCTTGAACAATAATATCGTCTTTTCCGGTTATCACAATGGCAGTTTGATATTTTTGGTATGCTTTTTTAGCAATTGCTATGGTGTCAAGATTGCTTGCTCCATCTGTACCTTTCATTGTTGTATTCATATCAACAAGCGTCAACACTTCAGAAGCATTTCCCTTAATAACAGAAACTTCTACTTCAGCTAAAAAACGTTCACAAAAGGTTTTGCGATATGTTGATGCCCCTACAGCTACTGGATCAAAAACAATTGGCGTTCCTTGTTTATTGGCAATTTTCCCAATCTTAATAATATCCTCTTCATTCGCTTTTGTGAGTGTACCAATATTGATTAACAGTGCTTGAGCAACTCTATAAAACGCTTCTGCCTCTTCAGGTGCTTCACTCATTGCCGGACTTGCACCCATACTTAACAATCCATTAGCAGTGAAATTTTTCACAACATCATTCGTATAACAAACAATTAAAGGATTATCTTCACGTAATTTTTCTAAATTATTCATCATCTAGTCCTACTTTCTTTAAGTATGCAAAATGGTTTACTGGCCCTCTACCTTGACCTATTTCAGGTGTATATTCAATGCTTAAAGATATGAATTTCTTTGCCTTTTTCACAGCTTCATAAATTGAGCGACCTTTAGCTAATTCTGCAGCGATAACAGCAGAAAATGTACAGCCCGTACCATGCGTATGCGGAGTGTTAAAACGTTGATTTTCAAATGTATAAACATCATCTTTTGTAAACAAATAATCTTTAGCAATATTTGGGTCTTCGGAATGACCACCTTTAATTACAACACCTTTACTACCAATATCATTGATGAATATATTACCTGCCTTATAAATATTCGCTTCACTATCAATTTTAATACCTGTAATTTCTTCAGCTTCCGGAATATTCGGTGTAACAACATCAGCTAAGGGTAACAATGTTGACTGTAAATGTCTTTTAGTATCATCATCCATAAGTGAATCGCCACTTTTAGCTAACATCACTGGATCGATGACATATGGAATGTCTGCATATTTTGTAAGGTAGTCACGTACTAGTTCCATCGTGTCTTTAGTTGCAATCATGCCTGTTTTAATTGCTTGAGGTAACTCATCATCAAATACGCTATCCAATTGTTCTTTAACCCATGATGTTTCCAGATTATGAATGTGTTGAACACCTTTCGTATTTTGAGCAACGATGCTTGTAATGGCAGCCATACCATAAACACCACAAGAATGAAATGATTTTAAATCTGCCATAACGCCAGCACCACCTGAGGGATCAGTACCTGCAATTGTAAGCGCAATTTTCGGTTTATTCATGCTTTTAACCTCCAAAGTTCCATTGTTCATTCGTATATGCCATATTAAAGAAATGTCTCTCATGAATCGTACTTTGTAAAAAGCTTTCTTTAATTTGTTGTTTTTCTACGTCTGAGCTGTTTTCTGTTAATTGATCTAGCAGCTGATCAAAAACATTTATAAGTTCTCTCATTTCTGTGCTATAAAATTCAAACCATTTAGATAAATTTGTAGCTTTGTTTAATTCAGGGTCTTCTATTGCTCTTAATGCAATCACTTCATAAACATATGGACAAGGTGCCATAGCTGCAATTGCATAGGCCGCATTTTCATGCGTATAAGCATGATAATACATATGTTTAATATAATGATCTCCACTTGGCGGCCAAACCTTTTCTTTAATAATTTCTTCATACGGCTCGTTTATATAATCCGCCAATATTTCATGTGCTTCAACTTCCCCTTCAGTTAAAAACTCAATTTGTTCAACAAGAAATTTAATACTTTCAATATCAGTAACTTTAGGAATAAGTAATGCGTATATATTCATAAATTCTTTTAAATAGGATGCGTCAGCTCTTAAATACTGTCTGATTGCTTCTTTAGAAATTGTTCCCTTTAATAAGTCTTGTATGAAACCATCTTGATAAATTTCATCAATAATTGGTTGTGATGCTTGTTTAATTTCATCTGAAAATTTCACTTGTATTGCCTCCCAGTATAAGTCTTTAAAAAATAAAAACTACATTTCAACGTAGAAATGTAGTTCATCCCAAACAATATAATGGCAGATTATTGTTGCTACTTTCCTACGTTGGTTCTAACCAAATCAGGTTATAAGGGTCTGACTAATTTCGTCATCTCAGCCAATAAAGGCTCCCCTAGTAGTTTCCTATTACATTTAACATATCAAAGCCAAACTCATTAATCAAATGTAAAGCAACCATGTCATACCTCTAGATACATATCATCATATTCATTTTTAAATGTGTTAACTCCAAATACAAAATTCAATTATTGAAGACAGTCAAAATAATAGCTGATATATCTTTTTATATAAATAGAACCCACCTCATGATTATGAAGTGAGTTCAGAATTTAATTTAGGTTGGGCCCTAAGCTGTTGTCCAGTGGCCTGCACCTTCTGTATCATATAATTTTTGTGCTGCAGCATCTTGAACATGTTCTGGAGCATTAGCTGGTGACACACCTTTATATTCAGATGGCGCTACATGATCCCATGTTGACTGCATAAATTGATATTTACCTGCTGCACCAGATGATGGATTAACTGCATGAATATCTCCACCAGATTCACGTTGTGCTATTGCTTTCAAGTGACTGTTAACATTAACTGATGAATGACTTGAAGCTTGGCTTGCTGAACTTGACTGACTATGAGATGTTGCTTGTGTTTGTGGTTGTTGTGTTGATTCGCTTTGAGGTGCTTGCTCAGTTTGAGCTGGCTGAGCTGATGTTGATTGTTGAGTTGCAGCACCTTGAGATGATGACATTGTTCCTTGTTGAGCTTGTGAATTCATTGTTGTATCATCAGCTGCACCATTTGATGGATAGTATTGCCATTCAAAATAAGTACCATCAGAAGCAAAGTGATAAGTATTCCCTTCATAATTGAATGTAAAATCATACGCTCCTGATTGTACAGGCTTTTCATTTAATGATTGATCATTTGATTGTGCTAATTGTGCTAACTCAGCTTTAGTATTGACATTTAATTCACTCGCATCTGCATCATGACCTGCATTTCCTGCTACTAAACCTAAGCCTACTGCTAGAGATGATGCAATAATTGTTTTTTTCATAATTATATATCCTCCTAAATTTGAGTTCATTTCATATTTAAATTTACAATTCATAATGTAACATCCATAAAAAATAAGCAGGTTACAGTGAAATAAAAATAACTGGTAAAAATTTACAAAGACATTACAAAAACAAAGAAATAATTATACATACCAAATACGTAAAAAATACTTTGATGCAGGACTAAAAAATCTATAAATTCCAATTACCTGTGTAATATTTTGAAATTTGTCAGATTATTGTGTGAGTTTAACAGATATTCTCATATAGAATATGATTGTAATATATGTATATTATTTAATACTTCTTCAATAAACAGCTAGGAAAATATAGCAAAATTTAGCACAATTCACCATATTTCCCATCACTGTTAAGCATAATTGAAAGGATTTATATTAAAGAAGATTATTGGGAGTATGAATAACTAGTCGGATATAATTTATGGATAAAATTTGAGTTTTAATATTGAAAAAGCAATTATTCGATATTTAAGAGTTTCATTTCATCAACTGAAAAAGGTTGAATATTAGTAGTTGGATGTTCTTCGAGGATTTCGTGTGTTTTGCCTTTAGAGGACATGAATTTAATAGTTTCTACGTATAATTCTGTAACAAAATGTGTTTGTTGGTCTTTAGTATACTTTCTTGAGCGCATTTGACCTGTAATACCAACCAATGATCCCTGACTGGTATACTTTTCAATGTTGGTAGCAGTCCTACCATATGCTTTACATAGAATATAATCTACGATTTGCTCGTTGTTATCATCTTTATAATTTCTTTCCGTAGCCACACAAAATGTAGCAATTTTAACCTCCTCTTTCTCGTATATTTGGGCATCTTTAGTTAATCGTCCAACGATTACGATTTTATTTAACATGTGTCACCTCCTTTGATTAGTTATAGTTTATGTATTTCTAATGCTAAAGTCAAAACGGTATAATTTTAATTTTACTTACGTTTTACCGCTAAAATTTGTTATATTTAAAGAAAATAATGTATTTTAGAACACGTACAACTTAAAAATATTATTTTTTATAAAATTGAGAGCAAAAGGGATGATGGGATATGAAGACATTTAAAGCTGTGCGCTTTCAAATAGTAAATCAAAACGGCGGTATCACTGAGTATGAATTAGAAGATGGTGTAATCATTAATAAAGAAAATAGCGGTACTGGATGGTTGCTAGAAATCGTTATTTCAAATGATCATTATGAACAGATGAAGCAATATCAAGAAGAACAAACTTTATTAGACATTCGTGTAGTTATCACAAGACCGGCTAATGATCCAGCATTATTTGATGCTACAATTAAGCATATTGTTAACTTTGAAACAAAAATGTCAATTGTATTAGAGTGTCACATATACACTTTGAGACAAGTTTATGCAGAAAGTTTATTAGAACAATTAATAGATGATGGTTTATCAGGAGAAGAATTAAAAACAACATTCAAACGTATGATGCAATCTAAACCTAAACTAAAAGATGAAAAATTTGAACGTGATAATACATTATAAAAGACATTTTAATATAAATTCACATATATAAACTTCGACGAGACACTAGAGTAAATAGACAAGCTGAGGAGACCCCGACAGAGAGAATTTCGAAAAGAAATTCACCAAGCAAAGCAAGTTGGGGCGGGACCACAACAAAGAGAAATGCGCTTCGCATTTCAACAAACAAAGCAAGCTATAGTGACTGAAGCTGTCTCCTAAGCAAGCGAGCCAATTATATGAATTATTGTAAATAAAGAAAAAAACCTAAGACATAATCATTATGTCTTAGGAACTTAACTATATATTGGTAACTAGGATTAAAAATATACTTATTCTAAGCTTTTTCAACCCTAATCAACCTTGCCAGGACGATATTACGAATTCATAATGGATTCTGTCCTGACTCTTTTTATATTATTTTGCGTCTTGAATCGCAAATGTTAATTCACAGCTACATGCAAGTTGCCCATCAACAGTCGCTTTTGCTGTACCTTTACCAATAGGACCTTTTATTTTAGTAATTTCAACTTCTAACATTAAAGTATCCCCTGGTGTTACTTGCTTTTTAAAACGACATTTATCTATACCTGCAAACAATGCGATTTTGCCTTTGTTTGCTTCACTGTTTAACATAGCAACTGCACCTGTTTGAGCTAGTGCTTCAGTTATTAGAACACCCGGCATCACTGCATAATCAGGAAAATGACCTTGGAAAAAAGGTTCATTACCTGAAACTTGTTTTAATCCTACACATCTTTTGCCTTCCTCATATTCAACTACTCTATCAATTAATAAAAAGGGTTGTCTATGGGGAATAATTTTTTTAATGTCATTATAATCGAATATTGTTTCCATAATTGAGCATCCTCCTAATAACTTATAGCTCTATTATTAAGCATTTATACGTTGTATATCTGCTCCTAATTCTTTTAATTTACCATGGAAGTTCACATAACCACGGTCTAAATGTTTAAGTTCAGTAACTTGTGTTGTACCATCTGCTACTAAACCAGCTAAAATAAGTGCTGCTGCAGCTCTTAAATCAGTTGCTTTAACCTGTGCACCTTGTAATTCACTTTTGCCTTCAATTTTAGCGTTACGACCTTCTACAGTAATATTGGCATTCATTCTTCTAAATTCTGCAACATGCATAAAACGATTTTCAAATACCGTTTCTGTAATAACTTTATGGCCCTCAGCTGTCAACAATAAAGCCATCATTTGTGATTGCATATCTGTAGGAAAACCTGGATGAGGTAACGTTTTCACATCAACAGGCTGTAATGTATCTGGCGCTGTTACACGTACACCTTCTTCGTCAAAGGCTAGTTGTACACCCATTTCTTCAAGTTTGTACACTAAGCTTGTCATATGTTCTTTAATAGCACCTCTTACATAAACGTCTCCTCGCGTTATTGCACCTGCAATAATCATTGTTCCAGCTTCAATGCGGTCTGGAATAATAGAATGAACAACTCCGGTTAATTTATTCACACCGTGAATTGTAATCGTATCAGTACCTGCGCCAGTAATTCTACCGCCCATTTCATTTATATAATTCGCTAAATCAACAATTTCTGGTTCTTTAGCTGCATTTTCAATCACAGATTTGCCATTAGCTAAAGATGCAGCCATTATAATATTTTGTGTAGCTCCTACGCTTGGAAAATCTAAATGAATATTAGCTCCTTGCAAGCCATTTTTTGCATTGGCATAAATATTTCCATTTTCCAAATGAATATCGGCACCTAAGGCTTCAAACCCTTTAATATGTTGCTCAATCGGTCTACTTCCAATAGCACAACCACCTGGTAAAGCTACAATTGCATGACCTAAACGCGCTAGCAGAGGTCCTATAACTAAGATACTTGCACGCATTTTACTTACATATTCATAAGGCGCCTCTTCATTTAATGTCGCAGTTGCATCAACAGTCACAGCATTTCCTGCAATATCATATGAAACATCAGCATTCAGTGTTGATAACACATTATTTATTGTTTCAACATCACTCAATTTGGGAACATTAATCAGTTTGCTAGTACCTTCTGTTGCCAATAATGATGCTGTTAGCACTGGTAATACTGCATTCTTAGCACCTTCTACTTGAACTTCTCCTGATAGGCGATGCCCACCTTTTATAACTATTCTATCCATACATATCCTCCACTTAAGACTACAATATACTTACTTTCATTTCCCTATATTTTATTATTCATTCATTAATTATAGCTATTTTTTCAAAAAAAATACAATTATCTACAAGACAGTCATCATTACTTTAATGACAGAATTTATAATAAAGAATTATAAGAATACTTTATTTTAACAAATATTTTACCTGTGTTGAATATTGCATTAAATCAATAATAAAATTGCTAACACTTGTACCTAACAAAATAGCAAAAAATATCATACAAATTTGAATTTGTCTTATATGCCCTTTTTTAAATAATTGTTCAAGTCTTAAAGCATTAAGTGCCCAATAAGCCACACAAATGCAGATGACGTGTAAAACCAAATGTACAACTGCAAATTGTCCTAAATAATTCATAGTTAACCTCTCTAATAATTATTCTGTAGTACATTGTACCTGAATTTGTTTAATAATGATACTATTCATTATTAAACAAATTAAAACACAAATTAAAAAGGTTTGGAAATACAGTTACTCTGTACTTCCAAACCTTTTTATTTTAAGTTAGCTACTCGTAATCTATTTTCTGCTCTAGCAAGTGCGCGTTGTGCGCGATAAATATCACTATTATCTTCATCATTCAAGTGAGATTGGGCACGTTGCTTAGCCAATTTAGCTCTTTCTACGTCTATTTCTTCAGCTGTTTCAGCCGTTTGTACAATAACAGAAAGTTTATGTTGTCTAACTTCAACAAAGCCACCACTAACAGCTAAGTATTCAGAACCATTGTGAAATCTAACTTTGATATGGCCTGTTTTTAATGCGGCTACTGTCGGAATATGTCCACTCATGATACCCATTTCACCTGCTGTGGTTTGTAACACAACAAGTTCAACATCTTCTCTTTTGTAGACTGAACCATTAGGAGTGACAATATCTAGATTTAATGTATTCATTATCCATTCCTCCTAATTTGATTAGACTTCAACACCCATATCTTTAGCTTTTGCAAGTACATCTTCCATACTTCCAACTAAACGGAATGCATCTTCAGGAATATGATCATATTTACCATCAAGAATGCCTTTAAAATCCTGAACAGTTGTTTTAACTGGTACATAAGAGCCTTTTTGACCTGTAAATTGTTCAGCTACATGGAAGTTTTGAGATAAGAAGAACTGAATACGTCTTGCACGTTCAACCGTTTGTTTATCTTCTTCAGATAATTCATCCATACCTAAAATAGCAATAATATCTTGTAATTCTCTATATTTTTGTAACGTTGATTGCACTTGACGTGCTACATCATAGTGCTCTTGACCAACGATTGAAGGTTCTAATGCTCTTGATGTTGAAGCAAGTGGATCAACTGCTGGATAGATACCCATTTCGGTTAATTTACGTTCTAAGTTAGTCGTTGAGTCTAAGTGAGCAAATGCTGTCGCTGGCGCTGGGTCAGTATAGTCATCGGCTGGAACGAATACAGCTTGAATAGATGTTACAGAACCTTTATTTGTAGATGTAATTCTTTCTTGCAATTGTCCCATTTCTGTAGCCAATGTTGGTTGATAACCAACGGCAGATGGCATACGTCCAAGTAATGCAGATACTTCTGAACCTGCTTGTGTAAAACGGAATATATTATCGATAAACAGCAATACGTCTTGTCCTTGCTCGTCACGGAAATATTCAGCCATTGTTAAGGCAGATAACGCAACTCTCATACGTGCACCAGGTGGTTCATTCATTTGGCCAAATACCATCGCTGTTTTCTTAATTACGCCACTATCGCTCATTTCATAATATAAGTCATTACCTTCACGTGTACGTTCACCTACTCCGGCAAACACAGAAATACCACCATGTTCTTGAGCAATATTGTTGATTAATTCTTGAATTAATACCGTTTTACCTACTCCGGCACCACCAAACAATCCAACTTTACCACCTTTAATATATGGTGCTAATAAATCAACAACTTTAATACCAGTTTCAAGAATTTCTACTTCTGTAGATAATTCATCAAATTTAGGTGCTAGTCTATGAATTGGATCTCTACGCACAGAGTCATCTAGCTTTTCTTCTAAATCAATAGATTCTCCTAAAACGTTAAATACTCTTCCTAATGTTTCATCTCCAACAGGTACACTGATGTCTTTACCTGTGTTTTGAACTTCCATACCACGTTGAACACCATCAGTTGAATCCATTGCAATAGTACGTACAACATCGTCACCTAATTGCAAAGCAACTTCAAGTGTTAAACTGATTGTTGTATCACTTTTAGGAATTTCAACAATGAGCGCATTATTTATTTCAGGCACTTCATTATGTTCAAAACGGACATCAATTACAGGACCCATAACTTGAGTTACACGGCCAATTCCCATGTTGTTTCCTCCTTTAAATAATTATTCTAATGCAGCAGAACCACTTACGATTTCTGTAATTTGTTGCGTGATTTCAGCTTGTCTTGCTCTGTTATATTCTAATGATAAGTCGTCAATAAGTTCAGTAGCATTATCAGATGCATTTTTCATAGCAGTCATACGTGCCGCATGTTCACTTGCTTTGGCATCTAATATCGTGCCATATATTAAGCTTTCTACATATTGAGGTAAAATAACGCTTAATATTGCTTCTTTATCAGGTTCAAATTCGTATGATGACATTTGACCTTGGCCTTGACTAGAATCTTCTTGAGATAAAGGTAGAACTTGTTTAACCGTTGGCTTATTCTCAAGAACACTGACATAATGGCTATGATAAATTTTAAGTTCGTCGATATGTCCTTCCGTATACAAATCAATTGCATGTTTTGCAATGGATTGTATCGATTTAAAAGAAGGTTGGTCTGGAACATCTACAAGTGAATCTTCAATGTCATAATTCCGTGTTTTAAGAAAGTCTACACCTATTTGACCTAAAGCCACAATTGAATATTCACTGGCATCCGCGTGCTTGCTAGTAATATCGTTAACTAATTTTTTTAGTACGTTAGCACTATAGGCACCGGCTAAGCCTTTATCACTAGTTATAACTAGATAGCCTGTACGGTGTACTTCGCGAGGTCGCAACATAGGATGACTTGAATTTGAATTAGCACCTGCAATCGCAGTTATAGCATCTTGCATTTTTTCCATATAAGGTTGAAACTGTTTCGTATTCTTTTCCGCTCTACGCAATTTAGAACTTGAAACCATGTTCATTGCCTTAGTAATTTGTTTCATTTTCTTAGTCGATTTAATTCGACCATCAATTTCCTTTAGAGAAGCCATTATCTCACCACCTTTTCGAACTTAACTTTAATTATTCTGATTTACTGAAACTTTTCTTGAATTCATTAATCGCTTGTTCAAATTTTTCACCGTCAGGTAATGATTTTGTTTCTCTAATTTCACTTAACAATTCAGCCGCATTCGATTTAGCCCATTGATTTAATTCATCTTCAAAACGAATAATATCTTCAACAGGAATATCATCTAAATATCCTTTAGTAAGTGCATAAATAATCAAAACTTGATTCTCTACTGGAAGCGGCTTGTTTTGGTCTTGTTTTAATACTTCTACCGTACGTTTACCACGTTCTAATTTGCGTGCTGTAAATTCATCTAAGTCAGAACCAAATTGAGCAAATGATTCTAATTCTCTATATGAAGCTAAATCAAGACGTAACGTTCCGGCAACTTTCTTCATTGCTTTGATTTGAGCAGAACCACCTACACGAGATACGGATTGTCCTGCATTAATCGCTGGTCGCACACCTGAGAAGAATAAATCTGATTGTAAAAAGATTTGTCCATCTGTAATTGAAATTACGTTAGTTGGTACATATGCTGAAATATCCCCAGCTTGTGTTTCGATAATTGGTAAAGCCGTAATTGAACCGCCACCCAATGTATCATTTAATTTAGCTGCACGTTCTAATAATCTACTATGTAGATAGAAAACGTCACCTGGATAAGCTTCACGACCTGGCGGACGACGTAATAATAATGATAATTCACGATATGCAGCGGCTTGTTTTGTTAAATCATCATATACAATTAAGACGTCTTTACCATTAAACATAAACTCTTCACCCATGGCTACGCCAGAATAAGGTGCAATATATAATAATGGTGCTGGTTCAGCTGCAGAAGCTGAGACGATAATTGTATAATCTAAAGCACCAGCTTGTCTTAATTTTTCAACGTTCGCTCTCACTGTAGAATCTTTTTGACCAATAGCTACGTAAATACAAATAGTATCTTGGCCTTTTTGATTCAAGATTGTATCTATTGCAATTGTCGTTTTACCAGTTTGACGGTCACCAATGATTAATTCACGTTGACCTTTACCAATAGGAACTAGCGCATCAATCGCTTTAATTCCTGTTTGTAATGGTTCATCAACTGATTTACGGTCCATTACACCTGTTGCTTTTTGTTCTACTGGACGTGTTTTATCCGTATTTACTGGACCTTGCCCATCAATAGGTTGACCCAATGGATTTACGACACGACCAATTAATTCGTCACCAACTGGAACTTCCATGATACGTCCTGTACGTTTAACCTCATCACCTTCAGTGATATCAGTATATGGTCCTAAAATTACAACCCCTACATTTGATTCTTCAAGGTTTTGTGCTAAACCAAGTACGCCATTTTGGAATTCTACTAACTCACCAGCCATAACATCGTTTAGTCCGTGAATTAATGCAATACCGTCACCGATTTGAAGAACGGTACCAACATCAGTTACTGAGACTTCAGACTCATAATTTTCGATTTGTGAGCGAAGTAATGCACTGATTTCTTCAGCTTTAATGGCCATCTATGTCACTCCTCTTTTATTAATTCGATCTTTTAAATTTCGTTGTTAATTGTTGAAGGTCATTTTTAACACTGCCATCAATAACAGTTGTTCCAACCTTCACGCGTATACCACCAATTAATTCCGGATTAATTTTAGTAGTAAGTATAACGTGAGATAAATTCATTTGTTGTGTAATCACTTTCTCAATTTGAGCAAGTTCCTCTTCATCAAGTTCATATACTGATTCTACTTCTGCAAAATCTTGATTATATTTCTTGTTGTATAGTTTTTGAAATGAACTAAAAATATCATTTATTAAAGCTAAATGACGATTATTCGCTAACACAAACATCATATTTTTCAAATAGTCATTTACTTCACCAAAAACATTAACTGCAAACGTATGTCTGTCCCTTGCAGAGCGTGTAGGATTTTCATCGAAAGCTTTTAATTCATCAATTTGTGTGCTAGCCACATTACTGACAGTTTTAAATTCATTAAATATATCATCTAAGATATCTTGGTCAACTGATACATCAAATAGGGCTTTGGCGTATTTTTGTGCTACATTTGCCATTATTTATCGCCTGCCTCTTTTATATACTTATCAACTAACGCTTTTTGATCTTGTTCTGAGATTTCTTTTTGGAGTACTTTAGAAGCAATTAATACTGATAGTTCAGATACTTGATTGTTGATATCAGCTAATGCACGTTCTTTTTGACTGTTGATTTCGCTTTGTGCGGTTTCAATCATGCCATTCGCTCGTACGTTGGCTTCATGAATAATCTCTTCTTGTTGCTTACGCGCTTGAACTTTCGCGTCTTCAAGAATACGTTGTACTTCTTCTTGTGTCTCTTTTAATGTTTTTTGATTTTCTTCTTCAAGTTTTTGAGCATTTTCTTTTGCTTGTTCAGCGTCATCAATATCTTTATTAATGTCTCGCTCACGTTTATCCATTACTTCTTTTAATGGACCCCAAGCAAATTTTTTCAAAAGTGCTAATAAAATGGCGAAAGTAGCTAATGTTACAATAATTGTTCCCCATTCCACATCTTTGATTGCTGCACCAAAAACGAATGTGTGAGTTAAAGCAGTCACGGCATATGACACTCCTTTCGTTAATAATCATCACTTGGTCATCAAATAAAATGAATGGCGAAGGTCAAAGAGACTTCGCCTTTAGTGTTTCTTATCTAAGTAATGTCATGAATGCAATAACTACACCAATGATTGGCAAAGCTTCAACTAAGCCGATACCAATAAACATAATACTCATCAATTGGCCACGTGCTTCTGGTTGACGTGCTACACCTTCAACTGTTCTAGAAACGATAAGTCCGTTACCAATACCTGCACCTAGTGCTGATAGACCGATTGCAATTGCTGCTGCGATTAAACCCATATTAATAATTCCTCCTAAAATTTGTTAGTTATTAGTGTGCGTCCGATACTTTATGGGACATATAAACCATTGAAAGCATAATGAAAATATATGCTTGGATAGTTCCAACAAAGATTGAGAATCCTTGCCAGATGATTAAGCCAGGTAAGCTAATGATCCAACCCCAATATGGTTGTTGGAATACAAGCCCTGCTAATAATGATAACAGTAACTCCCCAGCAAAAATGTTACCGTACAAACGAAGACCAAGTGTTAACGTAGATGAAAACTCTTCAAAAACGTTTATAATTACAATTGGCCAGAACGGCTTAAAATAATTGCCAACATAAGCTTTACCACCGCGCATCTTAACACCATAGTAATGTGTGAGTAAAATCATCATGGTAGACAACGTCAGTGTTACAGTCGCGTCTGCTGTTGGTGATTTCCACCACAAGTAATGCTCATGTGTCACGATAGAGAATGGTAATCCTAACATGTTGGCAACAAAGATGAATAATATCAATGTGACTGCTAAGAAGTGGAATTGACCACCTTTTTTCCACGCTAAATTACTTTCTATAATACCTCTGACAAAATCAAAAACCCATTCAATAAAATTTTGTTTACCTGTAGGTCTCTTTTGTAGATTACGCGTACAGATGATAGCTATAAGGAACACAATTGCAGCGGTAATCACTAACATTAAAATGCTAGACAAGTTAAAAACAATATCGAAACCGAATACGTCCCAACTTACCTTTGGTGATTTATGATCCATAATCTCACCTCTTTCACTTTTAAATTTTACTCCCTTACAAGTAGAGGGCGAAGTATGATTAAAACATAAGAAATCATAAGACCTACTACAACACCAAGAATATTCATTTCATCCTTAAATAAATACCAGAAGGCACAAACGACAAGTGCAACTAAATAACGCCAAACGCTGCCCGTTGAAATATGTATTGTATCCGGTTGTTTCGCTCGCGCTAAGTAAATTTCAAAGATGAAGGTATTTATTAAAGAACCTATTAAACCAAGAATCATACCTAGAATATATGGTGAAGACCATATTAGATACAAAATATACAATATTATCAATGAATAAAGATAATATTGTATAAATTGTTTAAAAATGAAGCTAAAACGCAACATTAAAGTGTGCCTCCAAACAACTTATATCAACCATGTAAACCGTTCCACTCATACAATCTCAATAATAATATAGTAAACAATTGTGTGTCAATTCTATTCATAGAGATGTTACAAATGACATCGTTTACGACACAAAACCGACACATTTAATCATCTTTTTTAGCAAATTCTAAGGCTGTTTGGTCAATATTGCTAAAAGTCATGTGGCAACCCTTTTAGTTAACACTAGTTCACTTGCTAACGACACGTATTAACATCAGTCATAACTAACTACCAGTTACTATTTTGTACCAAACAATCTATCTCCAGCATCGCCTAAACCTGGTGTAATATAAGCTTTGTCATTTAGTTTTTCATCTAAAGCTGCAATGTAAATATCCACATCATCGTGTGCTTCTTTCATTTTTTCTACACCTTCTGGCGCAGCAATCAAGCACATAAATCTAATATTTTTGGCTCCGCGTTTTTTCAATGAAGTAATTGCTTCAATAGCAGATGCACCTGTAGCTAACATTGGATCTACAACGATTATTTGACGTTCATCGATATCTTGTGGCAGTTTAACAAAATATTCTACTGCTTTTAATGTTTGTGGATCTCTATATAGTCCAATATGTCCCACTCTTGCAGCTGGAACTAAAGATAAAACACCATCCGTCATACCTAGGCCTGCGCGCAAAATAGGTACAACAGCTAGCTTTTTCCCAGCTAAACGTTTAGCGGTCATTTTTGTAACTGGCGTTTCTATTTCTACATCTTGTAACTCTAAGTCTCTTGTTACTTCATACGCCATGAGCATACCTACTTCATCCACAAGCTCTCTAAATTCTTTTGTTCCGGTATTTACATCACGAATATAACTCAATTTATGTTGAATTAACGGATGATCAAATACGTGTACTTTACTCATTTACATTTCCTCCAGTTAAACTTATTCGTACAACGGGTGTTTAGCAGTTAATGCACTCACACGTTTTGTTGCTTCTTTTATTTTCTCTGCATCATTGGGATTTTTTAGTACAAGACTTATGATTAGTGCAACTTCCTTGATAGCGTCGGTATCAAATCCTCGAGTCGTCACTGCTGGTGTACCTAATCTGATTCCACTTGTTACAAATGCTTTCTCTTGATCAAATGGGATTGTGTTTTTATTACAAGTAATACCAACGGAATCGAGTAATGATTCGGCTTCCTTACCAGTAATGTTGACCGAGCCCTTAACATCTACTGCAACTAAATGATTATCCGTGCCTCCTGACACAATTCTAAAACCTTCTTGTTGTAATGTTTCTGCCAAAACACGCGCGTTATCAATCACTTGTTGTTGATATGCTTTAAAATTCTGATTCAATGCTTCACCAAACGCTACGGCTTTTGCCGCAATGACATGTTGTAATGGGCCACCTTGAATACCAGGAAAGATTACTTTGTCTATGTCTTTTTTATATTCTTCCTTACACAATATTAAGCCACCACGAGGTCCTCTTAATGTTTTATGAGTAGTTGTTGTTACAAAATCTGCATATGGTACAGGATTGGGATGCAAACCAACAGCTACCAGACCTGCAATATGTGCCATATCAACCATTAATTTTGCACCAACTTCATCAGCAATTTCTTTGAACTTTTTAAAATCAATTGTTCTTGAATAAGCTGATGTACCGGCAACGATTAATTTGGGTTGATGTTGCACTGCGAGTTGTCGAATCGCTTCATAATCAAGCAATTCTGTTTCCTCATTCACACCATATTCAACAAAATTGTAAAATTGACCACTAAAATTGACGGGAGACCCATGTGTTAAGTGACCACCGTGACTCAAATTCATTCCTAAAACTGTATCTCCCATGTTTAAAGCTACAAGATATACTGCCATATTGGCTTGTGAACCTGAATGCGGCTGTACATTAACATGTTCGGCTCCAAACAATGCTTTAGCACGTTCAATTGCTATCGTTTCAGTTACATCCACATATTCACAACCACCATAATAACGTCGCCCTGGATAACCTTCAGCATACTTGTTCGTCAACACTGAACCTTGAGCTTCCATAACAGCTTCTGAAACAAAATTTTCAGAGGCAATTAATTCAATGTTATTATTTTGACGATTATATTCACTTTGTATGGCATCAAAAATGGCTTTATCTTGCTTTTCGATATAAGACATAGCACTACCCTTCTTTCATCAACTATTCATATTTCGCTCTTTCTCCACCAATCTTTTTAGGACGTGAAGTTGCAATCGTTACAACTGCTTCACCAATTTTGTCAACAGTTGTACGCACTGGCACACACACATGTTTCAAATGCATACCAATAAGTGTTTGACCAATATCAATACCCTTAGGCACTGTAATGTGTTCAACAACGATAGGATCTTGCATGTGACGATAGGCATATGTTGCAAGGCTACCTCCAGCATGGACATCCGGCACCACTGTCACTTCTTCCATTGTAAGTGGATTGAAATTTTTGCGTTCAATGGTAATAGCTCTATTGATGTGTTCACAGCCTTGAAAGGCAAATGATACACCCGTTTCTTCTTGAACTTGCTGCAATTGAGTAAATATTTCTTGCGCTACTTCCATTGAGCCAACTGAACCTATTTTCTCACCTAACACTTCCGATGTTGAACAACCAATAACAACGATTTCCCCCTTTTTGAAAAAGGATTGGGATTTTAATTCGCTTAATAATGTTGTTAACTCTTGCATTTTAAAAACACCCACCTTTTGCATAAAATAAAAAGGAACATAGCAATTTGCTATACTCCTTTATTATAACTTATTTCTTTACCAACATATACTAATTGTAAAAGATTTTTACACAAGCTTATCCTTAACTATCTTGTTAATTTTACGCGCTAATTGTTGGTATGTTTCTTCATAAACATCTAACGATAAACCATATGGATCCTTGATATCTCCTGTTTCTTGTACAAAATGAGATAATGTATCCATTTGAGGATACGAGCCAAACGATTGGATTAATAATCCAAGATGTTCCTGTGTCATAGTTAATATAAGGTCTGCAGTTAAATCATCTTTAGTAAAAGGCTGCGCATTTGTAGGCAATTCCAAATGATGTTTTTCAAGTATTGTTTGGGCATGTTTAGAAATTGTTTGTTGTGGCACAGCAAACAAACCTCTAGATTCTATCTGATGCTCTGGTAAAAGATGCTTCGCTATGCTCTCCGCCATCGGACTTCGACATGTATTACCTGTACAGACAAAAATAATTCTCATTACTCTCACTCACCTATCATTCTATTCGCAGCGGCTTTTAGCATACGATTCATAATAGCTTGCGTGTCATCATTAATATCAAAACCATAAATATAGGCCTTGTGAACATGATCCATGTTATCTAAGTCATGTAAAATTTTATATAAATTATGATTAGCTGTTTTAATATCCTGGTCATCTTTGCACAAAGGTATAAATAGGCTTTCAGAAGGTATTTGTTGGCGATAGACTTCAGGAAAAATGAATGCAGCATGTTCCTTGTCCATGATTTCTGGTATATGTTTACCCTTCATTTTTACAATCGTCACTGGTGTGTCAGGTGCATAATGTTTATACTTCATGCCTGGTGCAATGGGCCGAACCATATCATTATAATTACTGTCAACAACTGCATCAGGCAAAATTGCGTTAATCATAGACTGCGTAATCGCCCCAGGTCTTGCTATTTTAAACGGATATGTAGTGCAGTCTAAAACTGTACTTTCTAATCCTTCTTCACTTTGATCGCCATTAATAATACCGTCGATTTTTCCATTTAAATCATGGTAAACATGGTCAAATGTTGTTGGAGATGGTTTCCCACTCGTATTCGCGCTCGGCGCAGCTATAGGTAAATCAACATATTTCAAAATAGCTCTCCCAATTGGATGACTTGGCATTCTAACTGCAATTGAATCTAAACCACCAGTGACTTTTTCACATAAATAGCCTCTTTTTAAAGGTAAAATAAATGAGATAGGACCAGGCCAAAAATAATTCATTAGTATTTGTACTTTATCGGTTATTGTTTCAATAAAAGGCGTTAATTGTTGCTGGTCATAGATATGAACAATTAATGGATTATCACTAGGTCTACCCTTTGCCTCATAAATCTTTGTTACTGCCTCTTGATCCTTTGCATTAGCACCTAACCCATAGACTGTCTCAGTTGGAAGCGCGATTAACCCACCTTGTTCATATACATGCTTGATTTCATCTAAGTATGGATAATCCTCGCTATGATGACTATATTGACGCATATCCCAAATTTGTGTCTTCATCGTTCTATCAAATCCTTTATCATTAATTATAATAAAAAGGTTTTAACTAAGTTTATCAAACATCCCTCGGTACTGTTAGTCTTTCACCTATATCCACTTAAATGAGACAATTCGATCTAAACCATTTATGTCTTTCGTTACCTTAACGTCTAACTTTGGATAACGTTGTAATACAAGCTGTTTTAATTGAAGACCTTGCTGATAACCAATTTCAAAGGTTACAAACGCATCTTCATTTAATACTTTTGGTAAGTCATCTAAAATCGCTTCGTAGATTGCAAAACCGTTATTTTCTGCAAATAGTGCATGATGCGGTTCGTATTTTAAAACTGTATTTGTCATTTGACATGTTTCTTTTTCACTAATGTATGGTGGATTAGAGATTAAGCCATCAACTTTTATATTCTTTTGAATCAGTGGCTTTAACACGTCACCTTGCATAAAGATAATATCAGCGTCTAAATAACTTGCATTTTCTTGTGCAATAGTCAAGGTCTCTTTATATAAATCAGTGGCAATGACTTTCAATTGCGGATTGAGCTTTTTGATCGTAATAGCGATTGCACCACTTCCAGTTCCCACATCAACTATGCTTCCTTGAGAATGACAACCATTAAGAAAATGGAGCATTACCTCCTCAGTCTCTGGTCTAGGAATCAAACAGTTTTCATTAACCTTAAACGAATAACCATAAAACGACTGAAAACCAACTATGTACTGTATTGGTTCACCTAATAGCATACGTTGCACAGCCAAATTGAATTTGGTTTCTTGTGCAATAGTCATTTCATCATACATATGCATTAAATAATCTGTTCTCGTCCAATGAAACAAATCTAGCATTAACCATTCTGCACGTGACTGTTCAAACCCTTTTTGTGAGGTTGATTGGATTGTTTCTGTTAACTTATCTTTAAAGTTCACCATTGTTAAGTTCTTTCAGCTTTTCAGTTTGTTCAGAAAGCGTTAAAGCATCTATAATTTCATCTAATTTACCTTCCATAATTTGATCTAGTTTTTGAAGTGTCAATCCAATTCTATGATCAGTGACCCTACTTTGTGGATAGTTGTAGGTTCTAACACGCTCTGAACGGTCTCCTGTTCCGACAGCTGATTTACGCTGTGCTGCATATTTTTGTTGCTCTTCTTGTAACTTCATATCATACAAACGAGCTTTTAATACTTTAAGTGCTTTTTCCCTATTTTGAATTTGAGATTTTTCTGATGATGTGGCAATGACACCTGTAGGAATATGTGTGATTCTTACTGCTGAATCTGTCGTATTAACGTGTTGCCCCCCTGCACCACTGGAACGATACGTATCAATTTTCAAATCTTCATTGCGAATTTCAATTTCTACATCTTCTACTTCAGGTAATACTGCAACTGTTGCTGTAGACGTATGAATTCTACCACCTGACTCTGTTTCAGGAACACGTTGAACACGATGTGCGCCATTTTCAAATTTAAGTTTGCTATATGCTCCGGCACCTGATACTTGGAAGCTGACCTCTTTGTAACCACCATGATCACTCTCTGTTGCTTCAACTACTTCTGTTCTAAATCCGTTTGCTTCTGCATATTTCGTATACATTCTCATTAAATCGCCAGCAAAAATTGCCGCTTCATCTCCACCGGCTGCCGCACGTATTTCAACGATTACATCTTTGTCATCATTTGGATCTTTAGGGATTAACAAGAATTTTAATTTTTCTTCAAGTAAAGGCAAGGCATCTTTCAAATTAGAGCTCTCTTCTTTTAACATTTCAATTTCTTCTTTATCATCCGTTTCAGATAACATATCTTCTATATCTGATAATTCTTCTTTTTTATTTTTGTATTCTCGATAAACATCAACTGTTTTTTGTAACTCGGCCTGCTCCTTAGAATACTTTCTTAATTTATCCGCGTTATTTACAACGTCTGGATCACTTAACATCTCATTTAATTGTTCATATCGTTCCTCAACAATATCTAGTTGATCAAACACTACAATTCCTCCTTCTCATCATCACTTGGTGCTATAATATGATGCGCTCTACATCTTGGTTCATAACTTTCATTAGCCCCAACGAGTATAATAGGGTCATCTATTTTAGCCGGTTGGCCATTTATCAATCGCTGAGTTCGGCTTGATGGCGAACCACAAACTGCGCAAACAGCTTGTAATTTCGTAACTTGCTCGCTGACCGCTAATAGTTTTGGCATTGGCTCAAATGGTTCACCTTTAAAATCCATGTCTAACCCTGCAACAATAACTCTATGTCCATTTTCAGCTAGTTGCTCAGCTATATCAACAATTTGATCATCAAAAAACTGTACTTCATCGATACCTATCACATCAACATTCATTAAATCTTGTGATAATATTTCTTTGGCAGCTACAATATTAATCGCTTCAATAGCATTACCATTATGTGATACCACTTTTTCTTTATGGTAGCGATTATCGATTGCTGGCTTGAACACAACTACTTTTTGTTTAGCATAAATTCCTCTACGAAGTCGACGAATCAGCTCTTCTGATTTACCGCTAAACATGCTACCAGTTATACACTCAATCCACCCAGAGTGATATGTCTCATACATGTTAGTTCCACCCTTTTTTAAAAACATAATCGCTTAATTATATCATATTTTACTACTACAAGTTATTCAGAATTTAATTAAATTTATTCAATTATATAAACTTTAGCACGATTACAATATCGTACTTAGATATGTAAAAATACAAAAAACTGTCTGCATCTCTTTATAGATAGATTACGCAGACAGTTGATATTCACTATTAGTTGTTGTTTGATTTGAGACCAAACTTTTTGTTGAATCGTTCCACACGACCATCCGCAGCAGCGAATTTTTGACGTCCTGTGTAGAAAGGATGTGAATCAGAAGAAATGTCTAAACGAATAACTGGGTATTCATTTCCATCTTCCCATTTCATTGTTTCTGATGAAGTCTTAGTAGAACCACTTAAAAATTTGAAGTCTGTAGTAGTATCTAAAAAGATAACTTTGTGATATTCAGGATGAATTCCTTGTTTCATTATTTTCAGCTCCTTTGCCCTGAACCATCTGGAACAGAGTTATTTGTGAGTTTTTACCCAATACTTGATAAGTATAATAGCTTTGATACTAAAACGCAACCCTTTAAAGCAGATTATTAAATAATTGGTTTTCCTGTTTTAGTACTTTCTTTTGCAGCTTGCTGTAATTGCTCAAAAAATTCTTTGTTTGATTTAGAACGTTTTAACTTACGAATAAATCGCTCAGTAAAATCAGTTGAATCTGTAAACATATTGCGCAATTGCCATAATGAATCCAACTCTGATTTACTAATAAGCAATTCTTCTTTACGTGTTGAGCTTCGTCCAATATCAATAGCAGGGAATACACGACGTTCTGCTAATTTTCTGTCTAAGTGAAGTTCCATATTACCAGTACCTTTAAACTCTTCGTAAATCATATCGTCCATTCGTGATCCCGTATCTACTAAAGCTGTCGCTAAAATGGTTAAACTGCCACCAGCTTCTATATTACGTGCAGCGCCAAAGAAAGCTTTTGGCTTATGCAACGAAGCTGGGTCTAATCCACCAGATAAAGTACGGCCACTAGGAGGTATAACTAAGTTGTATGCTCTTGCTAGACGTGTAATGGAATCCATGAGAATGATAACATCTTCCCCTATCTCAACTAAACGCTTAGCACGTTCTAATAAAAGTTCAGCAACTTTAGTATGGTGTTCTGGAGGTTCGTCAAACGTCGAGTTTACTACTTCAGCAGATTCCACTGATCGTTCAATGTCAGTGACTTCTTCAGGACGTTCACCTACAAGTAAAATAAATAATTTTGCTTCAGGTTTATTCACACTAATTGCATTAGCTATTTCTTTTAATAACGATGTTTTACCAGCTTTGGGTGGTGCAACAATAAGTCCACGTTGACCAAGGCCAATTGGTGTAACTAAATCCATAATTCTTGTTGAATAGTTGTGAGAATCAGTTTCTAAAATGATACGTTCTTCCGGATAAAGTGGAGTTAAAGCTTGGAAGTGAGGACGTTTTTTTACTTCTTCGGCGTTCTGATCATTGACGAAATCTACTTGTAATAGACCATAATACTTTTCATTATCTTTTGGCTTTCTAACTTTCCCAGTCACCTTGTCGCCACGTTTAATTTCAAAGCGACGAATTTGGCTCGCAGATATGTAAATATCTTTTTCCCCTTTTGAGTAGTTAACTGTTCTTAAAAAACCATAACCATCTGGCTGGATATCATCTAAAATACCCTCCATGTAATAATTCCCATCTTTTTCCATCTGGGCTTCCATAATGGCTAATACTAATTCTTTTTTATTTAATTTACTGTAATTAGATAACTTTAAATCTTTTGCTT
Source organism: Staphylococcus sp. HMSC62D11 (assembly GCF_001839145.1). Lineage (NCBI taxonomy): Bacteria > Bacillati > Bacillota > Bacilli > Caryophanales > Staphylococcaceae > Staphylococcus > Staphylococcus sp. HMSC62D11. The sequence goes on along the minus strand of NZ_KV840181.1, from coordinate 30,558 downwards.
TTTGCGTTAAATCTTTCGTTGTATAATTTTTATAGAGTTCATGAAATGACTCATATTGCGGTGATGTTCTTAATCTTTCAGGCATAGATTGCACCCATTTCATTATATTTTTATAAACGCCAAAAACAAAATGACGTTAAACACTAGATTAAATATAGCAAATTTTCATTTTAATTACAAAATGATTTTATTAACTATAGACAAAATAAAACAGCACAATGAACATTAAACGTTCATTGCACTGTTTCTTTTTATTTTTAAATTAAAATTTAAATTATTTATAATATCCAGCTATAGACTTGATTTCTAAGAATTCATCAATACCATAATCGCCCCATTCGCGTCCAATTCCTGATTGTTTATAACCGCCGAATGGTAAATCTGGTTTTCTGCCTGCTTCATTAATTTCTACCGTGCCAGCTTCAATGCTACGAGCTACTTTAATTAATGTGTCTTTATCTTGCCCAATCACATAACCAGCCAGACCGTATTTTGTATCATTTGCTATACGAATAGCTTCATCTAGATCATTATACGTGATCACAGAGGCAACCGGACCGAATATTTCTTCTTGTGCAATTGTCATTTGATTATCAACATTGACAAATACTGTTGGACGAACAAAATAGCCAACATCCAAGCCTTCAGGTTTGCCAGGACCTCCGTAAAACAATTCTGCACCTTCAGCAATGCCTTTATCAATATAGGATTGTACCGTATCAAATTGCTTTTTGCTTACTATTGGACCAACTTCAGTGTCCTCATTACGAGGATCTCCTACCACTACTTGACTGAACTCTTCTTTTAAAGCCGTTAAAAATTCTTCTTTAATACTATTAGGAACTAATATTCTTGTTCCAGCTGTACACACTTGTCCTGTATTATTAACAACTTTACCTTTTGTTGCTTTTGCAGCTTCTTTAATATCAACATCATCAAGGACGATATAAGGTGATTTACCTCCCAATTCAAGTGACACTTTTTTAAAATCATGCGCAGCTTTTTCCATTATTTTGGCACCTGTTGGACCAGAACCTGTGAAAGACATCATTCTTACTTTTGGATGTTCACTTAATGGTGTACCAACGCCTTCACCGTCGCCATTTACCAAGTTAAATACACCTTTAGGAACGCCTACTTTATCGAAAATTTCAGCTAAAATAATTGCTGCAAAAGGTGTCTCTTCAGACGGTTTTAACACGACAGGACTACCTGCTGCAAACGCTGCCGCTAATTTAAGTGATGTTTGATTTGTTGGGAAATTCCAAGGTGTGACTAAACCAGCAACACCAATTGCCTCTTTAACAACTAAATCATCACCACGTTGTTCTTCAAATTGGAAAGTATCTAAAGCATCTCGTGCAGCTTGGAAATGGTTAAGTCCCATTTGATAATGTACATTTTCTGATACTGTAATAGGTGAACCTAGTTCATCTGTAATGGCATCAACGATATCGTCTTTTCTATTCTTATATTCAGCAACAATTTTATCTAACAATGCTTTTCTTTCATCCACGCTACTATGTCTAAATGATAAATAAACATCATCTGCAGCTTGGACAGCTTTATTAACATCTTCATTATTTCCTTTTGCTATTTTACCGATTACTTCTTCAGTGGCTGGATTAATAACGTCTATTGTTTCATTGCTCGCACTTTCAACCCATTCACCGTTTATATATTGTTTAGTGAAATTTCTCATTGCATATTCACTCCTTAGTAATTTAAGTCATAGTACTTTAATAACCATTGTCCGCTAATTTCAAACATCTTATTGCTCATGCGAGAACGATTATATTAAATAGTTAATCGTTAAAAAGTGACAGCAACTCATAAATATTAATTAGCGCTCAATGACCTGCATTAACATAACCTGCTAAGATACAAAAAGTACTCCCTTCATAGCTATATGATTTATCATCTGCTTTGAAAGGAGCGCTGTATTTAAAATTAATTCTGTTGTGGTTCTTCTAATTCAATATATGATTGCGCCCATTTTTCTATAGGCACTAGTGCTTCCGCTAAAGCTTGACCTTTGTTGGTTAGTTCATAAATAATTGACACTGGGCTTGTTGAAATAATTTTCTTTTCAACGAGTCCCCATTCGGCTAAATCTGTAAGTTTAATACTTAATGCTCTTGGCGTTATCGTTTTTAAATCTCGTTTCATATCTGAAAAATGTGCAGAATGTTGTTCGCATCTCGATAAATAATTAATAATTAAACCGTTCCAACTTCTTCCTACAATTTTAAAGGTTTCTTCTAAATAAGGACAAATTTCCAATATGCTCACCTCAATTCTATCTGCTTCTATGTTGATACTTACTAAACTTGCATTTTTAATTTATTTCCCATACGTTTGCTCATTAATAATTATCCAATGAATTGTACAACTTCGATATAAATAGTATATCACTAATCAACTTTCTCCGTCCAAATATCTGCGCCTAGCTGTTCTAAATGCTCTACTATATCTGTGTATCCTCGGTAGATATGTTTAACATTATAAATGGTCGTTACCCCTTCAGCAATCAATCCTGCAATAATTAGACAAGCACCTGCGCGTAAATCACTTGCATAGACTTCTGTACCATGAAGTGTTGAAGGTTTAATTGTGGCAGTACCGGTTACTTCATCTGCTTCAATATTAGCCCCCATATGTTGTAATTCCTCTACATGTTTGAAACGAGCTGGATAGATTGTTTCTGTGACAAAAGAAGGCCCACTTGCTTTAAATAATAATGGTGTAATCGGTTGTTGAAGATCTGTAGCAAACCCTGGATAAACCAATGTTTTAATATCTACATTTTTATATTTTGCTTTACCTTTTATGATTGCATATTCATCTTCTACTGTAATATCAACACCTAATTCTTGTAGTTTAACCATTAAAGCTTCAACGTGTTTAGGTACAATGTTATTTATCTTTACTTCTTGTCCACAAGCAGCCGCCATACACATATAAGTTCCCGCTTCGATTCTATCGGGTATCACCTGATATTCAGAACCATGTAATGCATCAACGCCTTTAATTTTTAATGTACTTGTACCAGCACCTTTGATGTTAGCACCCATGCTCATTAAAAAATTAGCTACATCTACTACTTCTGGTTCCTTAGCTGCATTTTCAATAATCGTTTGGCCTTTAGCATGTACAGCAGCAAGCATAATATTGATTGTCGCACCAACACTTACCATATCTAAAAAGATAGTAGTTCCTATAAGTTCCTTTGCTTCTATTTTCATAGAAGTATCACTTGATTCATCAATTTCTGCGCCTAATGCTTTAAAACCTTTGATGTGTTGGTCAATCGGGCGAGGTCCAAGCGGACAGCCACCAGGCAAGCCAATCACACATTTTTTAAAGCGACCTAACATCGCCCCCATCATATAATAAGAAGCTCGCAATGATTCAACTTTATTATTTGGCAATGGTGCATTTTTAATTTCAGTAGTATCAACTTCTAAAACTGTGTCATTAAGTTGTGTTTTAATATTTAAATCCTCTAATAAGCTTACTAGCGTTTCTACATCAGAGATTTGTGGTAATCCGTCTAATTGCACTTTACCTTGTGCAAGTAAAGTAGCTGGTATGATAGCAACCGCACTATTTTTTGCACCACTAATATTGACTTCTCCTTTAAGCGTTTGACCACCACGAATTTTGATTACCTCTTGAGTCATATGATTAATCTCCTTTGTTTCTCTAGATATTTAATAAAATTGTACATAATCCATTCAACAAAATACAATATTTAACATTATAAATATTGTACTTCGCTGCTTTGTTTTTATTACATTTAGTAGTCCAGCTAATATATAATATCGCCAGCTCCCCCAATTTTTTATAATGTAATAAGTTTAATTATCGTTTAGTAAAATTCTTCATTTATTATAGCATAAAAAATAAGCCATTAAACCCGTAGGCTCAATGACTTTTTTATGTTGCACTTATTTCGCACGATTAGAAGTACCAAATTCTCTAATTTTACCTTTTACCGTTTCTTTAATTGCTTCACGCGCTGGTCCTAGATATTTACGTGGATCATAAACGTCTTGGTCTTTATTTAATACATCGCGTACCGCTTTTGCAGATGCAATTTGGTTTTCAGTATTAACATTAATTTTTGCTGTTCCATATGGAATTGCTTTTTGAATATCTTTAGTAGGGATACCAGTACCACCATGTAGTACTAATGGTAAACCAGTTGAAGCTCCAATTTCTTCCATTTCTTTAAATCCTAATTTAGGTTCGCCTTTATACGGTCCATGAACAGAACCTAAGGCAGGTGCTAAAGCATCTATTCCAGTTTTTTCAACAAGCTCTTGACATTCTTTAGGATCAGCATAGATTATGCCGCCAACAACATCATCTTCTTGACCACCAACCGTTCCTAATTCAGCTTCAACAGATACACCATGTTGATGCGCATATTCAACCACTTTTGATGTGATTTCAATATTTTCTTCAAACGGACTGTGTGAAGCATCAATCATCACTGAGGTGAAACCAGCATCAATCGCTTCTTTACACTTATCAAAGCTTGAACCATGGTCTAAATGTATTGCCACAGGAATCGTGATATTTAAATCATGTATTAAGCCCTCAACCATTTTTACTACAGTGTAAAAACCACTCATATAGCGTGCTGCACCTTCTGAAACTCCAAGAATAACTGGTGCTTTTTCTTCTTGAGATGCTTCTAAAATTGCTTGAGTAAATTCTAAATTATTTAAGTTGTACTGACCCACAGCGTAACCATTTTCTTTTGCATCGATTAACATTTCTTTCATTGAAACTAAAGGCATGAAAGTTCCTCCTTGTTGTGCATATGCACGATTTGTTTGTTTATTATACCAAATTTATATTAGTAATGCATTGGAATATACTTTGTTTTCTGAATATATGTTTTTATCATTTATCATAGCCTACAATGTCATTATTAAAGTATCTAACTTATTGAATATTATATTGCATCGTTTTACACTATTATCATAGAATGGAGGATTTAAATGTCTAAAATATTAAATACACAGCTAACTGGTATTTTTAATCGCATAGAAAAACAAGCTATGGAAATTCAAATGGCTGCTCAATGTATCGTACAAGCTATTGGTGGAGAAGGTTTTGTCTATATTAAAGGATATGAAGATTTGGCATTTTTTGAGCCCTTTATATTACAAAGCCAAGAACGTTTGCGATCGAGTCGTCAACTCTCAACATTAAACAGTTTTGATGATTTAGATACAACAGATAGAGTATTTTTATTTTCACCTTTTTATAATGAAGCTGTTGCTCAAGATATATCCGCTTTACTTCAGCGCGATATTGATATTGTACTCGTTAGTAATCGCCCTAAATCAGACGATTTCCCAGAACACTTACTACATTTTATTAACTTATCGACACCGAGACCTATCGTCTATACTGAAGATTACGATAAAATTGTCCAACCACACTCAATGGCATTTAATTATATTTATTATGATATTTACACTCAAATGGTGGAAATGACACGAGATTTAGAGTTATAGCAATAAAGCACATCTAACCTTATCACAGCTAGATGTGCTTTGTTACATTATTTATTTTGATATTTATAAGCTGCCTCAACAAACGCCTTAAATATAGGCTGAGGTCTATTCGGACGAGATAAAAATTCTGGATGGAACTGACAAGCAATAAAGAAATCATTTGCTGGAATTTCAACCATTTCAATTAAACGGCCATCAGGACTTGTACCAGAAAAGACCATTCCTTTATCTTCAATTTGTTGACGATAATCATTGTTAAATTCATAACGATGTCGATGTCTTTCTTCAACGTGATCTACACCATAAATATCGTATGCTAATGTATCTTTTTTAATTTTACTTGGATATAAGCCTAAGCGTAATGTACCGCCTAAATCTTCAATGTCTTTTTGTTCAGGCAATAAATCAATAATTGGATGTGGTGTATTTGGATCTAATTCTGCAGAATGTGCGCCTTCTAATCCTAGCACATTACGTGCAAATTCAACCGTAGCTAATTGCATACCTAAACATATTCCAAAATATGGTACGTTATTTTCTCGTGCATATTTAATTGCAGCGATTTTTCCTTCACTCGCTCGGAATCCGAAACCACCCGGGACTAGGATACCATCCACATCACTCAGATAACTCGCAACATTTTCATCTGTAACCACACTAGAATCAATCCATTTTACTACGACATCTTTTTTCAATGGATAACCTGCATGTTTTAAAGCTTCAACAACTGATAAATAGGCATCTTGTAAGCTAACATATTTTCCAACTAAGCCAATAGTGATCGTTCCATCTAAGTGATTAACAGTATCTAATAGATATTGCCATTCATCTAATTGCGTATCATATTTAGCATCTAAGCCCAAACGTCGAATAACGATATCATCCATATTCTGTGCGCTAAGTTGCAGTGGAATTTCATATAGCGATGACGCATCTCTACACTCAATAACACTCTCTTTATTGATATCACAGAACAATGCAATTTTATCTTTTAAGTCTTGAGTCATTTCATATTCAGAACGAACGACAATCAAATCAGGTTGTATACCTAATCCACGAAGTTCTTTAACACTGTGTTGTGTTGGTTTTGTTTTCATTTCGCCAGCTGCTTTAATAAATGGTAATAATGTACAGTGAACATACATCACATTATCTCTACCTAAATCACTGCGAATTTGACGTATAGCCTCAATAAACGGTAAAGACTCGATATCACCTGTTGTTCCGCCTATTTCTGTTATTACTACATCTGCATTAGTACTTTCACCAGCCAGTAATAAACGTTCTTTAATTTCATTTGTAATGTGTGGAATGACTTGAACTGTACCACCCAAGTAGTCACCACGACGTTCTTTTTTCAAAACATGTGAATATACTTTCCCAGCTGTTACATTAGAATACTTATTAAGATTAATATCAATAAAGCGTTCATAATGTCCTAAATCTAAATCGGTCTCTGCACCATCGTCCGTTACAAAAACTTCACCGTGTTGATAAGGACTCATCGTACCTGGGTCAACATTTAAGTATGGATCAAACTTTTGTATTGTAACTTTTAATCCTCTGTCTTTTAATAATCTTCCTAGAGAAGCAGCTGTAATACCTTTCCCTAGAGATGAAACTACGCCACCTGTTACAAAAATAAACTTTGTCATATTTTGACCTCCTGCATATATAAAGGGTTGCTTTCTTTATTTAACACTTTTTAACAAGTCTTGATTATTAAAATATTCCATTCAAAATGTATAGTTATAATTTAAACTTTTATTCATTTCCTTCTCTATACATTTAATGCTGAAATAATTTTTAAAATAAAAAAATCGCTCCCTCTCACATCCATTGTAAGGGGAGCGCATAACATTTATACACGTGTCCTAATTAAAGGAGCCCGAATAAAATTTTATCATTTTTTTAATAAAAGTCAATTGTCAATTTTATTAACTTAAGCAAAGCCTTACCGTTCAAGGCCTCACTAAATTAAAATTTTTCTTCGTCGTCAATTTCCTCTTCGTCGTCTAAATCTTCATCATCTTCATCTAAAACAATATCTGTTTCATTCATTTCATCTTCTACTGGTTCATTGTCATCATCATCTAATGTTTCTTGATCGTCAGTTTGAGCTGGAATATCATCGTCGTCATCCATTTCGTCTTCGCCCAATAATTTAAGATTTTTATCTTCTTCATCTTCATCATCTAAAATATCAAATTTTTGAATTGTTGGTGCAATTTTTTCTTCGATATCATCTACTGAGTACCAGTCACGTAATCCCCATTCATTTTCACCAACATTTAAAAAGCGTCCATCAGTATTTAAATCAGTATAGAATTGCACAACTCGATTTTCAATTTCCTCGTAATCATAACCACCTAAAGATCTAAATTCATCAATAATATCATATAAATTCATTGTTGCGCCTTTTTCATGTAATAACGTATAAGTCATATCAATGAATGATCTCTCATCGATCATTTCTTTTGTGTAATCTTGAATTTTCATTAAAAAATACTTCCTTTCACAGGATTTTTTGAAATTTATAAGTTATTTTGCATTTATTAATAGTAACAAAATTAAATTATAAATGACAACTCTTGATTTCGCAATGTCTACTAATAATTAATATACTTTTCAAAAATTGCGACATCTTCTGATTGTTCAATCTCAACAAATCCACTATTCTGACATAACGGTTTTAATTCATTATGTTCACCAAATAACATTATATTTAATGTTTGTATATTATTAAAATGTTTTCTAACATACGTTGGTAACTGACGCAATGCGCTTTCAGCAATGCCTGATTGTCTGTGTTCTTTATTAACTTCTATTGCAGCAATATTCATTCTTGTCGCATGCTGTTCTACAGCTATAAATCCTACTTTATCCCCGTCTTTCAATAAGTCTATGATTTGCACTGTTCCAATACTAGATTGACTATTGGCTTGTAACTTTAGTGAAGACACATGTTTCGTATCTAAATCTAGATAATATAATCTTTCCTTCCCTATTGGCCCTTCCTCTTTAGTTGCTGTATGAATAAAACCAGCACGCTCGTATACATTCCATGCACTTTGATTTTCAGTATCAACCACGAGGTACAAGTGATTAAAATCTGGAAATAATAGTTGAACATATTGTGGAATATGCATCATCATTGTAGTGCCATAGCCACGTCCTTGATATTTTTCATTTATTGATAACGATCTTACATAAACGACATTTTCTGGTGTATCGTATCCTTCATGTTGATAGTAACGATGTAGTATAAAGAATCCAACCACATCTCCTTGTTCATTTATAGCAATGTTAGCGACACGATTTTCATCTTCTAATGCTTCTTGAAGCACTGTTTTAGGTAATGATGAATAAACTTGTTGTCTTTCGCTTAATTCAAAATCTAAAACGTGTTGTCGATAACGTTCTTCAAATACCTGAATTGTTATATTATCATATTGCTGTTTTATAACCATAATCTATCCCCTTATTTCTAACATTGTTAGCCTTCTGACTACTTATTTAAATTTTATCATATCATGTTATACCCTAATTTTTTTAATTTCTACTTGTATTTCAGTGATTTTATTATACTATAAACATTGACCCTAATTAATTGCAGAGGTGAAAGAAATGAATATCGGTATCGATGCAGGTGGAACATTAATCAAAATTGTTCAAGAAACGCCTGATGAACGTATTTATAAAACAGAATTAACTACAAATATACAACAGGTAATTCATTGGTTGAAAAATGAATCATATGATTCTTTAAGTTTAACAGGTGGTAATGCCGGAGTCATTGCTGAACAACTTGATCACCCTGTGCAAACCTATGTTGAATTTGATGCTTCTTCTAAAGGTTTAAGCATGTTACTTAAAGAACAAGGCCACGATATTGACCAATATATTTTTACTAACGTAGGAACTGGGACGTCTATCCATTATTATGATGGGATATCTCAACAACGTGTTGGGGGTATTGGTACAGGTGGCGGTATGATACAAGGTTTAGGATACCTTTTAACTCAAATATCAGATTATGAGGCATTGACAACTTTAGCTCAACAAGGTGATCGAAATCATATTGATTTAAAGGTCAAACATATTTATAAAGATACCCCACCTCCTATACCAGGCGAATTAACTGCCGCAAATTTTGGTAATGTCCTGCATCATTTGGATGCAAATTTTACATCAGCAAATCAACTAGCATCGGTTGTCGGTGTTGTTGGCGAGGTAATCACAACGATGTCCATTACTGTAGCTCGTGAATATAAAACAAATAATGTCGTGTACATCGGGTCATCCTTCAACAATAATCCATTGTTAAGAGAAGTCATTGAAGATTATACTAAGTTAAGAGGTTGTCAACCATATTATATTGAACATGGTGCCTTTTCAGGAGCCATTGGTGCTATTCATTTATCATAATAGCAAACGCCCTTCAGCATTTGCATCGAAGGGCGTCATTCATCAATTTAAAATGTTGCTTCGTTTGACAAGTACTGTGCCGAGACAATAGTACCAACCACACCGGGTTTCAAGTCAATAGCTACAGCTTTATTATCATCTCTTAATTCATCTAACCACTCACCAAAAACGCTACTTTCTACTTCTATAAGTTCGCATTCTTCAAAATCTTGATCTCGTACTTTCAAAGCGCGCCCTTTCATACTCCAAACAGGCATAATATATGGTTTTTCTTTTTTATCATCCCCGATTAAAATAAAAGATTTTTGTCCTTTTCGAGTTAGTCCAAATACTTCATCATTTTTTGCTATATCTTTAACAAATTCTTTAGTGCGAATGCGATCTAATTCTGTCATGATTTCATCAGTTGTATCAACGACGTTAATCAACTGGCCAGGATGATTTTCTGAAGCATTAATAACCACTTTGTCTCCTTTATCAAATAAATCATCAAGCTCATATGTCGCAAAGGTATCAATGTCAATTTGAACTACTTTATCATAATCTACCTGATGATCTTCAAGGAATGTGCGCGCCATGTATTCATTCGTCCATGCTGCTGGATATAATTGACCTTGATAATAAATCCTTACTAATTTTTTAGATGTACTCGCAAAGAAAAATTCCTCATTGATTAATATATCCTTGAAAAATGTTTCATTTTTAAATGACATGTAACAACCCTCAATTCATTTTAATTTATTCCAAATTTTAAATGACTCGTTTTTGATAGTCAATAAAGCTTGGACATCATTATGTTTTAAGATACGAACTAAATATTGGCAATAGTTGACTGGACTGAACATACGCTTATACTAGGCCTTTTCCAATCCTGGTCAACCTTGCCGGTGCATGACTATGAATTCATAATGAATGCTGTCCCGCTCCCTAACTATTAAATTAAAACAAATGTCTGATTGTACAGTATTTATTATTTATAAATCTAACTCCTCATAAAATGCTTTAATATAATGATCTATTTCTGTTTTGCTATTCCCATGCCAAATACAGCCAAATCTAGAATTAACTTTATTTTTACCATACCAATCACCATCATAATAAGATAGTGGGTACAATACGCCTTTTTTTATAAATTTTAATATAGTATTAAAAAAGTGTTCATTATCACCTTTAGCTACATAGCTATAAAACTTTTGATAATTTGGATGTAGCTCATCTTCTAATAGCAACATACTCGTAGAACCATTTTGTCTAAAATTCAAATCAATCGCAAAGACATCTCCATGTTGATCTAATAATAAATCAAACCCTGCCACTCCAAAGAATCCTTGTTTTACACCTATTTCCATAATTTCGTAACCAGCGTTTATCAATTGCTGAGGTATATCATGGACATTCTCGTTACCAGCATAAAAGCCATATTTATTTGTAAGTTGCTGTGCGGTTCCTAAATACTGGATACCTAGCTCTGAAGAATAAGAGAACTGAACACAATAATTGTGAACCTCTTCGATTTTTTGTTCAATAATCAAATGTGATGTAGCTGCTTCTGCTTCAAAAATACGTGTCATTGCTTTTTGCAAATCATTTTGATGATAACAAATCATAACACCATATCCTCCTGCAGTGGGCAAATCATCTCCAGGTTTAATAACAAAAGGAAATGTCCAATCTTGAACTCGCGCTTTAAAATCTTTGATTGATACAATTTCTCTGTTAGGCAAGTAATGATGATTCGTCCATTCAGGAATGCGCGCTTTATTATTTAATGCGACAAATGTATCCTTATTTAAAGCGTAATAAGAAGATTCACATCTTCTCCATGTATATATTGAAAATAAATCTTTTTCCCTTCTTGATAAGCGAGATGTTGAATAAGCGATTCATAAGATTGCTGATCATGAAATTTATAAATTGAGGTCGGTATCGTTTTTCCTATAGTATTAAAAAGTACTTCCAATTTATCGGTAACACTGGCTTCGTGTACGATTACAGGTAATTTATTGGCTATCAATAACTCTCTACCGGTCAAAAAATTCGATTGATGTTCTTCTGGTTCTAACCATGGATTAGAAACATAAGAGGGTCTTGATGAGTAAACAACTTTGTCTGCGTATAAATCACTGAGTGTAAGTGGTTGATTTTGCTTATTTTTCACCATTATTTGTTATTCCCCTTTATATGAGAATGCTGTTCGACTATAGCCTCAAACAGCGGTTGATTTTCAATTAACTCTAGACCCATCAATGCAATAATTTTTGCACCTCGAACAACCGCTTGATCTCCATGTACACTTGCAGCAGCTTCTCTAAAACGATGTGTATGACCAACTAAGTTTCTTGAGCCTATTTTGATATGTGGATGTATCGTAGGAACGACATGACTCACATTGCCAGTATCCGTAGATCCATATCCAAAATCGTCATGGCTGACTGCTTCACCTATTTCAATGGCATACTTTTCAAATAATGCATCTAATCTAGGTGTTTTAATAAATTCATTTACGCCATTTTGAATAGGCCCAAATTCATAATCGCAACCCGTTTGAATTGAAGCACCACGTGCAATTTGTTTCACACGTTCTGTTAATACATCTAATTCTTTGCGTGTTGTTGCGCGTGTATAAAAACGTGCATGAGTAAAATCTGGAATGATATTTGCTGCTTTACCACCATCTAAAATCACACCATGTACTCTTTGATCTTTCTTAATATGTTGTCTGAGTTGTGCCACGCCATTAAAATAAGAAATCATAGCATCTAAAGCATTGAGCGCTTCATCTGCATTTTCAGAAGCATGTGCACTTTTTCCGTAAAATTTAATATCCAAAACATCTACTGCTAATGTATTGATGGTTGGATATGTTTCGTTGCCAGGGTGAATCATCAATGCTATATCAATATCATCAATCACGCCGGCTCTAACATATGATGCTTTTGCACTTCCATTCTCTCCACCTTCTTCTGCTGGACAGCCTAAAACGACTACTTTACCACCAATTGAATCAATCGTTTGCTTTAATGCCGATCCAGCCAATACACTTGCAGTACCTATAATATTGTGGCCGCATGCATGTCCTAACCCAGGTAAAGCATCATATTCGGCTAAATAACCAATCGTTGGACCTTCACGTTCTGAATCATAAGTGGCTATAAATCCTGTTGCATGACCTGCGATATCTGTCTCTATCTCAAATCCTTGTTCAGCTAGTTTCTCTATAAGTATTCGAGACGCAAAAATTTCTTCATTTCCTAACTCCGGACGTTCATGTATTCTATGACTGATTTCTATATAATCGTATTTATTATTTTCGATATAATCCAAAATTTTTTGTTTACTGTTCATTATTACAACTATCTCCCTTACGTAACCCAAATAATCGAACAACATCTTTTACCCAATATGTTTTTTAATTAATCATTACTTATTTTATCGGAATAATACTTGATTGTCATTATATTTACAAAATTTTCTAACAATAATGTTCTATACCCGCCTCAACGGCATATGATGCATTAGGTCAAAATTGTCATTATACAGTCGTCTTGTTACAATCAATATATTAGATAAGTTTTAAAAGTAATTTAGGAGGATGTCAAATGGCAAAAATGAATGTAGAAAGTTTTAACTTAGATCATACAAAAGTTGTCGCGCCTTTTGTGAGATTAGCAGGTACGATGGAAGGCTTAAACGGTGATGTAATCAAAAAATATGATATCCGCTTCAAACAACCAAATAAAGAACATATGGAAATGCCTGGTTTACACTCACTTGAACATTTAATGGCAGAAAACATTAGAAACCATACTGACAAAGTTGTAGACTTAAGTCCAATGGGTTGTCAAACCGGCTTCTATGTATCCTTTATTAATCATGACGATTATAATGATGTTTTAAATATTATTGAAAAAACATTAAATGACGTATTACAAGCTAACGAAGTTCCAGCTTGCAATGAAGTACAATGTGGATGGGCTGCAAGTCATTCATTAGAGGGTGCAAAAGAAATCGCTAAAGCGTTCTTAAACAAACGCAATCAATGGCATGATGTGTTCGGTGAAGCTAAATAATTAGTTACAATATCCTGGATGATAAATCTCAAAATTCGCTCTAGGGAGCGGGACAGAATTCAAAAATGATTTTTGTCCCGACCCCTAGAGTTTTTTATATCACGTATTAATATTTCTAAGTGCAGTACTCCATCTTATTCCAATGGATAGTAACCGATATTTTATTTTCGAATATTTCTTAATTGGATACTCGCGATTCAACTTATCCTAACCCTACTTAAAGTTTTGCTCTCAAAACGATGTATATGCATGTGAACTGGCATTTTATTAGCAGAAGAAAGTAACTCATAATGAATAGAAACATAACTAATCTCAGTATGTTTCATACAACAAAAAAGCTTCTCTATTTGAATTCGTTCATTCAAAAATAGAAAAGCTTTTACTTTTATTTTAAAATTTGATTCTTAAGGCTTTAAATGTTTCTTATGTGACGTTGTATCACAATGACAATTAGATTTGCAACTTCCGCATTGCCCTTCTTTACTACGTTTAAAAAATTTTACTAATGTTAAAACCGTATAAAAGATGATAACTACGATAATCAAGATGTTTATAAATATATACATAAAAATCGTCCTTATATAAAAAGATTACTAATTTGATAAAATGCCAATGTTAAAAGATATGCTGTAACTATTGGGTAAAATAATGCAATGAGTGTCCATTTCCATGAACATGTTTCTTTTCTTATTGTAGCTACTGTCGAAATACATGGAACATATAATAGTATAAATATCATAAAAGCATAGGCTGATAAGGATGTGAATTGATGTTGAATTACGTTAACAAGCCCATTCTCATTTGAGGAATAAAGTATCGCCATTGAACTGATTATGACTTCTTTCGCTAAAAATCCTGGTATCAAAGTGGCACCTGCTTGCCACGTACCAAATCCCAAAGGTGAAAGTATAGGAGCTATTGCTTCTCCTATTATATGCATAAAGCTTTGATTAATTTTTACATCAAATCCATTAGGTCCTGTATATGTTAATGCCCATATGATTACTGAGCCAGCAAATATAAATGTCCCTGCTTTTTTTACAAAGCCTTTTGCCTTTTCCCAAGTGCTACGCCATAAAGTTCTAATAGAAGGTACACGATAAGTTGGTAGCTCAACAATAAATACTGAACTATCGTTTTTCAAAATAAATCGATTCATAATAGTACTAACTATTAAAGCAACTAAAATCCCAAGCAAGTATAAACTTAAAACTATGAGAGATTGATAAGTTTTAAAGAATACTCCCACAAACAATGCATATATTGGCAAACGTGCTGAACAAGACATGAAGGGAGCTATTAAAATTGTTATCAGCCGTTCTTTTTCATTTTCAATACTACGTGCAGCCATAATGCTTGGTACATTACAGCCAAATCCAATAATCATAGGAATAAATGACTTACCACTTAGCCCTATTGATTCCATTGTCTTATCCATTAAAACAGCTATTCTTGCCATATAACCCGAATCTTCAAGCAAAGAAATAAAGAAGAATAATACCACGATCTGAGGAACAAACACAAGCACTGAGCCGACACCTGCAATAATACCGTCTGTGATTAAATCTTGTAGAAATGGCAACAAGTGTAAGTATTGCATCATCATCTTTACCCAGTCGGTAAATTGCCCACCAATGAAATCATCCATTTTGTCGGATAAAGGCGTACCTACCCAAGTAAATGTGATTTGAAAAATGAGCCATATAATGCCTAAAAATATGGGTATCCCTAAATACTTATTCATCAATATTTTATCTAACTTAGCAGTAAAAAATTGCTTTTCTTCTTTAGGATATTCGACAACATTTTTTAAGATATCATCTATAAATTTATCTCTAATCAATTCCATACGTTCACGTACACGCATATTCAAATTTTTTTCTAATTCTTTTTTTATTGGTTCTAAACAATTAATCATTTCAGAACCTATTTCCTGATAAATTTGATTATTATCAAGTAAATATTGTATCGCTATAAAACGTATTCGTTCTTTAGGATATTCTGTCTCTTTTAAGATAATTGAACTTATTTTTTCAATAGCATCTTCTATATCATGACCATAGTTAATTTTAAATTGTTGTCTTTTATCAGGTTTTAAAAATTTCAATTCATGTAAAAGTTCATTAGTCCCTTTAGCTTTTCTCGCTACAATCGGAAAAACAGGTACTTTTAATTTTTTCATTAAAGTATCATATCTGACTTTAAGACCATGTTGCACTGCTACGTCAATCATGTTTAAACCAATAATTAAAGGTGCATTAAGTTCTAACAATTGAATAGTAAGGTTCAAATTTCTTTTTATTTGGCTAGTATCAATGATATTAATCATACCTGTAAAAGAAGATTCCATTAAAAAATCTGTTACTACAGTCTCATCTTTAGAAACTGGAGATAAATCATAAATGCCAGGTAAATCAATAAGCTGTCCTATGTTTTCTTTTAATTTACCTACCTTTTTTTCAACAGTTACACCACTCCAGTTACCTACGTATTCATAAGACCCTGTTAATGCATTAAACAATGACGTCTTTCCTACATTTGGATTTCCTAAAATACAAAAACTTTCGCCCATATATATAACCTACTCCTCTAATGTAATGTTTCTGGCGTCAGATTGTCTAATGCACAAAAATTGACCATTTACTTCAATAATACTTGGTCCATTAAATAAGCATTTTCGTTTAATACATACTTCACTGCCTTTTTTTATACCTAATGCACTTAATCGATATAACATATTTTTATTACATATACTTATACTTTTAACTTTGTAATTTTTATTTTTTATCCCAGTCTTTAAATTCAACAAAATACTCACACTTTCTAAATATTAATTAATAATCATTATCATTAAGAAAATTATATGACTAATTTTTATTAAAAACAATATCTACAAAAAACTATTTGTGTCGATTTATAGAACTGCTATAAATTTTAAATTCTTCTTAATTACGATCATTTTCTATCAACGATATCGTTTAAACTTACAGTACAGATGAGAGAGGTTATATTATGAAGGAACAAGACTTAAGAGTAACAAAAACTAAAAAAGCGTTATCGATGCGTTTTATCAATTATTGGAGAAGCGACGATTTGAATCCATCCCTGTAAATGAACTCTTTGACAATGTAATGGTTCATCGTACAACTTTTATAAATACTTTATGATAAGTAGGATTTGTTAGTTTATCTATTCAAATTGCTAACTAAAGATTACTTTCAACAGATTTAAAAAAATGCTTGAATAATCCTTTTCAAATAAAGAAAAATTAGAGAAAATAGATAAAGCACAAAGATGATATACAATTTCAAATCATCTTTGTGCTATTATTTTGGAATTTATGTCACAGCCTGTGTTACTAGTGTCAGATAAATCTATATCTTAAATTCGTATTATAACTCTTTCTTATAACTTTTTAATTAATCCTATTAATACAAATTGTAAAGGTAATCTCAAGTATAGTGCCCACTTAGGCACTTCTTTATCGCCTAAAGGTAATTCTTTACGTGCCATATAAATATTTGCTGGTAATACTGCTAATAAAAATAAATTCATACCTTTTTTCAACCATTCTGCTGGTCTTTTAATTAATAGCATCATACCAAAAAAGATTTCAAAAACTCCTGTAACAAGTACAGCAGTTTTTCGTAATGGTAAGTAATGTGGCACAATATTTCTAAACTGACGTTCATTTGTAAAATGTAAGACTCCTGCTGTGCCAAATGCTAAACCAAGCAAATATCTAAATAATTTCATTAATGTTCCACTCCCATTTCTTTTAAATAGCTTTTACCGAATTTTGGTAGTTCTACGTTGAAATTATCTGCTATTGTAGCACCAATTGAACTAAATGTCTCGTCACTTGATAATTCATGACCATGATTGATTTTAGGACTATACATTAATACTGGAATATACTCTCGCGTATGATCTGTCCCAGGTGCAATCGGGTCATTACCATGGTCAGCAGTAATGATGACTAAATCATCTTCATCCAAGTTTGCAATCAATTCAGGTAAACGATTATCAAAATCTTTGATTGCTTGTGCATAACCTTCTTTATCACGTCGGTGACCATATAAAGCATCAAAATCAACTAAATTTAAAAAGCTCATGCCATTAAATTCTTTTTGCGTAACATTTATCAATTGATCCATTCCGTCCATATTACTTTTAGTGCGAATCGCCTCTGTAACACCTTCCCCATCAAAAATGTCATTAATCTTTCCAATAGCGATAACATCGTAACCATTGTCTTTTAATTCATTCATAACCGTGTGTCCAAAAGGTTTCAATGCATAATCATGACGATTTGATGTTCTTGTAAAGTTACCTGGTTCTCCTACATATGGTCGGGCAATAACACGTCCAATTAAATATTTTGGATCCTTTGTTATCTCTCGTACCTTTTCACAAATATCATATAATTCTTCAAGCGGTATAATATCTTCATGTGCTGCAATTTGTAATACTGGGTCAGCACTTGTATAAACGATTAAATCACCCGTCTTCATTTGATGTTCACCAAGTTCATCAATGATTGCCGTACCAGAAGCAGGTTTATTCGCTACCACTTTACGTCCTGTCATCTCTTCAATTTGTTTAATCAATTCTTCTGGAAAACCATTAGGATAAACTTTAAATGGTTGCATGATATTCAAGCCCATCATTTCCCAATGTCCTGTCATAGTATCTTTACCGACAGATGCTTCACTTAACTTCGTATAAAAAGCCTCAGGATGATCTACTTTATGCACTACAGGCAAGTCAGTAATATTACCTAAGCCAAGTCGTTCTAAATTAGGTAATGATTCCTTAAATCCCTCTAATGTATGTTTAAGCGTGTGTGCACCTTCATCATTAAAGGCTGCTGCATCTGGTGCTTCTCCAATGCCTACTGAATCCATTACAATAAGATGTATACGTTTAAAAGGCGTTATCATTTTAACACTCCTACTCAGTAATAATTTTATGAATTAATGTTGGTTTATGACCTGTATCTTGAATGGCTATACTATCATAAAGTTTAGCCTTTACATCAAATATATCTGGCTGATTACTATAAATCGTTAATAATGGTTCACCCTCTTTGACAGTGTCCCCAACTTTTTTGTTTAATACTATACCGACTCCTAAATCGATTGTATCTTCTTTCGTCTGACGACCAGCACCTAACATCATTGATGCAATACCAATATCATTGGCAATCATCTCAGTTATTGTTCCTGTTTTCTGTGCTGGCAATTCTATTTTATATTGCGCTTGTGGTAATAATTCCGGGTGATCTACGATATGTGGATCGCCACCTTGGTTAGCAATAAACTGCTTGAATTTCGCTAATGCTGTTCCATCTTGAATTGCTTGTTTTAATTTTCGTCGTGCTTCTTCTAATGTCTCAGCTTGCTGGCCTAAAACTACCATTTGAGAACCAAGTGTCAACACGAGTTCTGTTAAATCTTCAGGTCCGTGTCCATTCAATGTTTCAATAGCTTCTCTCAATTCTAAAGCATTACCAATTGCGTTGCCTAACGGTTGACTCATATCTGAAATGATAGCCATCGTCTTTCTGCCAACATGATTGCCGATGGATACCATGGCATGCGCAAGTTGTTCAGCATCTTCTAATGTTTTCATAAATGCACCGCTACCTGTTTTAACATCAAGCACAATTGCATCTGCACCTGCAGCAATTTTTTTACTCATTATCGAAGACGCGATTAATGGAATAGAGTTTACTGTCCCTGTCACATCTCTCAAAGCATATAGCTTTTTGTCTGCCGGTGTTAAGTTACCCGTTTGTCCAATTACAGCAACTCGATCTTCGTTGACCAATTTAATAAACTCATCTTCACTGATCTCAACATGAAACCCTTCAACTGATTCTAATTTATCAATTGTGCCGCCAGTATGACCTAAGCCACGCCCACTCATTTTTGCAACTGGCACACCAACTGCAGCCACAAGAGGTGCTAAAACAAGCGTTGTTGTATCGCCTACGCCACCTGTAGAATGTTTGTCAACTTTTACCCCATTAATTTGGGATAAATCAATCACATCACCAGAATGTACCATTGCTAGCGTTAACGCTGCACGTTCTTGTTCTGTCATATCTTGAAAAAAAATAGCCATTGCTAAACTTGCAGCTTGATAATCTGGAATATCTCCCTTTGTATAGCCCTCAATAAAAAAGTTAATCTCATCCGTTGTTAATTCTTTCCCATCGCGTTTCTTTTCTATAATATCGACCATTCTCATAGCCATATCCCCTTTCAATAAGCGACTAGTTTGCTTTTTTATGATAATGCGATTATGGCATTAGTAATCGGTGTTAGCCTCAAGACCTTCTATTATTTCAACACCCGCACTCGCTCCAATTCGAGTTGCACCAGCTTCAATCATTTTTTTGAAATCAGCTAAGTTTCGTACCCCACCTGAAGCTTTAACTTGTAACTCATTACCAACCGTTTGCTTCATCAATGCCACATCCTCTGCGGTGGCACCACCACCAGCAAAACCAGTAGATGTTTTAACAAAATCAGCACCAGCAGCTCGCGCAATCTCACAAGCTTTGACCTTTTCATCATCAGTTAATAATATTGTTTCAATAATAACTTTAACTAAAATCCCATTAGCTGCACCAACAACACCTTCAATATCTTTTTTCACATCATCATAACGCCCATCTTTTAATGCGCCAATATTGATAACCATGTCAATTTCAGAAGCACCATTTTTTATTGCATCTTCTGTTTCAAATGTTTTTGTTGCTGTAGTACTCGCACCTAATGGAAAGCCAACCACGGTACATACTAATACATCTGAATCTCGTAATTGTTCTGCCGCATACTTCACTTGAGTTGGATTTACACAAACTGATTTAAAGTGATATGTTTTAGCCTCTTTGATTAACTTATCAATTTGTGCCTTTGTTGATTCTGGTTTTAATAAGGTATGATCTATATATTTTGCATAATCCATTAAAACGCCCTCCTATAAATTGTTGTTTAATATTTGCGCCTACGATAAAGTTTTCGTAGCATGGTTTAAACTTTAAAAATAGGCATTTTGTCCTTCCCTTCTATAGTACAAAAATTCGCAAAAAAGTTAAACAAATGTTATCTTTATGTTAAGAATGAAAGTCGAGGAGAGATAACAAATGTCTAAAGGTACACCACATATTCAACCTAAAGAACATAAAATCGCCAAAACCGTACTTATGCCTGGCGATCCATTAAGAGCAAAATACATAGCCGAAAACTTCTTAGATAATGTAGTGCAATTTAATGAAGTAAGAAATATGTTTGGATATACAGGTACTTATAAAGGTAAAGAAATTTCTGTTATGGGATCTGGTATGGGGATTCCAAGTATAGGTATATATTCATATGAGTTGTACCATTTCTTCAATGTAGATACGATTATTCGTATTGGGTCTTGTGGCGCACTGCAAGAAAATGTCAATTTATATGACATTATCATTGCACAAGCCGCTTCAACAAATTCTAATTATGTAGACCAATATCAAATTCCTGGTCACTTCGCACCAATTGCTGATTTTGACTTAATCACTAAAGCTAAACAGAAAGCAGACGAACTTGGTGCAGTTTCGCACGTTGGTAATATCTTATCGTCTGATACATTTTACAACGCGAACCCACACTTCAATGATCAATGGAAAAGAATGGGTATTTTAGGTATCGAAATGGAGTCAGCAGCTTTATACCTTAATGCAACTTATGCTGGTAAAAAAGCTTTAGGTATTTTTACAGTAAGCGACCATATTATCAAACAAGAAGAAACAACTGCGGAAGAAAGACAAAATTCATTTACACAAATGATGGAAGTCGCATTAGAAATTGCAGAATAAAAAAAGCCTTGATATTGTAATTACACTAGTAAAATCACATGTGTAATACAATATCAAGGTTTATTATATGGTTAAATTTATTTACTTAAATAAGATTTAAACATCCAGTTATGTTTATCTACTGAAGTTTGCATGCCGATAAACATATCTTCTGATACGTCATCTTCAGCTTCTCCAGCCACTTGAATAGCTTGTTCAAGTTGTTGTGAAATATTTGTTAAATCTTTAGAAAATGCTTCGACCATTTCTTCTGCAGAATAATTTAAACCTGCTTCTTCAACAATCGACATATCTAAACATTCTTTTAACGTTCCTACAGGATGACCGCCTACCGCTAAAATACGTTCAGCTAAATCATCAACATATTGACTTGCTTCATTATATAATTCTTCAAATTTAACATGCAATGAAAAGAAATTTGGTCCTTTAACATACCAGTGGAAATTGTGTAATTTAGTATAAGCCACCGTCCAGTTTGCAACTTGTTGATTTAATTCTTTTACTACATCTTGTTGATTTGCCATATTATTCATCGCTCCTTTTAACTTATATCATCGTAATGATGTTATCATTATATTATAATAATTCTAATCTGTAAAGCAAAATAACACTCTTATTTATAATTATTATAAATAAATTGAAGATTTATTCATATACCTAACCTTTGAATAAGCTTATTTTCAGCTATATGTTATTCTTATTATCCCTTAATTGAAAATCATTTTCAATTAATCAACTTTACATGTTGATTATCATCTAGGAAAAACGACTTTTCATAAGATGTTGGTCGATGCCATTTTGTTTTCCACATTTTATCTCTATTATTCGCAAAAAGATGATAGCCACAATCTCTAAGTGGTTTTGGAACCAATTTTAGTAATATCCCTAACCATTTAAACGTTGTTAATGATGTAATTAACGTCGCTATTGCAGTCGAATGATACTCAAGATGATGGCCTTCTTGCAGAATAACACTATTTTGATGCTGTGCTTCTGGATGTTGTTTGAATAAATGTTGCCCTATCTCACCTTGAAGCGTAGCAAATTGATATTTTTTAGATAAACCATGTCGTATTAACCATATTGCGTAATTATAGCAATATACACAGTTTCCATCATAATAAATAATTGGCATAAATTCACATCCTTACTTTTATTATTACTATTTCCTCTTCGGTTGCAAGCTAAACAACTTAAAACACATTTAAGAAACAGGCAAAATCAATTATTGCAGTTTAAGAGCCACACTACTTTGTCATAGTGTGGCTCCATTTATTTCAATATTTTGTATTGTAAGGCTTATTCCATAAAGGAATAGCTTTATCTTATTTTTACTGTCACTACTTAAAATATTTTCAAAAGGTTATATCATGAACAAGACTACTTTATTTATCTTGTTTTACTTTAACAATGCGTGTATATTTTAAAAATTGAGCTGAATATTTCTCTTTAATTACATCAATATCATCATAAGTAATACCAATAATATGCCAATTAGGATTAAAATGATAAAATGAATCTTTCTGGCGTGACCATATAATCATTTGTCCATCTTTATTATATCGTGGCAATGTCACTTCATAGCCTTCCAACACATTGATATACGTTTGAAAAATATCTGGATCAACACGGTTAAAATTATCAATGACTAAATAACTTTTATCGTTTTTAGGCATTAAATGTGTAATAAATCCTTCACGATAATATAATGCACCTGCTTCATTTGGTAAGTATTTACCATACAACATTTCTTCAGAAAAATCAGGGTGTCCAGTTGTTATGACTGGATTAGCATTGGTCTTATCTAATAATTCATTTGCTGCTTTTAATCCTTCGTCATGTTGCCCTACAACAAGTAAGATAAATGGTTTAAGCGCTTCATCTTTAGTTTGTTCGCTATGTACAGGTTGATTAATCGTCTCAAATGGCTTATTTACACCATCATTTTTGCTCATATCAATAATGGCATCATATTGAGTTTGAGACATACTAGCAATTGCCTGTTTCGCATTTTCTTGTAAAAAGTATAAATTCTTTAACTTTGGATGTTTATTTAATTGGCTTAATGTCACTGGTGTTATATTTTTATCATAGCGCACTTCGATTGCGGTGCTATTCGTTCTACCAGGTATGGGTGGCTTTTCATGAATATGCTTAGTCACTTCTCCAATACCAATGACAGCTTGATTTTTATTTCTATTATAAAATACTAGGTTGTCACCAACCTCTAATTGATTATAAAAATGGTAACCATTTCGTTTAATACCATTATAGGTATGTGTATATATTGTATAAATTTCCCCAGGTTCAAACGCTTCTGACTCAGCTAAAAAGAAATAGCGTGGTAATTTTTCTTGGCCTTGTCCTAAGGCGACAATAAGATCAAATTCCTCTTTAGTTAGTTGATTAAATAAAGTTTCTTTCATATTATTCATTCTATAATCTAATGCTTCACTGCGTTTTAAAAAGTCAATCGTTAATGGTTTTAGTAGCTCATCAAATCGAAAAGTGACTCGAATTTTATTTTGAGCGCCTGTTTGAACGCTAGTGATTTCACCTAATCCTAATAAACCAGTATCTGTTTGAACTTGGTAAAATATCACTTTGTCGCCAATTTCTGCTTTTTTAAATGCTCTAAAACCTTGAGAAGGATTAAATTGAGCTCCTGATTCAAATAATGTCGTTTGTCCAATTAATGGTTCATTATGATTCCATCTTGTATAGCCACAATTTAGCCAAAAGTAATTTACTGCTTCAGTCATTATGAAACTCCTAACCCTAATTATTCATTGTGAGAAAAAATACTTTCTCTTATGATTTCTTTTCATTTTATCATACTTCACGTAAAAATCTTGTGTAATTTCATAAAAATTAGCAATTAGATATAACATAAAATTCAATACCATATTTTAAAAAAAGAGAAAATCACTAGCCTATATGCTTATGACTTTCTCTTATAATATTTTCTACTTAGATGTAGTATTCATCATCTAATTGCTATTTGGTTCCTATTATTGCTGAACACCCACAATACTTGCTAGAAGCGGCATTAAATTTATCATTACACCCCCTAATGATAACAATCCACTTGTTTTATGATCTTTTAATGTTAATATTGCACTGATGACACCCATCAACGCAATAAATTGAGGAATAAGTCGCGTAGGATAATGTGGCACATTAAAAAAGATACCTGCACCAGCAATAACACCACAAACTAATGAAATGTATAAAAATTGCTTCAAATTTATACCTCCCAATATTCAAGAAACAGACTAATTTCTTTATAGATAGCTAATAATCAATGTGAAATCCCCTTCAAATACACTATCTAAATCTTCTGAAGTCAATATAAAATGGCTTCCTTTTTGAATTCTATAAATTTCTCCATCAGTAATCATCTGGCCCTCACCGTCAAGTACCGATACTAGACAAAATTCTCTCGGCTTCATGTAGTTTAAAGTACCTGAAATTTCCCATTTTACCATTGTAAAGAAATCACTGGATACAATATGTGAACATTTATGATTCTCTATAATTTCACTTTCAGGCACTAATTTCGGTACTTCAATTCCGTATTCTATAACATCCAAGGCCCTATTTATATTAAGAAAAGGCGTTGTTTGATTAGGACGATGACGTTTAAAATCATATATTCTATACGATATATCTGAATTTTGCATCGTTTCATAGGCTAACACGCCAGCGCTAATTGAGTGTAATGTACCTGCAGGAATAAAATAGAATTCACCAGCTTGCACAGGAACACGTTTTAATATGCTTTCCACTTGTTGTTCTTCTATAGCCTGTGCCATTTCTGCTCGTGATTGTGCCGTCGTACCTAAGACAATCTCAGCCTGTTCAGCTGCTTCTATAATATATAAACATTCAGATTTACCATATTGTCCATTTTCATGTTCATATGCATATGAATCTCCCGGGTGCACATGAATAGATAACGGGGCCGTTGCATCAACTATTTTACATAATAATGGGAATTCTTTACTGGGAAAATCACCAAATAATTCTCGATGCTCTGTCCATACTTGGTCTAATGTTTGACCAGCATATTGTCCATTTAAGATTTTACTTTTACCATTTGAGTGAGCTGAGATACACCAACATTCACCTATTGGTTTGTCTGGTAGGTGATAACCGAATGATTCGAGTTTATCACCACCCCAAATCTTTTCGTGAAATATTGGCTCTAAAAATAGTGGCATCATAGCCCCCCTCTTCAAAATTTATGTCTATTATAAAAGCTAATTTAGCCATTTAAAGTTCAAATTTATTATCGTTACTTAAGTTTATAATAACATAGCTAACTTAACACTAGTGATTGTATCACATTTGACAGTAATTGCGTTATTTACAATATTGCAAGCGCTTTACTTTTTCATGCAAAATACAATATAAATGCAAAATGTAATCATGCTTTTATAAAAAAAGAAGCTGGTATCATGAGTGAATATATGACCAGCTTCTTATTATTTGATTTAACTTGTTAATTATTTCTGTCTATAGCTAGCTAACGCTTCGGTAATCGATTTATCACCTGCAATAATTTGAAATTCTTGATTCATATATTGATTACTTGTCGATACTTCGTTAAGCACGCGCGCAACATCTTCTCTAGGAATAGCATTTTTACCTTCAAAATATAAACCTGCATCAATCTGTCCTGTGCCAGCATCATTGGTCAACACACCAGGATGGACGATTGTATAGTTTAGACCTGATGCTCTTAAGTAATGATCTGCATAATGCTTAGCTATGGTATATGGCTTTAAATCACCCGAAGCATCGAATGCTTGACGACGTGAATCATATGTTGAGACCATTACATAATGATTTATTTTTGCTTCTTTACTAGCAATCATTGTTTTTATTGCACCGTCTAAGTCGACAATAATGGTTTTATCTGCTCCTGTACTACCACCACTACCTACTGAGAAAATGATAGTATCAAATTGTTTAAACGTTTGTATTAACGTATCAATATCATCTTTTTCAACATCAATTTGTATTGCTTGAATTCCTTCATCTTGTAATTTAGAAACTTGTTCTTCTTTTCGAACACCGGCTGTAAAATCTTCATTTTGTGCTTTAAATTGTTTAACTAGTTGACTACCAACGCCACCGTTTGCACCAATTAATAAAATAGCCATAATAACGTCCTCCTTTTGAAATGCTAATTTGTATTTTACCACTTACATTTAACTGGCAAACATTAACTTTCTTGAATGAGTTGACCAAACAATGAGAAAAAGTTATATTAATATATGAACATATATTCATAAATACAGAAAGGATATGACTCATATGCCATCACATCGTTCTGATTTCGATACGCTTACTCGTGTAACCCAAATTTTTAAAGCATTAAGTGATATAAATCGTATTCGAATTATGGAATTACTTCAAGAAGGTGAAGCAAGTGTTGGCCATATTTCACATACGCTAAATATGAGCCAATCTAATGTTTCTCATCAATTAAAATTGTTGAAGCAAACTCATCTTGTTAAGGCCAAGCGAGCTGGTCAATCTATGATTTATTCTCTTGATGACCAACATGTCGCTACGTTGTTAAAACAAGCCATTCATCATGCAAATCATCCAAAAGAAGGTGGATCTTATCATGACTAATCACACACATCAACATCATCATGACCATGTCCACGGTCATGTACACACAAATAACAAAAAAGTATTACTTATTTCGTTTTTAATCATTGGCTCATTTATGTTGATTGAAATTATCGGAGGTTATCTCGCTAATAGCTTAGCTTTGCTCTCAGATGGAATCCATATGTTCAGTGATACCGTCTCACTAGGCATAGCACTTATTGCTTTTATCTATGCAGAAAAAAATGCTACAACATCAAAAACCTTTGGCTATAAACGTTTTGAAGTGTTAGCGGCATTATTTAATGGTGTAACTCTATTTATTATAAGTGCACTCATTATTATAGAAGCAATTAAACGTTTCTTCGCACCACCAGAAGTACAGTCAACTGAAATGTTTGTTATCAGTGTAATGGGATTACTTGTTAATATCATTGTCGCAGCAATTATGTTTAAAAGTGGTGATACGCATCATAATTTAAATATGCGTGGTGCCTTTATTCATGTGCTTGGAGATTTACTGGGCTCATTAGGTGCTATCGTTGCTGCTATCCTAATATGGTTATTTGATTTTACACTGGCTGATCCTATAGCAAGTATTATTGTTTCACTATTAATTTTAAAAAGTGCTTTCGGCATTACCAAATCATCGCTTAATATCTTGATGGAAGGAACACCAACAGATGTTGATTTAGAAGCAATAATTCAAACTATTACACAACATGGTCAAGTTCAAAATGTTCACGATTATCATGTTTGGACGATTTCAAATGATATGAATGCATTGAGCTGCCATGCCGTAGTAAGTGAAGCCCTTACTGTAGAGCAATGTGAATTACTACTCGAACGTATCGAACATGACTTATCACATTTAAATGTTCATCACATGACCATACAGTTAGAAACACCTAAACATAAACATGACACGTCCACATTATGTACAGGACTTCATCATTCACATGCTCACGTACACCAGCATTAAATTGAAAAGCTATCGTATCCTTTCTTTACTAGGAACTACGATAGCTTTATTTTTTAAAGAAATTTATCAAATATTAATTGTTTTGCTGGAACATGCTTTTCACTAAATCCTAAAAGAAATTCTTCATTATCATAAGGTAATTTGATTCTTTCCACCGAGAATTCACTATCAGTAATTGTCAGAATGCCATATACGGCATAAGCACCATTATTAAGACCAACAGAGCCTGGATTAAAGTACAGTTTCTTCTTATCATCAAATAAATGTAACGTATGATTATGTCCAAAAACAATTACATCAGCATCTTTATCTTGGAAAAGCGTTGACATATTTTGTGCACTTGGTTCAACTATAGGACTAAAAGGTTGTCCATCGATTGTAGTATTTAATTTACTATTATCAATTTCATAATGAATAAATAGCATTTTTTTACCACAGATGGTTTGTTCAATAAATCGTGGAAGCTGATTTAATACCTCATGATATTCTTCGTCAAGATGACTTTCAATCCACTGATGATGTTCATAAAATTTATCTTTTAAGTCTTCCGGATAAGGTGTGCCATTAACTATTGACATCACCGCTTCATCATGATTGCCTGCAATCATCTCCATGTCTTCACGTTCAAAGATGCTGTCTAATACTTTGTTTGTCTCGTGACCAATTCCAATATTGTCACCTAAGTTTATAATTTTATCAACATCTTCTCTACGATCAATATCATCCAAAACAGTTTCTAGCGCATCATAATTTCCATGCACATCGGTTATAATTGCAATTTTCATGATGATATCTCCTTTCATTAGTTCATTTATTAGCATATTCTAACACTTAATGTCATAATATGTTAGATATTCATTTAAAATTTTTTCGAATTTTGATATTGTATTTATATTAACGTAAAGGAGTGCTTCATTTTGTTTAAATTTCATAAATTAGCAATCAAAAATACAAAGTCACATTGGTTGTTAACATTTGTTTTTGCAATGATCAATGTGTTAATTCTCTTTGTGCTTTGTCAATTTCTTCCAAAACTATATCTAAGTAAAGTTAGTAATGACATGCAAGAGACTTTGATACAAAAAGGTAATGTTGATCCTCAACAATTACAGGAGCAATTACAGACGATTAATATCATTGTTTTGGTTGTTATAGCGATTATATTCCTTCTTGTTGGATATCAACTACTAGCTGGTTCTATTAATGTCATATCAAAATCTATTAAAAAGCAAAAATTTGGCTTTTCAGATTTACTTGTTTCATTTAAAGGTGGCAAATACATTTCTAGTATTTTACTCGGTATCATCAGTTTAATACTATATATCGCTTTAACTTGGATACATGCATTTCTTTTAAAATATCTCTTCAAAATTGTTGGAGAATTAATTAAACCTTTAGAAATTCAGAGTCAAAATACGTTATTGATTATTCAAATTGTAACATTTGTTTTTGTTTCATTTATTATTTCAATTCTATTGTGGATTGTATTAATACCTATGATAAACAGTACTGTACAATTTACTCAAGACCGTAATAAAACAGCTATTGCCTCATTAGAAGACGGTTTTAAAGGAATTGCGAATGGACAAAAAACGTGGTTTAAATTTTTTGTAGGTGTGTTATTGATTAACTTAATCGCACTCATCATATCACTTATATCATCGTTGGATATCTATTTATTACAAAATATGTCACAAACACTGGCTTATAACATTCATATTGCTATAATCATACTAGTGGCAATTATCACTATTATAATACATTACTTAAATACTTTAGGTGTTGTTCAATACTTTATTCGCAACGGAGAACCAGTCAATGTGTCTCAAGTTAAAAAGGATAAAAAAAGTAGCAAAAAGAACAAATCCGAATCATTAAATTCACAAGATGATAATGATTTAGCTTCTAATAATACAACATCTACAGAAACACACACGACTAAACCAACTGACGAACAAATACACACATCGATTGATGAACGTCAAAAATAAAATACAGGCTGGGACATAAAGCCCTAAAAAAACAGCAGTAAGATTATTTTCAATTAGAAAA